>JAOPXO010000043.1 GCA_025965115.1 Aeromicrobium sp.
TCGACGCTGAACCGGTTGGCCGGGTCGAGAAGCTGACCGATCGGGTGATGGATGATGCCGTGCACCTCGGCCGCGTCGACCGGATGCAGCTGCTGCGGCTCTCGCCAGTAGCCCAGCACCGGAGTGACCGCGAAGTTGCTCGGCGGCAGCCACAAGGTGGGCAGGATGCCGAAGACCTCGACCGAGGCGGGATCGAGCCCGACCTCTTCCTGGGCCTCGCGGAGTGCCGTGGCAACCGCATCGGCGTCCTCCGGATCCGATGCTCCGCCAGGGAAAGAGATCTGCCCGGCATGGTTGCGGAGCGTGGTGGCGCGCTCGGTGAGCAGCAGCTCAGGGCCATCGGCACCGTCGGCAAACAGGATGAGTACGGCGGCCGGTCGAGCATCGGCGGGCGGATGCGGGAACCGAGGAGCCAGCTGCTCGGCCTCGACCGAGCCGGCAAGCTCTGCCAACGGGCGGAGCCATTCCGGAACGTTCTCGCTCATGACTTCACCCCCAGATGAGTACGTATCGCGGCCGTCGGGTCGGCGTATGTGCGGAACGGTCTGCGCGCCGTGCCGACCATTCTTCCCTGTGCGTCCACGCACTCGGGCCGCGGCAACCTGATGCCACCCAGCCAGCTCATGCAGGGCCCTGGGTGGTGATCAATTTCTGGGCCTCGACCGGGTCGATCGGGCCGGTGCCGAATGCCGGGCACCAGTGCGCGACCGGGCACGCGCCGCATGCGGGCTTCTTGGCGTGACAACAGCGGCGACCGTGCCAGATCAGCCGGTGGCTCAGCATCGTCCAGTCCTTGGTCGGGAAGATCTCAGCAACGGCGTACTCGGTCTTGACCGGATCCGTCATCTCCGCCGGCACCCAGGCGAAGCGGTGGACGAGCCGGGCAAAGTGCGTGTCGACCGTGAGGCCGGGCACGTCGAACGCATTGCCGAGCACGACATTGGCCGTCTTGCGGCCGACGCCGGGCAGCGTCACCAGATCGTCGAGCCGGCCCGGCACCACTCCGTCGTAGCGCTCGACGAGCGCCGCGGAAAGGCCCAGCAGGCTCTTGGTCTTGGCTCGAAAGAAGCCAGTCGGCCGAATGATCTCCTCGAGATCGGCCGATGCCGCGCCGGCCATCGCGAGAGCATCGGGATAGGCCCGGAACAGCGTGGGCGTGATCGCATTGACTCGACGGTCCGTGGTCTGCGCGCTGAGCACCGTGGCGATCAGGAGCTCAAATGGGTTGCGGAAATCGAGCTCGCAACCGGCGTCAGGATAGGTCTCGGCCAGCACCCGATTGATCCGTCGCGCACGGCGCACGAGCGCGGTGTCCGGTTTCCACGGGTCGGTCGGCACGCGGTCCAGAGTACGGGCCGAGGGCGTGTCTCGCCGCGAGCGCTCCGGATGTGGGAAACTTCGGTCGGGTGCACACACTGTGACCGACGCAACAGACAGAAGGAACCATGACCGACGACGTTCTCCGCCAAGCACCGCTCTTCTCAGGGCTCGATGACGAGGTTGCACAGACTCTCGAGTCGTCCATGGCTTCGGCGTCACTGCGCCGCGGCGAGATCCTCTTCAACGAGGGCGATGACGGTGACCAGCTCTATGTCGTGATCGAGGGCAAGATCAAGCTCGGCCGCACCTCACCTGACGGTCGTGAAAATCTCCTCGCGATTCTCGGTCCGGGCCAGATGTTCGGCGAGCTGTCCTTCTTCGACCCGGGTCCGCGATCGGCGACCGCCACCGCGGTGACCGACGTCGAGCTCAAGAGCCTCGGTCATCCGGCGCTCAGCCCGGTGCTCGAGACACACCCCAAGGTCGCCCACGCCCTACTCAACCAGCTGGCGGGACGCCTCCGCCGTACGAATGAGGTGGTCGGCGACCTGGTGTTCTCCGACGTTCCCGGCCGGGTGGCCAAGGCGCTGCTCGACCTGGCATCGCGCTTCGGTCGGCGCGCGGACGACGGCGTGCACGTCAACCACGACCTGACCCAGGAAGAGCTGGCCCAGCTCGTCGGCGCCTCCCGCGAGACGGTCAACAAGGCCCTCGCTGATTTCGCCTCACGCGGCTGGCTTCGCCTCGAGCCGCGCAGCGTGGTCATCCTCGACCTGGAACGCCTCCAGCGCCGAGCCCGCTAGGCAAGCTCAGTCCCGGAGATAGTCCATCTGGGCAGCGACGCTGAGCTCGGCGGCGCCCCACAGGATCGGGTCGACGTCGGAATAGACGACCTCGACCACGTTGCGAGCCGTCGTGGCTCCGGCGTCGAGCGCCGCTCGCACCTGCTCGAGCCGCTCCGCGCGGTGCTCCAGGTAGTAGTCGACCACCGCCGCGGGCTGATCGATGACGGGTCCGTGGCCCGGCAGGATTCGGGTCACCAGCCCCTCCTCGATCAGCTCCCGAATGTGCGCGAGCGAGTCGAGATAGGGACCCAGCACGCCATCAGGATGTGCGATCACGGTGGTGCCACAACCCAGGATCGTGTCGCCGCTGAGCAATGACCCGTCTGCGACGACGCGGAAGCAGGTCGAGTCGGTCGTGTGCCCGGGGGTTGCCACGACCTCGATCTCCAGGCCGTCGACAACGATCGTCTCGCCGTCGACGAGCGGCGACGCGTCGCGGGTGAACTCGGGATCGGTCGAGCGCGACGGCGCGCCGGTCAGCTCGGCGATGCGTCCCAGTGCCTCGGTGTGGTCGAAATGGCGGTGGGTGAACAGCACCAGCCCCACGGAACCGGCCGCGGCCAGCACCGCCTGCAGGTGCGCTTCATCGCTCGGCCCGGGGTCGACCACGACTGAGTGCGTCGCACCGGGTTCGCGCAGGATCCAGGTGTTGGTGCCGTCGAGGGTCATGATGCCGGGATTGGCAGCGAGCACCACCGCCGCCCGCTCAGTGACGACATCGCTCACGCCGTCACCTCCGTGAAGAACCCACGATACGAAGGCGACGGCATGATCTCTGCCTCATGGTTCGCTCGCTCGCGCTCGCTCACGCCGTGTCTCCTAGGTCGGTCTCAAGGAACAGCTCCCCGTCATGCTCCACCAATCGGGGCTCGATCGTCCGGATATCTCGCATTGCGGCGGCACCCAGCACCTCCGACGCAGCCAGTCCGGCCACCTCCCGGCAGGTGACGAGGGTCGGCGGGAGCATCGCCGAGCTGCCGGATTCGACCGAAGCGAGGACGTCAGCCAGTGGCATCCAGTGAGCGTGATCAGCTTCCCGCGCCAGCTCGCCAACCGACTGCCCCTCCGGCAGCACCGCCACGAAGAACCTGGTGTCATAGCGCCGTGGCTCAAAGCTCGGCGTGATCCAGTGCGACCACGCGCCGAGCAGATCGGTGCGCAGCACCAAACCGGCGTCGGCGAGATAGGCGCCGAAGGTCAGGTCATGCGCCTCGAGAGCGAGCCGTGCCTCCGCAAATGACGCAGCGCTCGTGTCGGCCACGATCGAGTGCTCGTCCGGCCCCGCCAGCAGAACCCCCGACTCCTCGAACGTCTCGCGCACGGCCGCACACACCAGCCCCCGTGCAATGTCCTCGGAGCAGCCGAACCGCGCCGCCCACTCGGACGGCGTGGGTCCGACCCACGAGATGTCGGCATCGCGATCGGCTTCGTCCACCCCGCCGCCCGGGAACACATACATCCCGGGCGCGAATGCCATCGATGACTGTCGCCGCAACAGATAGGCCTCGATGCCCTCGGCGCCATCTCGCACCACGACAACGGTCGCGGCGTCGCGCGTCGGCGCAACCTCGCCCTGACTATCCGCGTGTGCACGCAGCGACTCGGGCACCGGAATGCGCATGGGTCAGCCAATCTCGACGATGAGCTCGACCTCGACCGGCGCGTCGAGCGGCAGCACCGGCACGCCCACGGCGCTGCGCGTGTGCTGGCCGACGTCACCGAAGGCGGCGGCAAACAGCTCGCTCGCCCCGTTGGCGACAGCCGGCTGACCGGTGAAGTCGGGTGTGCTCGCGACGAAGACCGTCGCCTTGACGACCCGGGCCACCGTGTCGAGGTCATCGACCTGGGACTTGACCGCCGCAATCGCGTTCAGCGCACACTGTCGCGCGCAGTCGTACGCCTCCTCGGCGGACACCTCGCCGCCGACCTTGCCGGTCAGCAGCAGCTGGCCGTCACGCAGCGGGAGCTGGCC
>JAOPXO010000076.1 GCA_025965115.1 Aeromicrobium sp.
CTTCGGGGGCGCAGCCGGGAGGTCAGGTCGCGCGCGGATTCCAAGATAGGCACACGTGGATCGTCGGTCGCCGCACTAAGACTTCCCTGCCCCAGACCTGTGAACAGGCTGTGGATCCGGTGGCCGCCACGACGACCGGGCAGTCAGTCCGAGTCGGGTTCGTCCTGTTCGCGCCCCACTCCGAAGCTTTGCGCCAACCGCACCCACCACAGACCGGCGGCGGCAAAACAGGCGAACACCACTGCACCGATCCAATCCTGCCTCGCTGCGTGATAGACGGCGAGCAGGACAAACACCATCGCCAACACACGCCGCCTGAGCACCCATCGCCTCCCGAGGGCATCGATCTCGTTCACTGGACCAACCCCTGTCATGACGGCCTTGGCGGCCAGATGAATTTCTCAAGCATGCACGTGTGACTGTAAGGGCCTCGGTGGATCCGGTGACCGTGAGAACCTTGTGGCATGTCAGATCACGCCGCAGAGACCTCCGCGCCTAAGCGTGGTCGACCCGGTTATGACCAGGAGACCGTGCTGCGTCGGGCGATCGACTTGTTCAACCAGCAGGGATATGACGGCACCAGCATGGGCGACCTCGCCAAGGAGCTCGGACTCACCAAGTCGGCGATCTACCACCACGTACCCAGCAAGGAACACCTGCTCTCTGCGGCACTCGACGAGGCACTCGACGGGCTCACCGCCGCGGTCGACAGCGCCACGGCGGCGGCGGCCGGCACCAGCGCGTACGAACGTCTGCACACGGTCGTTCAGCAGTCGGTCGAGATCCTGGTGCAGCACCTGCCGGCCGTCACCCTGCTGTTGCGCGTTCGCGGGAATAGCCAGATCGAGCTTGCGGCTCTCAAGCGGCGGCGTGCCATCGACGAGAAGCTTGCCGCGCTCGTCCAATCCGCCGTCGACGAGGGAGCGCTGCGCGCCGACATCCCACCCGACCTGATCAGCCGGCTGCTGTTCGGCATGGTCAACTCACTGGTCGAGTGGTATCGGCCGGACGGATCGGTCGACCCGGACGACCTCGCCGCATCGATCGCGGCACTCGCCTTCGACGGGCTCGCGCTGCACGAGAGCTAGGTGATCGGGCGGCCCAGCGAATGGCTTCGTCCCCGGAACTCCGCGATCGTCGTCGGTGCTGGTGCCGTGCGTGTGACTGTCACGTCATAGATGCCGGTACGTCCGCGGGTCGTACGCTCTGCCGCCGCCGCCAGCAGTGTGTCGCCGGCGCGCGCCGACTCGAGGAAGGTGATTTCGAATCCCGCGGCCACCGCCACCTCGCCGTGCGAGTTGCAGGCAAGGGCGAACGCCGAGTCGGCCAGCGAGGCGATGAAGCCGCCGTGGCATACATCCCGGCCGTTGATCATGTCGGGACGTACGACCATCGACACGGTCGCACTGCCGGGGCCGACCTCGACGATCTCCATGCCGAGCAACCCGCTGGCTCGGTCGCTGGCCCACATCGTCGTCGAGCTCGCCTCTGCGACCTCTTGGGCGTCCATGTCTTCAGGCATCGAAGTCGACGGTGACGGCGTCACTGACCGGATGGCTCTGACAGGTCAGGACGAAGCCAGCATCGACCTCGGCGTCCTCGAGCGCGTAGTTGCGACGCATCTCGACCTCACCATCGGTGACCTTCGCGCGGCACGTGCCGCACACGCCGCCCTTGCAGGCGAACGGCAGGTCGTTACGGGTCGCGGCGGCGCCGTCGAGCACGCTCTCGTCGCGGGACATCGGTGCCGTGGTCGTACGCCCATCGAGCACGATCGTCACCTCGCTCGCTACCCCCGAGACCTCTTTGTCCGCTCGGTGCAGCTCCGGCGGTGGTTCGTCCACGTAGAACAGCTCGAAGTGGACCCGATCGGGCTCGACACCGAGCTCGGCGAGGACATCGCGGGCGGCGGCGATCATGCCGAACGGCCCGCAGAGCCAGACGTGGTCGATCGCGTCGAGGGGCACCAGCAGGGGCAGCAGGCGACGCAGGCGATCGGCCTCGAGCCGCCCCGAGAACAGCTCGACATCGCGCGGCTCACGCGACAGGACGTGGACGAGCTCGAACCGCGAGCCGTACCTGTTCTTCAGGTCGGCAAGCTCCTCGGCGAACATCACCGAGCCGCTGGTGCGGTTGCCGTAGAACATCGCCACCTGGGCATCCGGGTGACTGAGCACCGACGATGCGATGGAGATCATCGGCGTGATGCCCGAGCCGGCGGCGATGCAGAGGTGGCGGCCCCCGGTGTCGGGATCGGCCCGGAAGCTGCCGGACGGGGTCTGCACCTCGACCTGGTCGCCGGGGCGTACATCGTGCAGGAGCCAGCGCGAGAACATCCCATCAGGGATCTCGCGGACCCCGATGCGCGGGCGCTCGCCGACGGCGGCGCAGATCGAGTAGGTACGACGATGGTCCTGCCCGTCGATCATTCGGCGAAGGGTGAGTGACTGGCCCGCGGCGAAGTCATACGCGTCGCGTAGCTCCTCGGGGACCTCGAAGCTGATCGCTGCCGAGTCGTCGGTGAGCGGTTCGATCGAGGCGACCGTGAGCGTGTGAAATGCCGCTCGCGCGGACGAGATCGGCTCGGCAACGACCGTCATCAGATTTCCTTCACGTGTTCGAAGGGCTCGAGGCAGTCCGAGCATCGATAGAGCGCCTTGCAGGCTGTGGGTCCGAACTCCGAGGTCAGCTCGACCTCCGCCGAGCCGCAGCGCGGGCAGGTGAGCGTACGCCGAGTGGGCGTCAGCGAGAGCAGCACTGGACCATCGTGGCGCGGCGCCGGACCGGGCGCCGAGAGCCCGTGATCCATGAGCGCCTGACGACCGCGTGCGGTGATCCAGTCGCTTGACCAGGCAGGATGCAGGCTGACCCGCACCTCGACGTCCGCGAACCCCGCATCGTGCAGCCGGTGGACCAGGTCGTCACGCATCGTGGCCATCGCGGGGCA
>JAOPXO010000087.1 GCA_025965115.1 Aeromicrobium sp.
AGCTGCGGCAGCGGGTGCTCGGCCAGCGATGGCACCGACCGCGTGCGTACGTTCGAGGTCGGGCACACCTCGAGGGTGATGTCGTGCTCGGCGAGGTAGGCCATCAGCGCGGGATCCTGCGCGGCAGCGATGCCGTGACCGATGCGCTCGGCGCCGAGGTGGTTGATCGAGTCCCAGATCGTCTCGGGTCCGGTCGACTCTCCTGCGTGCGGCACGCTGTGCAGTCCAGCAGCGATCGCCTGCTGGAAGTGTGGGGCGAACTGCGGTCGAGTCACCCCGACCTCCGGGCCGCCGAGTCCGAAGCCGACCAGGGCGTCCGGTCGCAGGCGGAGTGCGGTGTCGAGCGTGACATCGGCCGCGGGCAGACCCGACTCGCCAGGGATGTCGAAGATCCAGCGCAGTGTGATCCCGAAGTCGCCCTCGGCGCGGCGGCGCGCATCCTCGAGGGCCTCGCAGTACGCCTCGGCGGAGATGCCGACGGCGATCGAGGTGTACGGCGTGCAGGTCAGCTCGGCGTATCGGACGTTCTGCGCTGTCAGGTCGCGGGCGACGTCATACGTCAACGTCCAGAGGTCCTCCGGCGTGCGCAGCAGGTCGACGACCGAGAGGTAGACCTCGATGAAGTGGCCGAAGTCGGTGAACGTGAAGAACTCCGCCAGCGCGTCGGGATCGGTCGGCACGGTCGTGCTGCCGGCATGGCGCTCGGCCAGCTCTGCGACCGTCTGCATCGATGCGGATCCGACATGGTGGACGTGGAGCTCGGCCTTGGGCAGACCTTCGACAAACGACATGCCGCGATTGTGCCTGACGGCCTCAGGTGGCTGCTTGCTGCCTCTCGACCACGGTGCCGCGATCGTCGAAGGCCACGTCGATCGTGATCAAAACCTCGTCACCGATCAGGAACTCCACACGGTTCTCTTCGGCACTCAGGTTGCCGGCGGTGCCCTCGTCGAGCCAGATCGTCGAGCCGATCACGCTGATCAACGCCACCTTGGCGCCATTGCCCTTCTGGCCCCGGAACACCACAGGCCCCGGTCCGGTGTCACGGATGACCAGGGCGGTACGGCTCACGGCCGGGTTGTCGACGGACACGTTGTGCTCATCGGCCCCACCGGAGCGTCCGAACGTCCATTTGTCGTCGTCGACGAGCACGACCTCGCCACTCTCGCCGGTGGCAGTCTTCCAAGTCACGGTGAACACGATCTATCCCCTTTGATTCACCTTCGATGGTTTCACGCTCTGGGGAACAGCACGTGCAAAACGGGTGAAAATCACCCGTAGTGGCTACTCGATCGAGCGCCTCAGGTGCCGGGGACGATCGCGGAGATGATGGTCCCGTCCGAGCGACGGCGACCGGGTACGGGTGGCGGCTCGCCCTTGAGCCGCGGGCCCTGGTCGTCCAGCGGCACCGTCACGGGATCGCCCGGCAGCACCGTGACATCGACACCGCGTACGCGCAGAGTCGCCTGCTTGCCGTCCTCGATCTCGAGCTCGACATGGTCGGTGTGGACCGTGACCTTGACCCGCGTGCCGAGCAGGGTCACGCGGAAGATGAGCGACTCCCACGCCTCGGGCAGCCGAGGGTCGAGGCTGAAGATGCCGCCGTGATCTCGGAAGCCGCCGAATCCGCAGACCAGGGAGCTCCAGACACCGCCGGTCGATGCAACATGGACACCGTCTGAGGTGTTCTTGTGGCGGTCGGCGAGGTCGACGAACAACGCCGACATGAAGTAGCGCAGCGCCAGGTCGTGATAGCCGACCTCGGCCGCGATGATCGACTGGACAACGGCCGACAGGGTTGAGTCGCCGGTCGTGATCGGGTCGTAGTACTCGAAGTCGGCGCGCTTCTCCTCAGCCGTGAACTGCTCACCTTGCAGAAACAGCGCGAGCACGACATCGGCCTGCTTGAGCACCTGGAACCGGTAGATCACCAGTGGGTGGTAGTGCAGCAGCAAGGGGCGCTTGTCCAGTGGAGTGTGCTCGAGATCCCAGACCTCGCGCTCCAGGAAGTGCTCATCCTGCGGGTGCACGCCCAGGTGCTCGTCGAAAGGGATCGCCATGTCGTTGGCGGCGCGCTCCCAGGCGGCGACCTCGGTCTCCTCAAGATCGAGGCGTCCGACCACCTGGTCGTACTCGACGCCGTCACGGATCGCGAGCTCGCGTACGGCCTCGGCGGCCCGGCGGAGGTTGAATCGCGCCATCACATTCGTGAACAGATTGTCGTTGACGACGGTGGTGTATTCATCAGGGCCGGTCACGCCGTGGATGTGGAATGTGCCGTCCTCCTCATTGCGCCAGAAGCCGAGGTCGACCCACATCCGCGCCGTCTCGACAAGCATGTCGATGCCCTCGCGGGTCAGGAAGTCGACGTCGCCGGTGGCCGCGAGGTACTGGCTGAGGGCGTACGTGATGTCGGCGTCGATGTGATACTGCGCGGTGCCGGCGGCGTAGTAGGCCGACGCCTCTTCACCGTTGATCGTGCGCCAGGGGAAGAGCGCCCCCTTCTGGGCCAGCTCGCGGGCGCGCTTGCGGGCCGAGTCGAGCAGTGTGTAGCGGAATCGCAGCGCATTGCGAGCAGCGCGCGGGGTCGTGTAGGTCAGGAACGGCAGGACGTAGACCTCGGTGTCCCAGAAGTAGTGGCCGCCGTAACCGGAACCCGTGACGCCCTTGGCGGGTATGCCCGTGCCCTCCGCGCGGGCCGAGGCCTGGGCGATCTGGAAGAGATTCCAGCGCACGGCCTGCTGCACCGCCGGATGACCTGGCACCTCGACGTCGGAGCGGGCCCAGAAGTCGTCGAGGTAGGTGCGCTGGTCGGCGAACTGCTGCTCGACGCCCTCGTCCTGCACGCGGTCGAGGGTGCGCCGGCAGCGATCGAGCAGCTCACGCGAGGGCACACCGCGTGAGGTGTGATAGCTGACTAGCTTGGTCAGCGTGATCGGCTGGCCCGGCTCGGCGTCGATGCGATAGGTCAGCTTGGCGAGGTCGTCCTCGGTCTGGATGCGCTTGGTGTAGCTGTTGGCCGTCTCGAGCCGGTGATCGGCGGCGACCGCGAGGGTCATACCACTCTCGGCGCACTTGTAGCCGAGCGTCACCCGGCCGTCCGCGACGGTGCCGGAGTTGCTCTCGGGGATCAGCACGCGATGGCGCATCTCGCTGGCCTTGCGCGGGTCCACACCTTCGCCCATCGACATCGAACGGACGTGATATTCGTCCTCACCGTCTTGGCGGTTGAGGATCTGCGAGGAGATCGCGACCGGCGCATAGTCGTCGAGCAGCGTGACCTCGAACGTGAGCACCGCGAGGTGGCGCTGGGTGAACGACACCATGCGACGCGACTTGATCTGGACCCGCTTGCCGCCGGGCGTACGCCACAGCACCGACCGTGACATGACGCCGGTGCGGAAGTCGAGATCGCGTTCGTACTCCATCAGGTCGGCGATCGGCAGCAGCAGCGGCTCATCGTCGACGTACAGCCGGATGACCTTGGCGTCAGGAGCGTTGACGATCGTCTGGCCGACCTTCGCGAAGCCGTACGCCTCCTCGGCGTGGTGGATCTGCCAGGTCTCGTGGAAGCCGTTCACGAACGTGCCGTGGGTGTATGAGTCGCGGCCCTCGTCGACGTTGCCGCGCATGCCGAGATAGCCGTTGCCGACCGAGAAGAGCGTCTCGGTGACGCCGAGGTCATCGGAGCTGATGTGATTTTCCACCAGGCGCCACTCGTCAACCGGGAAGCGGGATCGGTCGAGGAAGTCGTGGAGCTCCGGCGCCACGTGTGAAGGCCCGGTCTGCGTGGTCATAGGAGTTCCGCCAGATCGTCCACGACGACATCCGCGCCGTGCTTGGTGAGTTCGTCGGCACCGACACCGCGGTCGACACCGACCACGAGTCCGAAATGTCCGGCATGGCCCGCGGCAACACCCGACAGAGCGTCCTCGAACACGACTGCGCGCTCCTTGGGCACGTCCAGCTGATTGGCCGCGTCGAGGAATGTGTCGGGGGCGGGCTTGCCGGCCAGATGCCGCTCGACGGCGACCTTGCCGTCCACGATGACCGGGAAGTAGTCGATCACGCCTGCGGCACGGAGCACGGCCGGCGCATTGCGCGAGCTCGAGATGATGGCCATCTTGGTGCCGCGTGCGATCAATGACTGCACGAGCTTGATCGATCCGGGGTAGGCCTCGACGCCTTCGGTCTGGAGGATCTTCTCGAAGTCGGCGTTCTTGCGGTTGCCCAGGCCCGCGACGGTTTCCTTGGACGGGTCGTCCGACGGATCACCCTCGGGCAACTCGATGTCGCGTGACTCCAGGAACGAGCGGACGCCTTCGTAGCGCGGCTTGCCGTCGACGTACTTGTAGTAGTCGTCGTTGGTGTAGGGCTCGTCGATGCCACGGCTCGTGAGGAAATCGCCGAACATCTGGGCCCAGGCGCGCATGTGCACGTCTGCCGTCGGGGTGATCACGCCATCGAGGTCGAACAGGGCAGCGTCATAGTCATTCCAGTCCACACCTACGAGCGTACGCACGTCGGGTGCCCGTTTGCCCACAGATCGCGTGCGTTGCCCGACACAGTC
>JAOPXO010000094.1 GCA_025965115.1 Aeromicrobium sp.
ACCGGGGCGTTGGTCGCGGCCGTGGCCGTTGACGCGCCGGTGACGACGAGGATGGGCGAGGCGATCATCGCAATCGCAATGATCAGGGTATGAGGACGACGCATCGGGAGCTCCGGGGTAGGGACAAGCCAACAAATGTTCCAATTTGGAGCCTAAACGCCGTCCGCCGCCACGTCTTGGGATTGCGGAATGTGACGGCGTCTCACATCTGTGAAGAGTGTCCGACCGCGACCTCGTCGCCGAGCGAGAGTCGGCCGCGCGACAGCGGAATGATGCGGATGCCGAACCAGGTTTTGCCGTCCCACTTTCGGTGACCCGCGAGCGTACGGATCGGCTCCTTGCCGTGTTGGCGAGTCACCGGATCGATCGTGGTGACCACACAGCGGTCGCAGTGCTCGGCGAACCGGTATGGCACACCGCCGATCTGGAGGTTGCGCCAGTCGTCCTCGGCGAACGGGGCGAGGTCGCCGCCAACCACCACATTGGGTCGGAATCGCCCCATCACCATCGGTTGTGGCCCGTGATCGGTCGCGATCCAGTCGTTGAGCTGGTCAAGGGACGCCGTCGAGGTCAACAGGAGTGGGCCGGTGTCGGCGAGACTCAGCGGTTCGTCACACCGTCCGCCGTGGCTCTCGGACATCGGCCGCCGTGCCGGGTCGTCCTGCCAGACCAGCCGGACGCGCTCACCGAGCAGCGAGCTGAACCACTCAGCTGCGGCGTCGCCGGCGTCGACCGCGGTCGACAACCGCTTGACGTCGACAGGGATGTGCGCGCCACCGACCGGCACGGCGACAGCGAGGTCGGTACGGCCCTCCGCTGTCAGCACGAGCGCTCCCCCGTCGTCAGGGGTCGCCGTGACACCCAGCAGTGCGTCGTGAGTGGTGGCGTTGAGGCGTACGCCCGCCGGGTTGACGATCGCCCACCGCCGATCATTGCGCAGACCGGACAGCTCGACATCGGCCGTGGCGACCAAGACCGGGCCGGTGGCCTTGATCGGATAGAGGTGGATCGACTCGACCCGCACGGTCATCGAAGCACCTTCTCAAAACACAGCGAATAGGCCAGTTGCTCATAGGGCGCGTAGACGTCGATCGGCGTGTAGCCGTGCCGTTGGTAGAACGCCATTGCCGCGCTCTGTCGATCACCGGTGTGCAGGATCAGCCGGGGTGCGCCGAGCCTGCGGGCCTCCTGCTCAACCACGGCGAGCAGCTCATCTGCCACCGTGCCGCCGCGTCGCGCCGGGACGACATACATGCGCTTGATCTCGAGGTCGTCTCCCAGGCGCCGAAGCGCGATGTGACCGATCGCTTCCTCGCCGTCGCGCACGAGTGCTGTGAAGACGATCGAGTCGGGCTCGATCTCCAGGCGACCGTCGCGATTCTGAGATGTCGGATCGGCTGCATACAGAGCCCGGACCTCGGCGGCCATCTCGGCACGGAGGCGTTTGGCGTCGGGATCGTCCCAACGTGTGCTGACCGGCGTGCTCAACCGACGACGACCTCGACCCGCTGGAACTCCTTGAGGTCGGTGTAGCCGGTCGTCGCCATCGCGCGACGCAGGGCGCCGATGAGGTTCATCGTGCCGTCGGGCACCGAGGATGGGCCGAACAGCACCGACTCGAGGTCGCCGACCGTGCCGATCTCGACCCGCTCCCCGCGCGGCAGGTCAGGGTGCCAGGCCTCGGCACCCCAGTGGAACCCACGACCCGGAGCCTCGACGGCACGCGCGAACGGCGAGCCGATCATCACCGCGTCGGCGCCGCAGGCGATCGCCTTGGCGATGTCACCGCTTCGGCCGATCGAACCGTCGGCGATGACGTGCACATAGCGGCCGCCCGACTCGTCGAGATAGTCGCGACGCGCAGCCGCGACATCGGCCACCGCCGATGCCATCGGCACCGAGATGCCCAGCACTGAGCGGGTCGTATGCGCCGCACCGCCGCCGAAGCCGACGAGGACGCCGGCCGCGCCGGTGCGCATCAGGTGGAGAGCAGCTTGGTAGGTCGCGCAACCGCCGACGATCACCGGGACGTCGAGCTCGTAGATGAACTCCTTGAGGTTGAGCGGCTCGGTCTGCCCAGAGACGTGCTCGGCCGACACCGTCGTGCCGCGGATGACGAACAGGTCGACCCCGGCATCGACCACCGCAGACGCAAACTGCTTGGTGCGCTGCGGCGAGAGCGCGCCTGCCACCGTCACGCCTGCCGAACGGACCTGCTGGAGGCGGGCGGTGATCAGCTCGGCCTTGATCGGCTCGGCGTAGA
Source organism: Aeromicrobium sp. (assembly GCA_025965115.1). Taxonomy (GTDB): domain Bacteria; phylum Actinomycetota; class Actinomycetes; order Propionibacteriales; family Nocardioidaceae; genus Aeromicrobium. The sequence goes on from JAOPXO010000094.1 coordinate 2,264, forward strand.
TCTCCTGGAGGCGCCTGGTGGAGACCGCGCCCTCGACACCGGCGACCTCGTCGAGCAGCTTCTCGGGGTTCTCGTAACGGGTCCACAGGCCCTCGAGGTCGAGCACTCCGAGTCCGCCGTGCTTGCCCAGCGCGATTGCGGTGTCGGGGCTCATCACCGAGTCCATCGGTGCGGCCAGCACCGGCAGCTCAAAGCGGTAGGCGTCGATCTGCCACGCGGTGGAGACCTCTTCGGGGTCGCGGGTGCGCCGACTCGGCACGATGGCGATGTCGTCGAAGGAGT
>JAOPXO010000099.1 GCA_025965115.1 Aeromicrobium sp.
TGGCGGACACGGCGGGGAAGTGGCCGTTGATCCGCGAGGTCACGACCGACTTCGTCTACGTACGCCTGCACGGCGACACCGAGCTGTATGCGAGTGGCTACTCTGCGACGGCGCTGGACGAGTGGGCAGCCCTTCTACGTGGTTGGGCGGAAAATGGCGCGGATGTCTACGCCTATTTCGACAACGACATGAAGGTTCGCGCCCCGTTCGATGCGATGGCGCTGGCCGCCCGGCTGGCCGATCTCAGTCGATGATCTGCTGCAGTGCGGGCGCATAGAGACGTACGACGTCGTCGATCGATGCCTCGGTCAGAGGCCCGAGCTTGATGACATAGCGTGCCGTCGCCATGCCGATGACCTGGCTCGCGATGAGGCTTGCGCGCAGCTCGGCGTCGTCGCCGACGAGCACCTCGCGCAACGACGCCACGAGGACGTTGCGGGCGAGCTGGAGCATTGGCGCCTGGGCGTCGTCAGAGCCAAGGGTCGTACGCACGAGAGTGCTGAACACCTCGCGATGCGCGTCCCATGCCTCGAGGAACGTACGCAGCAACCGCTCGGCGAGTCCGTCCGGACCGTCCGCGACCACGGACCTGATCTTGTCGACCGGGTTGACCGGCAGTTGCATCGTCGCCACGAGGAGCCGCGACTTGTCACCGAAGTAGTGGCTGATCAGGCTCGCGTCGACCCCGGCGTCCTGGGCGATCGACCGGAGGGAGGCCCCGCGAAACCCCTTTGCCGCAAATTGCGAGCGGGCCGCGTCCAGGATCGCCGTACGAGTGTCGGCCGAGTCACCAGCGCGCGGCCGCCCGCGACTGCGACGCGCCTCCGTCATGGCGTACGTCGCCGCAGAGTCAGCGAGGCGAGAGCGATCGCCACCACACAGCAGCCGACCAGGATGGTCAGATCGCGGGTCATCGTGCCGTTGAAGCCGTCCGCGTGGGTGAGCTCGGTGAACGCATCGGTCGCATAACTGAGCGGGAGTACGTTCGACAGCCAGTGCAGCACATCGGGCATGCTGGTCCGCGGCGCGAGCAGCCCGCACAGCAGGATCTGCGGCACGACGACCAGCGGCATGAACTGCACGGCCTGGAACTCGGTCCGCGCAAATGCCGACATCAGCAGGCCGAGCGCCGTGCCCAGGACCGCGTCGACGACAGCGAACAGCACGATCGCCCACGGCACGTTGACGTTGAGGTCGAGCCACCAGATTGCGACTGCGGCACCGATCACGGCTTGTACGAGGGCGGCGACGCCGAAGGCCAATCCGTATCCACCGATCAGCTCGCCCCGTCGCAGGGGCGTCGTGAGCAAGCGTTCGAGAGTTCCGGACGTACGCTCGCGCACCATCGTCACCGAGGTCACCAGGAACATCACGATGAAAGGGAACAGCCCCAGCATCTGCGGACCGACCCGATCGAAGACGGCGGGCTGGCCGTTGTAGATGTACTTGAACAGCACCAGCAACACCGACGGCAACAGCACGATCAGGGCGATGCTCCGTGGATCGTGGCTCAGCTGCTGCAGCACGCGTCGTGCGGTGGCGATCGTGCGACTCATGCCGCTTCCCTCTCAGCCAGCACGAGGAACGCTTCCTCGAGGTCGTCGGTGCCGGCCTCGGCGCGCAAGCCATCGGGTGTCGCGTCGGCGATCAAGCCGCCTTCACGCATCAGGAGCACGCGGTCGCAGCGCCCAGCCTCATCCATCACGTGGCTCGAGACGAGCAGCGTCTTGCCATCGGCCGCCAGCCCGTCGAACATCTTCCACAGATCGCGGCGGAGCACGGGGTCGAGGCCGACGGTGGGTTCGTCGAGGAGGTATAGGTCCGGATCGGCGAGCAGCGCCGCGGCCAGAGACACCCGAATGCGCTGGCCACCGGAGAGATTGCCGGTGAGGCTGTCGGCCTGAGGAGTCAGCCCGACGTTGCCGATCGTCTCGTCGATCGCCGCGGCGCCCTTGCCGGCCAGCGCGCTGAAGTAGGCGAGGTTCTGGCGCACGCTCAGATCGGGGTAGACCGAGCTGGCCTGGGTCACGTATCCGACCCGGTCGCGGTTGGTCGCTGACCCGGCCGGTGAGCCGAGCACCGTGACGGAGCCCGACGCGATGATCTGGATGCCGGCGATGCACCGGATCAGGGTCGTCTTGCCGCTGCCGCTCGGCCCGAGCAGACCGGTGACCGATCCCGTGCTCACCGAGAGGTCGAGTCCGGGGATCACGGTGTTCTTGCCCCGGATGACGGTGAGGTGGGCGACCTCGATGGCTGATTTATTCAACATACGATGAATAATATGAGGAGCGATGCTGCCGGTCAAGTCGCGATCGAACGTGACATCGGCGATGTCAAGGTTCTACCCTTCCGGCATGGACCTGCGCGGACTTGCCTTCCTTCCCGTACGAGTGACCGTTGCCGCGACGCAGGCGACCCTCGGCCTGGGACACCTTGCCTCGCCGAATGGCCCGATCCTGCGCGAGGGCGGCTACGCCAGCCGACTCGGGATGATCCTGGGAGAGGGTGGGCTTCTGGAGCAGGTCGCCAAGATCCTTGCTGACGAGCGGGGTCCGGTGGGCCTCGCCAACACCCTGGCCGACCTGACCGCCTCGGACCGCCCGATCGGCAAGGCGCTCGCCCGCGATGGGCTGCTCGACCGGATGGCCGACGAGGAGGGACCGTTCGTACGCCTGCTTGAGGCCGGTGGCCCGCTGGATCGTGCGCTGGCCGAGGACGGTCCGCTCTATCGGTTCCTGGCCCCGAACGGACCGCTCGACCGGCTGCTTGCTGAGGAAGGCGCGCTGGACCGGGTGCTCGCCGAGGGCGGACTGCTCGACCAGCTGCTCGCCGAGGAGGGCATCATCGAGAAGCTCCTGGCTCCGGGAGGCACCCTCGACCAGCTGATCGACCTGGGCACCACCTTCGACGCGATCGTGCCGCGGCTCGAAGCCCTCGGCAACGCGATCCCCAACCTCAACACCGCAGTCAACATCCTGAGTGGGGCGGTCGAACCCCTCGGGGCTCTCGCCGGCCGCCTGCCCGGTGGGCGTCGTCGTTCTCCGGTTGAGAGCGTCCCGGCGATCGCAGCCGACGTAGACTGAACCACATGGTGGCCGAGCCGCAGTCCAACCGATTCCGGAAGCTTCCGGCACGCATTCGGCTCGAGGACACCGTCACGACCTGTGATGTTGAGCCGGTCCCTGACCCCGAGCGTGGCCATGACACCGACCGCGACTTCCTGATCCGGTACGGCTTGTTCGGACTCTGAGGAATCATCGGCCGCGCGCGGCGGTTGGGACCGGTGTGTCCCTCCTCTTCGAACCCCTGACCCTGCGGGGTGTGACAGCGCGCAACCGTGCCTGGCTTGCGGCGATGTGTCAGTACAGCTGCTTCGAGCAGGACGGCATGCCGACCGACTGGCATCTGGTCAATCTCGGGCAGCACGCGATCGGCGGCTTCGGCCTCGTGATGACCGAGGCCACCGCCGTCGTCGCCGAGGGTCGGATCAGCCCGGAGGACACCGGCATCTGGTCCGACGCGCACATCGAGCCCTGGCGACGGATCGTCGAGTTCGTACGCGGTCAGGGCGCGGTGGCCGGGATGCAGCTGGCCCACGCCGGCCGCAAGGCGTCCACATTCTCGGGCTTCGACGGTCGCCAGGGCAGCGTTCCGCCGGAAGACGGTGGCTGGACCGCGGTCGCGCCGTCGGCTGAAGCGTTCACCGGGTACGCCGAGCCCGCCGCTCTCACGACCGAGGAGGTTGCCGCCCTGCCCGCCGCCTTCGCCGATGCCGCGGTGCGCGCCGACGCCGCGGGATTTGACGTCGTCGAGATCCATGGCGCGCACGGCTATCTGCTGCACCAATTCCTCTCGCCATTGGTCAATCAGCGCACCGATGCGTACGGCGGCCCGTTCGAGAACCGCACCCGGCTGATTGTCGAAGTCGCCGACGCCGTTCGCGCGGTGTGGCCCGAGAACAAGCCACTGTTCGTACGCCTGTCAGCGACCGATTGGGCCCCTTCGACCGGCTCAGGAACCGTGGATCAGTGGGATGTCGGACAGACCGCGCGCCTCGGAGCGGTGCTGAAGGATCACGGGGTCGACCTGCTGGATGTCTCGTCGGGTGGCGCGGTGTCGCAGCAGCAGATCGAGGTCGGTCCGGGTTATCAGGTGCCATTCGCGCGGGAAGTGCGCGAGGTGAGCGGTTTGCCCGTCGTTGCGGTTGGGATGATCACCGAGCCGGCGCAGGCTGAGCAGATCCTGGCCGATGGCTCGGCCGACGCCGTGATGCTGGCGCGCGCCGCGATACGTGAGCCGGCCTGGCCATTCCGCGCAGCACATGAGCTGGGAGTCGACTTCAAGGAGACGCCCTACCCCGTGCAGCACAAGCGTGGCGCCTGGCGGTGACGCCTGCCCGGCGGCGGTCAGAACGGCCGCACCGGGCCGATAGGATTGCGGCGTGACCGAAGCCCCCCGCCTGGACACCGTCGCCGTCGCCTCCACCACCCCCGACAAGCCGCAGCCGTGGGCCGAGTTGGGACTCAAGCCCGATGAGTACGACAGCATCCGCACGATCCTCGGCCGCCGTCCGACGGGTGCCGAGCTGGCGATGTATTCGGTCATGTGGAGCGAGCACTGCTCCTACAAGTCGTCGAAGGTGCACCTCAAGAAGTTCGGCGAGCTGCCGCAGGAGACCCCGCTCGGCAAGATGCTCGCCGGCATCGGCGAGAACGCCGGCGTGATCGACATCGGCCAGGGCTACGCCGTCACCTTCAAGGTCGAGTCGCACAACCACCCGTCATACGTCGAGCCCTATCAAGGGGCCGCGACCGGTATCGGTGGCATCGTCCGCGACATCCTCGCGATGGGTGCCCGCCCGATCGCGGTCATGGACCCGCTCCGCTTCGGCCCGCTCGACGCTGCTGACACCCGCCGCGTCATGCCGGGCATCGTGGCCGGCATCGGTGGCTATGGCAACTGTCTCGGGCTGCCCAACATCGGCGGCGAGGTGGTGTTCGACGCGTCATACCTCGGCAATCCGTTGGTCAACGCCCTCTGTGTCGGCGTGCTGCGCCACGAAGACCTGCACCTGGCCAAGGCGACCGGCGCGGGCAACAAGGTCATCATGTACGGCGCCGCGACCGGCGGTGACGGCATCGGCGGAGCCTCGATCCTCGCGTCCGAGACCTTCGATGAGACGGGTCCGGCCAAGCGTCCGAGCGTGCAGGTCGGCGATCCGTTCATGGAGAAGCTGCTGATCGAGTGCACCCTCGAGCTGTTTGCCGCCGAGGTCATCAACGGGCTCTCCGACTTCGGAGCCGCCGGCCTGTCCTGCGCCACCTCCGAGCTGGCCGCGGCCGGCGACGGCGGTATGCACGTCGACCTCGACCTCGTACCCTTGCGCGACTCCTCGCTGACTCCGGAGGAGATCCTGATGAGCGAGTCCCAGGAACGCATGATGGCCGTCGTCGAGCCCAGCAAGGTCGATGCGTTCATGGCGATCTGCGCCAAGTGGGACGTGCTGGCGACCGTGGTCGGTGAGGTCACCGGAGACGGTCGACTGCTGATCGACTGGCACGGCGAGACCGTCGTCGACGTCGACCCGCGCACGGTCGCCCACGACGGACCGGTCTACCACCGTCCGTACGCCCGACCGGACTGGCAGGACGCGCTCCAGGCCGACGGCGCCGAGAAGCTCGCCCGCCCGGCAACCGGCGATGAGCTCCGCGACCAGCTCGTCAGCATCGTGACCTCGCCCAACATGGCCGACAAGTCCTGGGTCACCGACCAGTACGACCGTTACGTGCAGGGCAACACCGTGCTGGCGCAGCCCGAGGACGCCGGCGTCATCCGCATCGACGCCGACACCCACCTCGGTGTTGCCGTCTCGACCGACTGCAATGGTCGATTCGCCCAGCTCGACCCCTATGTCGGCGCCCAGCTCGCCCTCGCCGAGTCCTATCGCAACGTCGCGGTGACCGGCGCGCTGCCGCTGGCGGTCACCGACTGCCTCAACTTCGGCTCGCCCGAGAATCCCGACGTCATGTGGCAGTTCGAGCAGGCCACCCACGGATTGAAGGACGCCTGCGCGGTCCTCGGCATCCCGGTCACCGGCGGCAACGTCTCGTTCTACAACCAGACCGCCGAGGACCCGATCCTGCCGACACCGGTCGTCGGCATCCTCGGCGTGATCGAGGACGTACGCCAGCGCATCACCCACGGCTTCATCGCCGAGGGCAGTCATGTGCTCGTGCTCGGAGAGACTCGCGACGAGCTGTCCGGCTCGACCTGGGCCGATGTCGTCCACGGGCATCTCGGTGGCCGTCCACCGATCGTCGACCTGGCCGCCGAGTGCTCGCTGGCCGACCTCATGGTCGAGGCCGCCAAGACCGGCGTCGTCGAGTCAGCCCACGACCTGTCCGACGGTGGCCTCGCGATGGCCCTCGCCGAGGCAACCTTCCGTCACGGTGTCGGTGTGAGCGTCGATCTCGAAGATCCGTTCCTCGACCTGTTCAGCGAGTCGTCCGCACGGGCGATGGTCGTGGTGGCCGAGGACCGGCACGAAGAATTCTTCGACCTGGCCGAGAAGCACGGCGTGCTGCTGGCCTCGGTCGGGCGCACGGGTGGCAACGCCCTTGAGGTCGTCGGCGAGTTCAGCCTCCCGGTCGCGGAGCTCCGCACGGCGTGGCAGGCCACGATCCCTGCCGCCTTGGCCTGAGCCATGGCACGTCGGCCGACGCCCCTGCCTCACGAGGAGTTCGTCGCCGTGTGCGCCAGGATCGACGCCGGCACGGCCGAACGCGGCGATCTCAAGGCCGCCACGATGCACCTCGTCGCGCTGCTGGTCGAGAAGGCGCCGGGCGCCAGTGTGGAGGTGCGCATACCGCCGTTCGCCGCCGTGCAATGCATCGCGGGCGCGCGCCACACCCGCGGCACCCCTCCGGCCGTCGTCGAGATGGACCCGGCGACCTGGATCGCCCTCGGCCGTGGCCGGCTCTCATGGTCGGACGCGACGGTGCGGGCCTCCGGCGAACGATCCGACCTGTCTGCGTTGCTGCCACTTGACCGCACATGAATTAGGGTGGTGTTTGCGGTCTGGACGCTCGGGAGTAGGCGTTCGGCCGCCAGGACTCGGCCAACAGGGGACGCAACACAATCATGACGCGTGACGTGAACAGCGAGCACCATGACGACCCAGCCCATCGCTGGGCAGACCTTCTCGAGGGTCTCTACGGGCGGCGTCGCGACGCCGTGCTCGAAGCGCTGCGAGCGTCGGCACAACAGGGCTATCCGGCCTCGGCGGAAGGCGTACGGCTGCTCGTGGCCTATGCCCTGGGCAAGATCTCGGCTCGCCAGTACTCCGCTCGCATGCTCGCCTCGCTGGGCCTCGTCCCGCCCGCGCCCGAGCCCACGCAATGGGCCGACACCTCGTCCTCTGAGACCTCATCGCGCACCCCATCAAATTTCGACCCGCTCCCCGATCTCGCCACCTGGCGCACGGACGAACGACGACCCAGCGCCTGGCAGGAACCCCAACGCACGGTGTCGCCGCCGCACCCCGCGCCCTGGTCGCCACGTCCGCCCAGCCGCGAGGAGACGGTGCGTGCCTTCCTCAGCGGCCGCATCCCGGTCGAAGAGTTCCTGCGGCTCTCGCGAGTTCGCACCGCGTAGCTCGTTCTGCGATTTCTCCAAAGCGGTTGAGCGGCCATCGATCGCTCACTATGCTCAATCCGTCGGGGATGATGCACACGTTGGATGAGTGACTCCCATGACTACCCACACTCAAGACCCAGCAGTGGAGTGGACTGACCTGCTCCAGGAATTGTCTGGGCGACGGCTGGAAGCTGCCGTCTCCGCCCTTCGCCAGTCAGCCCGTTCCGGCTGGCCGGCATCGCGCGACAGTGTCGTCAGTCTCGTTGCCTACGCGCAGGGCCGCATCAGCGCCGACGAGTACGCCGCACAGACTCTCGTCTCGCTCGGTCTCGCCGATCCCCAGACCGCACGGGCGCTCCTGCATTCGGTCCCGAGTCCTCGGCGGACGACTCCGGCGCAACCAGCACCTGCGCGCCCTGTCCGGGCGTCGATGGATGCCAACGCCGGTTCGGAATTTCTCATGGGCCGGCCGTTCGATGACTTCCTGCGAGACGGCTCGATCTAGCGTCGAGCGGCCATCGCCCGCCGCGGGTAGTTGGTCGTCACGATCCACACGTCAGGGTCGTTCATCCACCGCGCGAGCTCGTCCTCATTGTCGACGGTCCAGACGACGAGCTGGAGTCCGCGGCGGCGGGCATACGCCTTGAGCGACCACCGCGCGACGAACTTGTGCGACACCACGAGATTGGCACCGCTGAACCAGATCCGGAGCCGCGGAAAGGCCGACGAGATCTGGGCCCGCCAGCGTGGAAAGAATCCGTCGCTGTGCGCGCGGGGGGACGATGAGAGGCCGACCAGCAACCCGGGGGCATGTACGCGCGACCAACGCCGGATCGCGCGTACGGACGAGTCCTCGGCAGTCGTGATGATGACGTTGCCGACACCGAGACGGTCGATGATCCGGGTCACGAGCTCGACCTCGGCGCCACGGACCTTGAGGTCGACGTGCGCACCGATCCTGCCGGCGATCAGCTCGAGCACGGAATCGAGCTCGACCAGCTCGCCGGTGATCTCGTCGAACGCGTGACGAGAGATCGACTGGCGTCCATGCTCGTTGTCGAGCTCGTCATCGTGAAACAGCACCGCGCGACCGTCGGCGGTCAGGCGCACGTCGAACTCGACGAAGTCACATCCGGACACGATTGCCGCTTCGCACGCGGCCAGGGTGTTCTCCAGGGAGTGGTCGTCGCCTGCGCCGCCGCGATGAGCGGACACCAGAGCCATGACTATGCGGGCTTGCCGGACTGCAGACGGCTCCAGAACGTGGCTTCGGCATAGGGCTCGCCCGAGAGACCGTTCGCGGCGCGGTAGGCCTTGACTGCCGTTCCGGTCTTGGAGTCATACTTCCCGTTGATGCTGACCGAGGCGCCGGCCGCGACCAGTGCGCGTTGCAGACGCCACACGGCCTCGCCGACCGATCCTTGCTTGAGCACGTGGGGTTTCGAGCCGGCCGCGAGCAGGGCCGTCCAGGTCGGCTGCGTGGTGTGGCCGGTCTTGCCCCAACCCAGCTTTGCGCGGAAGCCATCGATTGCCTTGGCGGTGCTGGACCCGAAGACTCCGCTGACGTCAGTCGCAAATCCCTGCTGCGTGAGCAGACACTGCAGCGCGGACACGGCCGCCCCGGCGGAGCCGGACGTCAACCGCGGGTACGAGGAGAAGGAGAACTTGACCTCGCACGGCAGGGACTCCTTGGATGCGACCGAGCCCTTGCCGACATCGAGATAGTCCTTGTCGATGTTGAGCTTCTGACCGCCGTATGTCAGGTTCAGGCCGTTGTCGTACTGGTGGATGCGCTGGTGGTTGGTCCAGCCGTCGGCGCTGAGGTACGAGCCTCCGTCGGTGTCGGCCTTCTGATTGGTCCACGCATTCCACATCTGATCCGGAAGCGTGAAGTCCTTCCGCTTCGCCTTGCGGGCACTGTCGATGAGCTTGATCGCAGCAGATCCGCTGGAGTAGACGCCCGACTTGTAGCCGTTGTCGTGGAGATAGTCGGTCCAGCCGTCGGCGAAGGCGAGCTCGGCGTTGTCACAGCTCGTCGAGTGCGGAGCGGCCTCGAGGTCGAGGTAGGAGTAGCTGCCGTCGCCGAAGCCGAGCTTCACCAGCGCGGCGATCGTCTCGGCAGCATCGCTCTCACCCTGGACCCGAGCCTTCACAGGATCACTCGACATGTGCTTCTTCTGCACCTTGGACTGGGGATTGTTCTTGAAGCACGGGGACTGATAGCCCACGTGGATGGGCATGAATCGCCAACCATTGGCGGCGTTCTTGGCGACCCACTCCTTGCTGAGGTTGGGCTGATCCTTGTCCGAGCAGTAGCGCGAGTTGCCCGAGATGTAGATGCCGATCGCCGAGAACGGCGAATGCAGGTTCCAGGCGTCCATGACCTTCTGGCTGGGGGCGACGCACGCGTCGAACCCATATCCGGTGAAGTTGCCAGGTGCCGGCGGGGTCGCGGCGGAGGCATAGGTGACAGCAAGGAATGGCGCGGTGAGTGCGGTCAGAAGACCTGCGACGAACAACCGCGCGGCGGGGGAAGACGCCAGGCGCATCCGTCGATGGTACTAGAGTTACTGGTGTTGCGGGTGGGATCAGACCTGTCGATCTTGGTCGGACCAGTACGGCTTGCGCAGATCACGTTTCAGGATCTTGCCCGACGGATTGCGCGGAAGCGCCTCGACGATGTCGATCGAAGTTGGCACCTTGTACTTCGCAAGACGCTCGCGGGCGAACTCGGTGAGCTCCTCGGCGGTCGCCGACTGCTCCGGCTTGAATGCGACGACGGCCTTGACGGTCTCACCCCAACGATCGTCGGGCACGCCGATGATCGCGATCTCGGCGATGGCCGGATGCTCGGCCAGGACTCGCTCGACCTCTGGCGAATAGACGTTCTCACCACCGGTGATGATCATGTCCTTGATGCGGTCTTCGATGAACAGAAATCCGTCCTCGTCGACCCGTCCGATGTCGCCCGTGCGGAGCCAGCCCTCGGGCGTCAGCAGCTCGGCAGTGGCCTCGGGCTTGCCGAGGTAGCCAGCAGTCGCCTGCGGGGTGCGGAACCACACCTCGCCGGAGTTGCCGGGCGCCACATCGTCCAGCGTGATCGGGTCGACGACACGCATCTCGGCGTGCGCGACCGGGACGCCGGCCGACACCAGACGCTCGGGGTGGGCGGCGTCGCGGTGGGCGGCATCGTTCAACACCGTGATCACGCCGCCCATCTCGGTCATGCCGTAGACCTGCTGGAACTCGGTGTTGGGCCAGGCCTCCATCGCCGCCCGGAGGATCGGCAGCGGCATCGGCGCTGCGCCGTATCCGAATCCCTTGAGCTTGCTGAACAACGCCATGGCCTCGGGCCCTGCCGCGATGAGAGCGGCCACGACGGCCGGCACCAGGAACACGTGAGTGCAGCCGGCCAGCATGCCGCCGGCCAGCTGCATCGCGTCGACCTCACTGATGATGTAGCCGGGGATGCCGATGACGGGTCCCGTGAGGGCGTACGACGTGCCGCCGACGTGAAACATCGGCATGGCTACCAGCGCCATGTCGGTGTCGTCGTAGGTGGTGTCGCCGACGCCGTTGACGCTGTGCTCGACCATTGCGTGCTGGCTGAGCTGGACGCCCTTGGGTCGACCCGTCGTGCCCGAGCTGTACATCACGACACAGATGTCTTCGGGATCGACATCGGGTTGGCGATCGGTCGGCTTGCCGGTCGCGAGCCAGGCCTCGAACTCGTCGTTCTCGCCGCCGACCACGATGACCTTCTCCACGTGCTCGAGGCGATCGCGTACGAGCTCGAACTGGTCGATGAGCTGGTGGCCGACGAAGACGACCTTCGCTCCGCAGTCGTTCAGGACGTAGTCGAGCTCATCGCCGGCAAGGCGCCAGTTGACGACGGTCGTGGCTGCGCCGATCTGGCAGCCGCCGAGCAGCACCTGGAGGACGGCGGTGTTGTTCTTGTCGAGGATCGCGATGCGGTCGCCGCGTTGCACGCCGTCGGCGACGAGCGCACCCGCGGCCTGACGTACGGACGTCCACGCCTCCGCCCACGACCACGTGCGGCCGTTGAAGATCCAGCACGGACCATCGGGCTTCTCGGTCGCCCGAAAGGCGAGGAAGTCAGTCAGGTAGGTCGCTGGCGGGATGGTGAAGGCCATGGTGCTCCTCGACGTCTGTGATCTGGATCACGACAGCGTAGCCACTAGGTCGTTGGGCTGTCCGATCCTTGAGCTCGTCGAAGGTCGTTACGCCTCGAGAGTCTCGGCGATGCGTTCGAGGGTCTTGCGCATGCCGACCTTTGCGGCCGGCGCCATCCGACTGTGCTTGAGGAAGAACTTCTGCTTGTCCTTCGACACGTCCCAGGTCTCGCGCACCAGCGTGCCGCCGTCCGTGGGGGAGAGCTCGTAGCGCCAGATGCGTCCGCCGATGACACCGCCGAATCCCGTGGTCTGCCACGCGATGCGCCGGTCCTGCTCGAACTCGATGACGGTGTTGGAGGTCCGGTAGCCGACCCCCGCGTGCATTTGCATGCCGAATGTGGTGCCGAGAACCAGCGGCTCGGACTCCTCTTCGGTGCCGCGCACGGTGCCGGAGCCATCGATGCTGGAGTGCTTCCCCGCGTCAGAGATGAGCGCGAAGATGCGGTCCGGGGTGGCGGCGATCGTACGTTCGACGCTGATCTGGTCAGAGGTCATGCCATTGCCTCCGAAAGAAGCCCACGATACGTAGGCACTGGCATGATCCCTGGCTCATGATTCACTCGCTGGCGCTCGTTCATGGGTACATCTGATCGGTCCCGGCGTTCCGGTGCAACTTGATCTCGCGTCATTGGCTCCCGGCACGCTCCTGCCCGTACACTTGAGCACGTGCCCCGCGGAGATGGACGCCTCACTCACGAGCTCGATCCAAGCGACGCCGGACCCCAGGACGCCTGCGGTGTGTTCGGTGTGTGGGCCCCCGGCGAAGAGGTCGCGAAGCTCACCTACTTCGGCCTGTATGCCCTCCAGCACCGCGGCCAGGAGTCTGCCGGCATCGCGGTGAGCAATGGCAACCAGATCCTGGTCTACAAGGACATGGGTCTGGTGTCGCAGGTCTTCGACGAGGCCACGCTTGAGTCGCTCAAGGGCGAGCTCGCAATCGGCCACGCGCGCTACTCCACGACCGGCTCGAGTGTCTGGCACAACGCCCAGCCGACCTTCCGCCCCACCGCCCAGGGATCCGTCGCGCTCGGCCACAACGGCAACCTCACCAACACCGCTGAGCTGATCGAGCTGGTGAAGCAGCGCACCTCGCTGAGCAAGGATTCGGGCCGCGGTGAGACAGCCACCTCCGACACCTCGGTCATGGCGACCCTGCTGTCGTCCTATCCCGATCGATCGGTCGAGGAAGCAGCCCTCGAGGTGCTGCCTCAGCTTCGCGGCGCGTTCTCGCTGGTGTTCATGGACGAGACCACGCTCTACGCAGCCCGTGACGCCCAAGGCATCCGTCCGTTGGTGCTCGGTCGCCTCGAACGCGGCTGGGTCGTCGCCAGCGAGACCGCAGCCCTCGACATCGTCGGCGCCTCATACATCCGCGAGATCGAGCCCGGGGAGTTCATCGCGATCGACGAGAAGGGCCTGCGGTCCGAACACTTCGCCAAGGCCGAGCCCAAGGGTTGCCTGTTCGAGTTCGTCTACCTCGCGCGACCCGACACCACGATCTCGGACCAGCGGATCTTCTCCGTACGCGCTGAGATCGGCCGCCGGCTGGCTCGTGAGTTCCCGGTCGAGGCCGACCTGGTGATCCCGGTGCCGGAGTCGGGCACGCCCGCAGCGATCGGATTTGCCGAGGAGAGTGGCATCCCCTTCGGCCACGGTCTGGTCAAGAACTCGTACGTCGGCCGCACCTTCATCCAGCCGTCGCAGACGCTGCGCCAGCTCGGCATCCGGCTCAAGCTCAACCCGTTGCGCGATGTCATCGCCGGCAAGCGTCTTGTCGTCGTCGACGACTCGATCGTCCGCGGCAACACCCAGCGCGCCCTCGTCCGTATGCTCCGCGAGTTCGGCGCTGCAGAAGTGCACGTGCGCATCTCGTCCCCGCCGGTCAAGTGGCCGTGCTTCTACGGCATCGACTTCGCCTCGCGCGCCGAGCTGATCGCCAACGGCATCTCGGTCGACGAGATCTGCCGTTCGATCGGCGCCGACTCCCTCGCATTCGTGACCCTCGACCAGCTGGTTGAAGCCACCACCGTCCCCAAGGACAACCTGTGTCGGGCCTGCTTCGACGGCATCTACCCGATCGCGCTGCCCGAGGACGAGCTGATCGGCAAGCATCTCCTCGAGCAGCAGGACACCCTCCCGCTCGAGGTCTTGTAGATGACGTCGTACGCCAGCGCCGGCGTCTCCATCGCCGAAGGTGACCGTGCCGTCGAGCTGATGAAGGAATGGGTCGAGAAGGCCCGCCGCCCCGAAGTCGTTGGTGGCATCGGCGGATTCGCCGGCCTCTTCGACGCGACCGCCCTCAAGTCATACGACCGGCCGTTGCTGGCGACGTCGGCTGACGGGGTTGGCACCAAGGTGCAGATCGCGCAGCTGATGGACAAGCACGACACGATCGGCTTCGACCTGGTCGGCATGCTCGTAGACGATCTCGTGGTGTGCGGCGCCGAGCCATTGTTCATGACCGACTACATCGCCTGCGGGAAGGTCCTGCCTGAGCGCATCGCCGACATCGTCAAGGGCATCGCCCAGGCGTGTGCCGAGGCCGGCACGGCACTGCTCGGCGGTGAGACCGCAGAGCACCCCGGCCTGCTCTCGCCCGATGAGTACGACATCGCCGGCTCGACCACGGGGGTCGTCGAGGCCGACAGGCTGCTCGGACCCGATCTCGTACGCGAGGGCGATGTTGTCATCGCGATGGCGTCGAGTGGCCTGCACTCCAACGGCTACTCGCTCGTACGCCATGTGTTCTTCGACAAAGCCGGCTGGAAGCTGGACCGCGACGTGCCGGAGCTCGGCCGCACGCTCGGCCAAGAGTTGCTGACGCCGACCAAGCTCTACACGCTGCCGTGCCTCGCCCTCGCGGCCGAGGTCGAGGTGCACGCGATGTCGCACATCACCGGCGGAGGTCTCGCCGCCAACCTCGCACGGGTGGTGCCCAGCTCGGTGTCCGTACGTCTTGACCGCTCGACCTGGTCGCCGCAACCGATCTTCGGTCTCGTCGGTGCGCTCGGCGGGGTGTCGCAGGACGATCTCGACCTGGCTCTCAACATGGGCGTCGGCATGGTCGCGATCGTCGCGCCCGACGCCGCCGATGCGGCAATTCGACTGCTCGCCGACCGCGGTGTGGACGCCTGGATCGCCGGCGATGTGGCCGCCGCCGACGTGCACGGAGCCGGCGGCTCGGTCACCCTCAAGGGTTCGCCCGCCTGACGGTTAGGCAATCCTTTGCGCCACAAGGACCCGATGCCGGAAATGTTGACGGACTTGGGTAGGCTTGTCAGCACGACAAACTGACTATTTTCTGCGAGGGGGTCGGACCTATGGGCCGCGGCCGTGCGAAAGCCAAACAGACCAAAGTTGCGCGCGACTTGAAGTACCGCACACCTGACACGGACTTCAACAATCTGCAGCGCGAGCTCCACGGAGAGTCGGGCGAACCGATTCCTGCGCAGTATGTCGACATGGACCGAGAAGACCCGGCCGCCTCCTAGGGCTGTGTCCCCTGAATTGGGGGCCCTCACTCGGCCTCGCTGCTGACCCAGCACGTGTGGTTCAGTGCTGTGGCAGCCACACCTGACGCAGGCGTCCAACTTCGCGCATGCGCTGCTCAGCCATGCGGTCGGCCGCGATCGACGGCGGCACGCCCTCACTCTTGGCCCGCTCGAGCACACCGAGGGTCGTGTCGAAGATCTTGGTGGCTCGCACCTTGGCGCGGTCGAAGTTGAACCCTTCGAGCTCGTCGGCGACCTGGATGACTCCGCCGGAGTTGACGCAGTAGTCGGGCGCGTAGATGATGCCGCGCTCCTCCAGCTTCTTCTCGATGCCCTCGTGGGCGAGTTGGTTGTTGGCGGCGCCGGAGACGATCTTTGCGGTCAGGACCTCGACCGACTCGTCGTTGAGCGCGCCGCCGAGCGCACACGGCGCGTAGATGTCGAGGGGCTCGCGGATCAGGACGTCCGTGTCGGCCACCGAACGGATCGACGGGTACGTCGCCTGGAGCGCCGCAACCGCGGCGGCGTTGACGTCGGAGACGACAACCTGGGCGTCCTCTTCGATGAGATGACCCACGAGGTGCCTGCCGACCTTGCCGACACCCGCGACGCCGACGACCTTGCCGGCCAGCGAGGTGTCGCCCCACAGGTGCTGGGCCGAGGCGCGCATGCCTTGGTAGACGCCGAAGGCGGTGAGTACGGATGAGTCACCGGCACCGCCGTGCTCGACCGTCCGGCCGGTGACGAAGTCACACTCGCGGGCGATGATGTCCATGTCGGGGCTGAACGTGCCGACGTCGCAGGCCGTGTAGTAACGGCCGCCGAGGGTCTGCACGAAGCGTCCGTATGCCCGGAGCAGCGCTTCCGTCTTGATCTTGGTCGGGTCACCGATGATGACGGCCTTGCCGCCGCCGAGGTCGAGGCCGGCCAGCGCGTTCTTGTATGCCATGCCCTGCGACAGGTTGAGCACGTCGGTCAGAGCAGCCTGCTCAGACGCATACGGGTAGAAGCGGGTGCCACCGAGAGCGGGGCCGAGGGCGGTGGAGTAGATCGCGATGATGGCCTTGAGGCCTGAGGCTTCGTCGTGGCAGAAGACGACTTGCTCGTGCTGGCTTCCGAAGGCGGACGGCGGGGCGGTGCTCTGAGGTTTGGTGTGGCTAGCGTCGGTCACGGTAGTGCTCTCTGTTGTGAATGGCGAAGGTGCGATGGTGGGCACCCTCATCGGCTGAGTTGCGGGGTGGTGCAACTCAGTCACAAACTCTACCGCCCCGGGACGCGACTCCGGGACTCGTCAGCTCGGCTTGGTGGTCGGGCTTGGGGTCGGCTGTGGCGGCTGCCCACCGGGCTGGCCGTCCGACGGACCGTTGGGGACCTGGCCGGGGCCGAAGCCTTGACCACGCTGCTGGCCGCCGCCGAAGTGGCCGCGATCGCGCTGGCCGGGTCGGCCGAATCCGTGCTGTCCCGGCCCGAAGTGGCCGCTGCGGGCGAACCGCGGCCCGTCGTCTCCACCGGTGGCACGTCCGATGCCGAAGCCGGCAAGTCCGCCGACGATGAGTAGCCCCGCTCCGCCGGCAGCAACGAGCTGTCGGCTTCGGCTGAACCACGAGGGCTTGGCGCTCGGGGCCGCCGCCGGGATCTCGACCG
>JAOPXO010000126.1 GCA_025965115.1 Aeromicrobium sp.
CTCGCTGCGCTCGGAGCCGATGACGGGAATCGAACCCGCATATCTTGCTTGGGAAGCAAGCGCTCTACCACTGAGCTACATCGGCGCGGCGCGATCGGGCGCCGGATCCACCATATCCACGAGGTGACGAAGTGGTGGCGTACGTACGTTCCGGAGAGCCGCCGGCCGACTGGGGTGACATGCTCAGGTCATGAGTGAAGCTGACCGTCCCGAGATTGCCGTGATCGGTGGCTCAGGGTTCTACACGTTCCTCGAAGCTCCGCGGGAGGTCGAGGTCGACACTCCCTATGGCAAGCCGTCGGCGCCCATCGCGATCGGCACGGTGGGTGGCCGGACCGTCGCCTTCCTCCCGCGCCACGGGCCGCGCCACGACTTTCCGGCCCACAAGGTCAACTACCGCGCGAACATGTGGGCGCTCCGCAGCCTCGGCGTTCGCCAAGTGCTCGCGCCGTGTGCGGTGGGTGGCCTGCAGGTCGAGTACGGCCCGGGCACGTTCCTCGTACCGGATCAGCTCGTCGACCGCACCACGGCACGCATCCAGACCTACTACGACGCGGGCGCCTGCCACATCTCCTTTGCCGATCCCTACTGCTCGCGGCTGCGTGGCCACCTGCTCGACGGCCTGGCCGGCCATGACCCCGTCGACGGCGGGACGATGGTCGTCATCGAGGGACCACGATTCTCCACTCGTGCCGAGTCCAGGTGGTACGCCGCGCAGGATTGGGCTGTCGTCGGCATGACCAGCCATCCCGAAGCGGTCCTGGCCAGGGAGCTCGCCCTTTGCTACGCCACGATCGCACTGGTCACCGACCACGACGCGGGGGTCGATGAGGCGTCCGCCGTCAGCGTCGACGCCGTCTTCGAAGTGTTCGCGGCGCATACCGACACGCTGAAGTCGGTGCTGACCGGTGTGGTCGGAGAGCTCGGCGAGCGCGACTGCTCGTGCTCTCACGCAGTCGACGGCATGGATCTGCCAGTGACTCTGCCGTGAAGATTCTGCTGACCGGTGCCGGTGGCTTCATCGGCACACACATTGCCGAGCAGGCTCGCCGGCGTGGTCATGAGGTCACCGCGCTCGACGCATTTCTGTCCCAAGCGCATGGACCAGGATCACGCCCCGATGGCTTTGCTCTGCTCGACATCCGCCACGATCCGCTCGATGAGATTCTCGGAGGCGTCGATGTGGTCTGCCATCAGGCGGCGATGGTCGGCAATGGCGTGGACGCCCAGGATCTCCCTGACTACGCAGAGCACAACGATGCCGGTACCGCTCAGTTGCTTGCCGCGATGTCACGGGTCGGAGTCACAGACCTCGTGCTGGCTTCTTCGATGGTCGTCTACGGGGATGGTCGCTACACGTGTCCGACCGACGGTGATGTGCCACCCGCCATACGTCAGGTCGATGACCTTGAGGCGGGTCATTACGACCCACGGTGCCCGATCTGCGGCGATGCAATTGCCTGGCGGGAGATCTCCGAAAATGCGCCGTTCCTGCCACGCACCAGTTATGCCGCGTCCAAGGTCGCGCAGGAGCACTACGCCGGCGCCTGGTGCACGTTGGAGGATGCCCGGACGATTGCCCTGCGCTATCACAATGTCTACGGCCCGGGCATGCCCGCGAACACGCCGTATTCAGGAGTCGCCGCGATCTTCCGCTCGGCGATTGCGCGCGGCGAGGCACCCAAGGTGTTCGAGGACGGCGCGCAGATGCGCGACTTCGTGCATGTCACCGATGTCGCGCGCGCCAATGTGCTGGCGATCGAGCAGATCGGCGAACACGCCCAAGGCCTGACCGCCTACAACATCGCCTCCGGTCAGCCGTTCACGATTGGCCAGATGGCCTCCGCGCTTGCCGAAGCCGCAGGCGGAGCTGAGCCCGAGCTGACTGGTGAATATCGACGGTTCGACGTTCGCCATGTGGTGGCATCGCCGAAGGCCGCCGCGGTCGGTCTGGGTTTCGTCGCCGAGATCGGTCCGGAAGAGGGCCTGGCCCAGCTAGCGACCGATCCCCTGCGACGACGCTGAGTTCGCCGGGGAGCGCCTCAGGCGGCGGGGAGGCGGATCTCGAAACGGCAGCCGCTGTCGTGATTGTGCACGTCGATCGATCCCGACTGGGCGTCGAGCAGGCCTCGGGCGATGGCCAACCCCATGCCGGCTCCCTGCGGCGCGGAGCTCTGGTCGAACTCGCGCGCATCCGTACCGCGGTATCCCATCTCGAAGACCTTGGCCAGATCCTGGTCGGAGATGCCGCCGCAGGAGTCCTCGACCCGCAACCACACCTCGTCGGAATCGCTGCCTACCGACACCGCGACCGTGCCCGACTCCGGGGTGTGCCGGACGGCATTGCCCAAAAGATTGCGCAGGACCCGCATGAGCTCCGGCGCCGCGCCCACCGCAAGCGTGCCGCTCGGACGACCGTCGACCTCGACACGTACGCCCTTCTGCTCAGCCGCCGGGCGTACCGCGTCGACCGCCGAACGTACGACGTCATCGACTGCGACGGGTCCGACATCGAGCAGCAGTGTGCCCGCATTGATCTGTGACATCTCAAAGAGGTCGTCGATCATCCCCGCCAGGCGGTGCGTCTCCAGCCTAATGAGCTGGGCGTACTCGCGGACGTCCTCTGGTTCTGAGACCACGCCGTCCTCCAGCGCCTCGGTCATCGCCTGCACCCCGGCGATCGGGGTGCGGAGATCGTGACTGAGCCAAGCGAGGAGCTCGCGCCGGGATCGCTCGGCGCTGCGTTCGCGCTCGATCGCGTCGCGCTCCCAGACACTCTTGCGCGCGATGGAACGCCCCAGCAGTACGGCACTCGGCACACTGACGAGGGTCACCGCGAGCCACACCAGCGCGGTGCGTTTCAGCTCCTGGGTGAACATGAACTGGCTGGTGATGACGACGCCGGCAATGATCGCGAGCAGGGGCACAAGGGTCAGCAGCAGGATTGACGCCGCAAGGCTTCGCGCGCGCAGCCGGCTGAGCACCGCGGCACCGATGGCGACTACTCCGAGCGAGCAGAGCAATCCGATCGCGATCGAGTGCAGGTCTGCAGTCGTCATGCCGCCACCTCCGTGGAAGAAGCACAATACGGAGGCAACGGCGTGACAGCCTCATTGTTCGTTCGCTTGCGCTCGCTCACGGCGACACCGCGATCTCGGGATCCCAGCGATAACCCAGGCCATAGACCGTGACGAGTCGCTCGGGTTCGGACGGCGTGATCTCGATCTTGTGGCGGAGGCGTTTCACGTGCACGGTGACGGTCGACTGATCGCCGTACTCCCACCCCCAGACAAGCTTGAGCAGCTCGTCGCGGCTGAACACCTGGCTGGGATGGCGCAGGAAGAACTGCAGCAGATCGAACTCGCGGGTCGTCAACGGCAGGGGGATGCCGCCACTGAGCGCCTCGCGGGAGACCGGATTGAGCACCAGCTCGCCGGACGTGACGAGCCCAGCGACCGGTGTCGGGCCAGCGGGTACGAGGCTTCGTCGAAGCACCGATCCGATCCGCAGGGTGAGCTCCTTGACGCTGAACGGCTTGGTCACATAGTCATCGGCACCGGTGCTGAGGCCGGCAATGCGATCGTCGGTCTCGCCGAGCGCGGTGAGCATGATGATCGGCACGGACGAGCCGTCGTCCTCTCGGAGTCGCGTGCAGATCTCGAGGCCATCGAGGCCCGGGAGCATGACGTCAAGGACGATCAGATCCGGGTTGAGGTGGCGGGCGGCAGCCAGGCCGGTGGGTCCGTCGCTGGCGACGGTGACCTCATAGGAGTCCTGTTCGAGATAGCGCCGGAGCACGTCGCGTACGGCAAGGTCATCCTCGATGACGAGCACGTGGGGTCGGCCGGTGTTCGTCATGATCACCACCTTGTCAGCAGGAGTTGTTCGACGGCGAGTCCGATAATCACCTGCGAGAGCAGCAGGGGCCGGTGCATTTTTCGCGGGAGCAACATGGGCAGGGCCACGATCCAGATCGTGAACGGCAGGAAGATGCGTTCGGTCTCGGCCTTGCTCATACCCGACACCGCGGCGAAGCCGATCGTGAGCAGCGCGGCGGCCGCGAGTTGAGCCACCACATTGCGCTGGCGGAATGCGCGCGAAGCCGCTGGGAATGCTGCCCACACGGCGATGCCCGCGGTGAACGTCCAGGCGGCGATGTCGGCCCACACCCAGTAGTCATACGGGCGGGTCGAGGCGATGCCGTCGTTGTAGCGCTGGACGAGGACGGGATAGGCCCTCCACCAGGAGAAACCCGCAGTGGTGAAGGCCGCAACGACAATTGCGGAGCCTCCGAGCGCCCAGGGCAGCGGTCGCCAAGATCGCGCGATCAGGAGAATCGCAACGGCCAGGAAGCCCAAGAGCACGAGACCGTACGACAGGTAGACGCAGAGGCCGAGCAGCAGACCCGCACTGATCCCGATGACCACTCGGCGACGCCCCGAGGAAGTGGCAGCGAGGGCAAGCAGTGCCAGCCCCCAGGCGGCAATGGCGGTGAACACTGCGTCCCCCGAAACGCCCATCCACACTGCGCTCGGCGCCAGCACGATCCACGGCATGGCGGCCCGAGCGAGCGACGTCGACCCCAGGGTGCGCAACGTGATCAGCACTGCCACGATCGCGGTGCTGCCGATCGTCACGACGACCAGCCCGATGCTGAAGAAGCCGGTGATCCCGAGCCGGTCGAGCAGAACGAAGAACAACAGGGCGCCGGGCGGATGGCCGGCAACGTGGACATGCCAGTTGTCTGGTGCGGAATAGGGGATGCGGTCGATGAACGTGTGCATCATCGTGCTGATCGACGTGACGTGCTGGGCGTCGTAGACGTACTCCTGTCGACGCTCGAAGACCCGAGCCAGACCGTCCTTGCCTTCCGTCATCGCCAGGGCCATCGTCCAAAGCCACGTCGTGGCAAACGCGGTGGCGAGTAGCGCCGGCCAGGACAAGCGCTCCGCGAAACGTGGGAGCACGAGCCACATCCCGAGTCCGATCGCGACCGCCGGCAAGCTCAGCAGGCCGAACCGCGGATCCCACGTCGCATGCAACGGCGGGAACTCGACGTCGATGTCCGTGTACGTCCACCGCCACACGATGCCAGCCGCCACGACAAGCGCCAGGCCAGCAGTGGCAGACAACGCTGCACTGCGAGAGGAGGGCGACGATGCGGACACGTCCGTCAGCCTAGGTGGCTTGTCCGTCCGCAACCCGCCGAGCACGAGGACGTCACAGGTCGGTCACGCCGCATCATGGGGTAACCAAGCCCTGGCGCCCCTAGCGTCGAACCATGAGTATGGCGACCTGCGATGTAGTGATTCCCTGCCGGGACGAGGCGGCCGCATTGGCGACCGTTCTGGCCACGATTCCCGATGGTTGGCAGGCGATCGTCGTCGACAACGGCTCGTCGGACGGCACCGCCGACGTGGCTCGATCCCTCGGCGCGCGAGTTGTCGACGAGCCGCGGCCGGGCTACGGCGCAGCCGTCCATGCCGGGATGCTGGCCTCTGACGCGGAGTACGTCGCCGTGATCGACGGAGATGCCTCGATGCGGCTGCCTGAGTTGCTGCCGATGCTCGACCTCGTGCGAGCCGGCGACGTGACGATGGCGATCGGCCGCCGCCGCCCGAGTAGTCGCGGCGTCTGGCCGTGGCACGCTCGAGTTGGCACCAAGACGCTGGCCTGGTGGATCCGACGACGCAGCGAGTTCCCCATCCACGACCTCGCCCCGATGCGGGTCTGCCGTCGCGACGACCTGCTTGCGCTCGGCGTCGAGGACCGTCGCTTCGGATATCCGCTCGAGCTGATGCTCCGGGCGTCCAAGGCCGGCTGGACCGTGCGCGAGATCGATGTGGCATACGACCGCCGCGCCACCGGCACCAAGTCGAAGGTCTCGGGCTCAGTCAAGGGAACAGCGCGGGTCATCCACGACTTCGCACGGGTGCTCAGATGAATGACCCCACGATCCTGATCGTCGCCAAGGCACCTGTGCCGGGGCTTGCCAAGACGCGCATCGGTCGTACGGTCGGCGACGCCCTGGCTTCCGATGTCGCCGCTGCCGCGTTGCTTGACACGATCGATGTCGTGGTCGCGGTCGGCTGGCCCGTTGTCGTGGCGATGACGGGGGACCTTGCGCGGGCCGCCCGCGCCGAAGAGATCCAAGGTCGACTCATGGGTGCAACGGTGATTGACCAGCGCGGCGACGGCCTCGGCGAGCGACTGGCCAACGCGCATGCCGATTCCGATGCCGGTCATGGCGTGGTCCAAGTTGGCATGGACACCCCGCAGATTTCGGTGGCGGACCTGCATCAGGCCGGAGCCTCCGTCGCGGCCGGCATGCGGGTCATCGGCCCCGCCGACGACGGTGGGTGGTGGCTGCTAGGCCTGCCAGATGCCGACGACGCTGCCGAGCTGGTGGGCGTTCCGATGTCGCAGGACGACACGCTCGCCCTGACGGTGTCGGCAATCGGTGGAGACTTTGAGCAGCTGCGGTCCCTGCGGGACATGGACACCTGGGGCGACGCGGTGGCGATCTCCCACGACCTGCCGATCTCGCGCCTCGCGCAGGTCGTCTCGGCAGTGGAAACCCGCGTATGACCACCTTCGACGCAGTCAGTGCCTTCGATGCGGTGTTCGTCGGCCGGTCGGGCCATTTCGTCGATCACATCGGCCGGTCCGAGCCGCTCGAGATCGGGCAGTGGAGCTCGGCGCCCGACTGGGTTGATCGCGCGCTGTTCATCGAGCCGTGCCACGGCGCGACGATCGATGTCGGCTGTGGGCCAGGACGGCTCGTCGCTGAACTTGCCGCGCGTAGGGTCCCGGCCATGGGCATCGACGTGTCGACCGAAGCGGTACGGCAGACCCGACTCCGTGGCGCGTTGGCGTTGCGGCGGGACGTGTTCGGCACGATCCCCGGCGAAGGCAGATGGGTGCACGCCCTGCTTGCCGATGGCAACCTCGGCATCGGTGGTGACCCCATACGCCTTCTGACCAGGCTGGGAGACGTGTTGGTGCCTGGCGGTACGGTCATCGCCGAGGTCGCTGAGCACGGCGCCGGATTCGTCCGCGACCGCCGCCGACTCCGCGTCGACGGCCGCTTGTCTGCCCACTTTGCCTGGGCCGTCGTCGGTCTCGACGCAATTGAGGACGTGGCCGGCGGCGCCGGTATGAGCGTGATCAGCACCGAGACAGTCGGTGGCCGTCACACTGCGACACTCGCCCGGGACGCCACGAAGGTGAAGGCATGAGACTTCCCCGCGTCGAAGACATCGAGAAGCGGCTGCCGACCCCCGAAGACTTCACGAGTCGCGCCCGAGGCACCGAGCTCACCGCTCGCGTCGGCACCGCGCTGGGCATCACGTTCGGCATCTGCTTCCTGACCGGGATGTGGAGCCATTTTCAGTACGACCCGCCGGGCTGGCTGCCGATCGGACCGCAGCCGACACAGCTGTACCGAGTGACCCAGGGCCTGCACGTGATGTCCGGCATGGCGGCGATCCCGTTGCTGCTCGTCAAGCTGTGGGGCGTCTATCCGCGATTGTTCATCCTGCCGCCCAAGAAGCTCAGCCGGGCATTCGTCGTGGACGTGCTGGAGAAGGCATCGATCGGGGTGCTCGTCGCGGCTGGCATCTTCCAGCTTGCGAGCGGTGCGCTCAACATTGCCCAGTGGTATCCATGGGCCTTCAGCTTCCGGCGTACGCACGAGGCTGTCGCCTGGGTCGCGATCGGGGCGCTCCTGGTGCACATCGCGGTCAAGCTGCCGATCATCCGTACCGCGCTGGGTGCTGATCTCGAAGATCGCGACGACGATCATCACGACTCGACCGATGACGACGATGAGCAGCATGGTCCGACCAGGCGCTCAGTGTTGCTCGGCGCGAGTGCCGCCTCTGGCCTCGCTGTCCTGCTCACCGCCGGCCAGACCGTGCCATTCCTGCGCAAGATCTCGGTGTTCGGCGTACGCGATGGCGACGGCCCGGAAGACCTGCCGATCAACCGGACGGCTCGCGCCGCACGAACAGACAAGACAGCTTTGGATCCTAACTTCAGGCTCGAGGTCATGGTCGGTGGCGCGACGATGGCGTTCAGCCGCGAACAGCTGATGGCACTCCCGCAGCGCACTCATCGCCTGCCGATCGCGTGTGTCGAGGGCTGGAGCCGCAGCGCGCTGTGGACCGGGGTCTCCGTGTGTGACTTGATCGAGCTGGCGGGCGGCAACCCCGACTCTGATGTCAAGGTGCGATCGCTGCAGACCAAGGGCGGCTTCGGCACCTCGGACCTGCCGGCCAATTTCGTCAGGGATCACCGCACGTTGCTGGCCCTCGAGCTCAACGGCGAGGCGCTGACCCTGGATCACGGCTACCCCTGCCGCATCATCGCGCCCAACCGACCGGGAGTGCTGCAGACCAAGTGGGTCCGTCAGCTGGAGGTCAAGGCATGAAGGCCACACGTGGGTTGCTGGCTCTGACCGGCATCGGCTTCGGGCTGTGGGGCCTGTGGCTGATGCGTGACTTCACGTCGAGCCAACTGGTGTCGATGGCGACGTTCCTCGCCGGCGGCGTCATCCTGCACGATGCGATCCTGGCCCCGGTCACCGTGGGTCTCGGCGTCCTTGCGGCACGGCTCCTGCCGAGTCATTTCCGCGCCGCGGCTGCGGGAGCGTTCCTGATCTGGGCAACCCTGACGGTGGCGTTCTTCAACGTCCTGTCGGGCAAGGGTGGCAAGCCGGACAACTCGACGGTGCTGCACCGCCCGTACGCCTTGAGCTGGCTTGTGCTCACCGGTGTGCTGATCGGGGTGATGGTTGTCGCCGCACGCAGGCGGCGCCGTCACCTTCGTGCGGTGGCCGATCTCCCTAGCTCGTGACGATGACGAGCCGAGCGGTGCTCGTCCCGAGCCTGATCCTGTTGCTGTGTGCCGTGGCGTGCGGGTCTGGCTCGAGCGAGCCGCGCGACCTCGGCGCCGCCGAGCCGGCGAGCGCACCGGCGTTGACCGCGGAGCCGGGTGGGCGGGTCGTCAAGGTCAGCGCGCTGCCGCAGGGCATCGCGTACGACGCTGCCACGAATATTCTCGCGGTCGCGGTGCACAATCCGAACCGGATCCTGCTGCTTGATCCGGCAACTCTTGCGGTGGAGAAGTCGATCCCGCTGCCAGGCAAGGCCCGGCACCTCACCGATGCCAAGCCGGGCGGGCCGATCTTGGTCCCCGTAGAGACCGCCGACCAGGTGGTGGAGATAGACCTGCCAGCTGGAGCGACCCGCACGACGCCGGTCGGACACCATCCGCACAACTCCGTGGCCGAGCCGAACGGTGACATCCTTGTCGGAAACGAGTTCTCCCACTCGATCTCCCTGATCCGGGACGGCACCGTGGTGACCACCGTTCCTGGGGTACGGCAACCGGGCGGACTCGTCGTCGACGGTGACGTGGTCGGCGCGGTCGACGTGCATGACTTCGCTGTCGAGACGTTCGATCGCGCAACGCTGAAGCGCCTCAACGAGGTCAAGGTGGGGGCGGGTCCGACGCACGGTGTGATGACGACGGATCATCGGATGGTCGTCGCAGACACCCGCGGCGGGAAGCTGTTCGTCGTCGGGCTGAGCCCGCTGAAGGTCCTCGGCTCTTACGAGCTTCCCGGCAGCCCGTACGGGATCATCGACGATCCCGAGACCGGCGACGTCTGGGTCACGCTCACCGGCCGCAACAAGCTGATCGGGTTCAGCCTCGCAGGCAACACTCCAAGGAAGTTCGCCGAGTACGACACGGTCCGGCAGCCGGACACCGTGGCGGTCTCGCCGGGAGGTCACACGCTGTGGCTCACCGGCACCAAGGACGGGGTTGTCCAGCGAATCAGCCGGTAGGCATCCTTGCGCTGCCGTGACTAGATGGCGCTGACGCCCTTCCCGGTGAGCCGCGGGTCGATCAGGATCTTGGCGTGGGTCTCGGGATCGCCGAGGGCGTCGAAGGCGGTCGCCACCCCATCGAGGCCAACCCGCCCCGTCAGCATCGGGGAGGCATCGATCTTGCCGTCCGCGAGGGCGTGCAGGGTGTCCCGGAACTCCAGCGGCGTGTAGCCGAGGACGAACCGCAGGTCGATCTCCTTGTTGATCGCCATCGACGGGCGCACCTGATCAGCGCCCATGCAGACGCCCACGACGACGATCCTCGAGAACAGCGGAGCGCTTGCCAGCAGGCTGTCGATCATGCCGGGTACGCCGACGCATTCGAAGATGACCGGGGCCTTCGGATTGGTGGCTCCGAGCTTTTCGGCCGCTCGCCAGGCGTGCCACCAACCCACCGGCAGCTTCGACATACTGTCGATCGCATCCAGTGCCGCGTCGAACGCAGCCGGGGCGGCGGTGAAGTGCTTGTAGTCAGCGGCGTTGGCGAAGGGTGAGCCCTCGGTCGGGTCGACGACGATGTCGGCGCCGCAGCGCTTCGCCAGGGCGCGCCGACCGGGTGACAGATCGCTGGCGATGATGGTACGTACGCCGCGCGACTTCAGGATCGTGATGACCGCGAGTCCGACCGGGCCGCAGCCGATCACCACCGCGACATCCTTCTTGCCGACCTCACCACGCGCGACGGCGTGCCAGCCCACCGCCATGGGTTCTGTCAGCACCGCGATGTCGGGGGACAGTCCGTTGGGCACCTTGAGCGTCAGCACCTCCTGGGTCAGGAGGTGCTCGGCGTACGCGCCTGGTGCCTTGGCGGAGAGTCCGGTGGTGTGGATGCCGTCGGCCTGACGTAGCAGCGGCAGGGCGACGACCGGTGTGCCGACGGGCAGCCGCTTGCGGGAGCCCGGACCGTGCTCGGCGATGACCCCATAGAACTCGTGGCCCATGACGATCTGCTGGTCGGAACGCATGAAGTCGTCGTAGCCGACCTCGACCACGACGTCGGCCAGCTCATCGCCGTGGAGGCGTGCGTGCAGGTCAGAGCCGCAGATACCGCAACGCTGCACCTCGACCAGCAGCTGGCCCTTGCCGGGCGACGGGGTGTCGAGCTCCGCAACGGCGAGATTGCCCTCATGACAGGTGACTGCGCGCATACGTCTCCTTGATGTTCTGGACCCGTGGCGTGGGATGGTGCACGGATGACTTCAGCAACGCCTCAGTCTGGCGCACGCCTCATCCACCCGTTCAGCGAACAGCCGACCGCCGGCAAGATCGTGGTGGCGGTTGTCGCGCCGGCACTCCTCGGAGCGCTTTCCGGATGGTTGCTCGGTATGACCGCGGGTGGATATTGGGTCGTGCAGGTCGTCGCGGCGATCGGTGGATTCCTGGCGGGTCTTGAGCACCGCAGCGCTCGCTCGGGGGCGATCAGGGGAGTGGTCGGTGGCGCAATCTTCGGTACGTCGATCCTGCTCGTCCGCGCGATTGCTGATCGTACGGATCACGTGTCGTTGGGCGGCACGCCGGCGCTGTTGCCGATCATCACCGCATTGGCTGGCGCAATTCTCGGCGCTCTCGGAGGATGGCGCAGCCGCATAGGTTAGTTTCGACTCGTGCTCCTCTCTGACCGCGACATTCTGGCCGAGATCGATGCCGGACGTGTGGCGCTCGACCCCTTCGACCGCGAGATGATCCAGCCGTCCAGCATCGACGTGCGGCTCGACAAGTTCTTCCGGGTGTTCGACAACCACAAGTACCCCCACATCGACCCCGCCGCCGACCAGTCCGACCTCACCCGCGAGGTCGAGGTCGGCAGCGATGAGGCGTTCATCCTGCATCCTGGTGAGTTCGTGCTCGGCTCGACGTACGAGCTGGTGACCCTGCCCGATGACATCGCCGCGCGGCTCGAGGGCAAGTCCTCGCTGGGCCGGCTCGGCCTCATGACGCACTCGACGGCCGGCTTCAACGACCCCGGTTTCTCGGGCCACGTGACGCTCGAGCTCGCCAATGTGGCGACGCTGCCGATCAAGCTCTACCCCGGCATGAAGATCGGGCAGGTCTGCTACTTCCGGCTCTCGTCGCCGGCCGAGAAC
>JAOPXO010000146.1 GCA_025965115.1 Aeromicrobium sp.
CAAAGAACCCCGCGGCCAGAGGCCACGGGGTTCACCGATACGTGTACGTCAGGCAGTACGAATACGTGCCCGAGCATTGCGGCGCTTCAGCGTACGACGTTCGTCTTCGCTCAAGCCTCCCCACACACCGTGGTCCTGGCCGGACTCAAGTGCCCATTGCAGGCACTGTTCGCGGACATCGCAACGGCGGCATACGACTTTCGCCTCTTCGATCTGCAAGATGGCGGGACCCGTGTTGCCGATGGGGAAGAAGAGCTCAGGGTCCTCATCAAGGCATGCAGAACGATGACGCCAATCCATGGGGACACTCCTTCCCGTACGGTTTTGCGCCTTGGGCAGGCCGGTCTGACCCGTTCCAAGGCTTTGACCTCCATGTTTTCAAGGTTTCAACTGCTTTACAAGGGTAAGTCGGTGGGCGAATTGTCGAATCGGTCACACCTCGTACGCTGGCGCGGTGACAACTCCTGAACGACCCGACGGAATGGCACGGCGGCTGTTGCTGATCGCGGCCTCGATCGTCTGGGCAGAATCGGTTGTCTTCGGTGTGCTCGTCGTCCTCGACGCGGCCGATCTGTCGGGCAATCGGCTCGGACTCGGCATCGGTGCCGGGGTGCTCCTGGCGATCTACGGCGCGGGTCAGGCATGGGCTGCCTGGCGCGTGACGCAGGGCTATGGCTGGGCGCGCAGCCCGCTGATCGTGACGCAGCTGATCCAGCTGCTGCTCGCGTGGAACCTGCGGACCAGCGACTCGAAGTGGATCGCGGTCCTGATGGCGGTTGCGGCGGTCATCTCGCTCGGCTGTCTGCTGGCGCCGCCGGTGACCCGGGCGCTCGGGCGCTCCAATGCCGTATGAGAGACTGGCGATCGGGCACAACCCGTTGCAAGACCCGCTGATGCGGGAGCCAAGAGCGGTTTCTACACCGCGCCGGCGACCTGATCGGTCCCGTTGAAGTTTGCGGAAATGCCCCAAGGACTCATCCCATGGTTGTGACTGACATCGACATGCATACGGACACCCCGGATCCCGACGATCCTGTCTTCGCGCTGCACCGCGGCGGCAAGATGGCGATCGCGACCACCGTGCCACTTCGCGATGCCGCAGATCTGGCGATCGCCTACACGCCGGGTGTCGCCCGAGTGTGTGAGGCCATCGCGGTCGATCCCGAGGTCGCCCACGAATACACCTGGGTCTCCAACACCGTCGCCGTGATCACCGACGGCACGGCTGTCCTGGGGCTCGGCGACATCGGCCCGGCCGCCTCGATGCCCGTCATGGAAGGCAAGGCCGTGTTGTTCAAGCAGTTCGGTGGGGTCGACGCGATCCCGATCGCGCTCGCGACGACCGACACCGAGGAGATCATCGACACGATCGTTCGGCTGGCCCCGTCGTTCGGTGGCATCAACCTTGAGGACATCTCGAGCCCGCGTTGCTTTGAGATCGAGCGCCGCCTGATCGATCTGCTCGACATCCCGGTGTTCCACGATGACCAGCACGGAACCGCCGTCGTTGTCCTGGCCGCGCTGATCAACGCGTTGCGAGTCACCGACCGCGATCTCCGGGACATCAAGGTCGTCATCTCCGGAGCTGGCGCAGCGGGTGTCGCGATCACCAAGATGTTGAAGAGCGCCGGAGTGCGCAAGATCGCCGTCGTCGACCGGACCGGAGTCGTCCACCCCAGTCGAGACGGGCTCGGCGAGGTCAAGCAGTGGCTCGCCGACGAGACCGCCGAGTGGGCCAAGCCGGGGTCGGTGTCGGATGCGCTGGAGGATGCCGACGTGTTCATCGGCGTCTCGGGCGGCACGATCCCCGAGGAGGCCGTCGCGTCGATGGCTCCGAATGCGATCGTGTTCGCGCTCGCCAACCCGCATCCCGAGGTGCATCCCGAGGTCGCCGCTCGTCACGCGCGAATCGTCGCGACCGGTCGATCGGACTTCCCCAACCAGATCAACAACGTCCTGGTCTTCCCGGGCATCTTCCGTGGCGCCCTCGACGTGCGCGCGACGCAGATCTCCGAGGGTATGAAACTCGCTGCCGCCAATGCGATCGCCGACCTCGTGGGGGATGATCTGAGCGAGACGTTCATCATCCCGTCCGCCTTCGATCCCCGCGTCGCGACTGCCGTGGCACGCGCGGTGACCGACACGGCGCGACGCGAAGGTCTCGCGCGCCGCCCGTACTGAAACGCCCGCACCCACCGAAGGAGCCGGATGTTCGCCGTCTACGCCGGAGAGATCAACCCCGACGATCCGTTGGCCGGGCTGGTCATCGGTGAACGACCCGAACCCGACGTGCCGGATGGCTGGACCACCGTCACGGTCAAGGCCGCATCGATAAACCATCACGACGTCTGGAGTCTTCGGGGCGTCGGCCTGCGAGCCGAGTCGCTGCCCATGATCCTCGGCTGTGATGCCGCGGGACTCGACGAGGACGGCAATGAGGTGTTGGTGCATGCCGTCATCAGCGATCCGTCCTGGCGTAGCGATGAAACCCTCGACCCGAAGCGGTCGCTGCTGTCAGAGCGTCATCAAGGCACCTTCGCCGAGCGGGTCACGGTGCCGACCCGCAATGTCGTGGCCAAGCCGGAGGGTCTGTCGTTCGCCGAGGCCGCCTGCCTGCCGACGGCGTGGCTGACCGCATACCGGATGCTGTTCACCCAATCGGGCCTCAAGCAGGGCGACACGGTGCTGGTACAGGGAGCCGGTGGCGGGGTTGCCACCGCCGCGATCACACTTGCGCGGGCCGCGGGATTCCGGGTGTATGCGACCAGCCGTGATGAGGACAAGCGCGAGAAGGCGGTCGAGATCGGCGCGCACGAGGCATTCGAGTCGGGTGCCAGATTGCCGAGCAAGGTCGACGCCGTGATCGAGACAGTCGGTGCGGCCACGTGGTCGCACTCGGTCAAGTCGATGCGGCCCGGCGGCACGATCGTGATCGCCGGCGCCACCTCCGGGGATGCGCCCTCGCATGCCGAGCTGACCCGCATCTTCTTCCAGCAGATGCGGGTCCACGGGTCGACCATGGGCACCCGCGATGAGCTGCATGCGCTGGCTCAGTTCATGGATGTCACCGGCACACGCCCCCTGATCGACCGGGAGATCCCGATGGCCGATGCGGCGGACGGTCTCGCCTCGGTGATCGATGGCAGTGTCTTCGGCAAGATCGTCCTCACGCTCTAGTCGTCGCTAAGGGTGTGGCGGAGATAGCGCATCGGGGCGTCGAGGTAGGCCTTCCAGTGCGTGACCAGCTCAAGGTCTTCCCAGCGACTTTCGCGCAGACCCCAGTCACCGACCTCGAGGATGCGGGCACCAGGCATCGCCGCGAGGACAGGGGAGTGCGTCGCGCACAGCACCTGCCCGCCACCGGACACGATGTCGTGCAGCACGCGGATCAGGGTCAGGGTCGATCGGAACGACAGCGCGGCCTCGGGCTCGTCGAGGCAATAGAAGCTGGGCGAGTCGAACTTGCGCAGGAGCACCTCGAGGAATGACTCACCGTGGCTCATCGCGTGGTAGTCGGTGTCATTGGGGCCGCCGTGTGCGTCCATGTAGGTGTACCAACCGTGCATCGTCTCGGCACGCAGGAAGAACCCCCAACGGCCAGCGCCGATGCCGCGCTGGACCTGCAGGTCCTGGTGAAGGAGTGACTCGGTCGCACGGGTCTCGTGTCGCCCGTGTGAGCTCCCGCCCTCGGGGGAGAGTCCGTACGCGACAGCGATCGCCTCGACGAGGGTCGACTTGCCGGAGCCGTTCTCACCGACCAGGAAGGTCACACCGGGTGGGAGGTCGACCCCGTCTGCCAGCAACTGCTTCACGGCCGGGATCGTCGCGGGCCACTCAGTCTCGGACATCTCGGCATCCCTGGCACGACTGACCCGGACGACCGGGGGCTGGTTGAAGTCCACGGGTCTCAGCCTGTCAGGCAGGGGTGACGGATCGCGTTGCTCAGTCGTCCTGATCGTCGAGGCGGGCAAGCCAGGTGGCGAGCCGCTCGACCGGGATCTCGAACTCAGGATTCAGGTCGACGAACTCGACGAGGCGTTCGGCCAGCCAGGCAAAGGAGATTTCCTCGTCTCCGCGGCGGGTCTGGAGCTCCTCAATGCCTCGGTCGGTGAAGTACATCGGATCAGGCGAAGGCGCGCTGCACGAGATCTGCCTGCTCCTCGACGTGACGCTGGTGCGAACCGACGGCCGGCGTCGACGACTCAGGACGCGAGATGCGGGACAGCGGCAGTCCGTCGAACTCACCACTGAGGTGCAGCGCGATGTGTGGCCACGGACCCTGGTTGGCCGGCTCCTCCTGGACCCAGCGCACTTCGCGGGCATGGGGGAACCTGGCCACCTCGGCGTTGAGCTCAGCGGTCGGCCGGGGATAGATCTGCTCGAGTCGGACGATCGCGGTACGCGACGTGCCGGACTCGAGCTTCTCGCGCTCGGCGAAGAGGTCCCAGGCGACCTTGCCTGAGCAAAGGATGACGCGCTCGACGGAGTTGGCGTCGACCGAGTCGTCGCCGATGACCGGGCGGAAGGTGCCGCTGGTGAAGTCGTCGGGCTGGGAGGTCGCCGCCTTGTTGCGGAGCATCGACTTGGGGGTGAAGACGATCAGTGGGCGGTGCTCGCTCTCGAGTGCCTGTCGACGCAGCAGGTGGAAGTACGACGCCGGTGTCGACGGCTGCGCGATCGTCATGGCGCTGTCGGCGCACATCTCGAGGAAGCGTTCGATGCGAGCCGACGAGTGGTCGGGGCCTTGTCCTTCCTGGCCATGCGGCAGCAGCAGCACCACGCCGGACTTCTGGCCCCACTTGGTCTCGCCGGACGAGATGTATTCGTCGACGACGGACTGCGCACCGTTGATGAAGTCACCGAACTGGGCTTCCCACATCGTCAGCGCCTCGGGCCGCGCGACCGAGTAGCCGTACTCGAAGCCGAGCGCGGCGTACTCACTCAGCAGCGAGTCATAGACGTAGAACGTCGCCTGGTCGTCGGCGACATGGGACAGCGGTGTCCACTCGTCGGCGTTGACCCGGTCGATGATCGTCGCGAACCGCGAGGTGAATGTGCCGCGGCGGGTGTCCTGGCCCGACAGGCGTACGGGACGTCCGTCGGCCAGCAGCGAGCCCATCGCGATGATCTCGCCGGTGCCCCAGTCGATCGGACCCGCGGTGATTGACGCGGCCCGGCGCTGCAGCTGCGGCAGCACCTTGGGGTGGACCGTGAAGCCCTCCGGCACATTGGTGTAGGAATCCGCGATCGCCTTGAGCATCTCGGGAGTCACCGCGGTGATGAGCTCGCCGGCGTGCTCGGGCTTCTCGGGGTAGTCGGGGGTGCGGGAGTACTTCGGGTCGGTGCTGGCTTCCTTGACCTCGGCGAAGTTGCGCTCGAGCTGGGCCTGGTAGTCGGCGAGCGCGAGTTCGGCCTCTTCCAGCGTGATGTCGCCGCGTCCGACCAGGGCCTCGGTGTAGAGCTTGCGCACCGACTTCTTGGCGTTGATCGTGTCGTACATCAGCGGCTGGGTGAAGCTGGGGTCGTCGCCCTCGTTGTGACCGCGACGGCGGTAGCAGACGAGGTCGATGATGATGTCCTTGTGGAACGTGCGGCGGTACTCGTACGCCAAGTGAGCGACCCGGATGCAGGCTTCAGGGTCATCACCGTTGACGTGGAAGATCGGCGCCTGGATCATCCGGGCGACGTCTGAGCAGTACTGCGACGAGCGCGACGACGACGGCGAGGTGGTGAAGCCGACCTGGTTGTTGACGATCAGGTGGATCGTGCCGCCGGTGCGGTAGCCGCGCAGCAGCGACAGGTTGAGCGTCTCGGCGACGACTCCCTGGCCGGCGAATGCGGCATCGCCGTGCACGAGCACGGGGAGCACGGGGAAGGCCTCGCCCTGGTTGAGGCGGTCCTGCTTGGCGCGCGCGATGCCCTCGAGCACCGGGTCGACGACCTCGAGGTGTGACGGGTTGGCCGCGACGGAGACCTTGATCTTGTCGCCATTGCCCGAGGTGAACTCACCCTCGACGCCGAGGTGGTACTTGACGTCGCCGGAGCCCTGGACGGTGCGGGGGTCGATATTGCCCTCGAACTCGCGGAACACCGAGCTGGCGTGCTTGCCGGCG
This sequence comes from Aeromicrobium sp., assembly GCA_025965115.1. Classification (GTDB taxonomy): domain Bacteria; phylum Actinomycetota; class Actinomycetes; order Propionibacteriales; family Nocardioidaceae; genus Aeromicrobium. Next base: position 6,114 of record JAOPXO010000146.1, read on the forward strand.
ATGTTGACCAGCACGTTGAGGCGGCCGCGGTGGGCCATGCCGATGCAGACCTCGTCGAGCGCGTCGGCTGCGGCGGCTTCACAGATCTCGTCGAGCACGGGGACGGTGGTCTCGCCGCCCTCGAGGCTGAAGCGCTTCTGACCGACGAACTTGGTCTGCAGGAATGTCTCGAAGGCCTCGGCCTGGTTGAGCTTCTGCAGGATGCGCAGCTGCTCCTCGCGCGGCGGCTTGGTGTGCGGACGCTCGATGCGCTCCTGGAACCACGCGCGTTCGGCGGGGTCCTGGATGTGCATGTATTCAAGCCCGATCGTGCGGGCGTAGGAGTCGCGCAGAATGCCGAGGATCTCGCGCAGCTTCATGAAGCGCTTCTCGGTCTTGAACGATCCGGTGGCGAACTCGCGATCCAGGTCCCACAACGTCAGTCCGTGCGAGGCGGTGTCGAGGTCGGGGTGCGACCGCGGCTCGTTGTCGAGCGGGTTGGTGTCGGCCATCAGGTGGCCGCGCACGCGGAATGCGTGGATCAGCTCGAGGACGCGGGCCTGCTTGTGCACCTCGTCGTCGTGGCTGACCGCGATGTCCTGGGCCCAACGGATCGGCTCGTAGGGGATCTTGAGGGCGCGGAACAGATCGTCGTAAAAGCCCTCCTCGCCGAGCAGCAGGCCGTGGACGCGCTTCAGGAACTCGCCGGACTGGGCGCCCTGGATGACGCGGTGATCGTATGTCGACGTCAGCGTGACCATCTTGGAGATCGCCATCGACGCCAGCGTGTGCTCGGATGCGCCCTGGAACTCCGGGGGATATTCCATCGATCCGACGCCGACGATGACGCCCTGACCCTGCATCAGCCGGGGGATCGAGTGGTTGGTGCCGATGCCGCCGGGATTGGTCAGGCTGACCGTCGTGCCCTGGAAGTCGGTGACCTCGAGTGTGTTGTTGCGGGCCTTGCTGACCATCGTCTCGTAGGCGCCCCAGAACTCCGCGAAGCCCATCGTCTCGGCGGCCTTGATCGAGGGAACGAGGAGTGTGCGGCTGCCGTCAGGCTTCTGAAGATCGATCGCGAGACCGAAGTTGATGTGCTCGGGCTTGAGCTGGTTGGGCTTGCCGTCGACGATCTCGAACCCGGTGTTCATCTCGGGCATGGCCTTGATGGCCTGGACGATTGCCCAGCCGATCAGGTGCGTGAACGAGACCTTGCCACCACGAGCGCGGGCCAGGTGATTGTTGATCACGGTGCGGTTGTCGAACAGCAGCTTGACCGGCATCGCTCGGACGCTGGTCGCGGTCGGCACGGCAAGGCTGGCATCCATGTTCTGGACGGTGCGGGCCGCGGCGCCGCGCAGGACCTTCTTGTCGACCTCACCGGGGCCGGCAGCGGCGGGCTTGGCTTCGGGTGCCTTGGCCTCTTCGACCTTGGCAGCGGCGATCGGTGTGCCGACAGACGGCGTTTCGACCGGGGCGGCCTTGGCGGTCGGGGTGGCCGGGATGTCCTTGGCCGCTGGAGCGGGCGCGTCCGGCTCGGCATGGGCCGGGGCGGCCTGCTGGGCCTGCGCCGGTGCCTTGGTGGGCTCAGCCTTGGCGGCGGGAGGAGCGACCGGCGTCGTCACCGGGGCCTCCTTGGCGGGGGCTGTGCCATTCGTGGCCACGGGGGACCCGTTCTTGAAGAACGTCACCCAACTGGCATCCACGGAGGACGGATCCTCCTGGAATCGTTCGTACATCTCCTCGACGAGCCACTGATTCGTACCGAAGTCAGGGGTTGTGTGGTCTGGTGAGGACTCGGCCACGGCCTCGATCGCCTCTTCCGATTAGTTGCTTGACTGCCTGCGAAAACTTCCGTCCCAAGCCTAACGCGCGGACCCAGCCGATCGCAGGCAGGTGCAGCCCGGCCAGCGCGCCTTGTCAACCGTCGCACGACCTGCGGTGACGTGGGTCACTTTTCGCCCATTTTGCACATCTTTTGGCGAGGCCGCCAGATGCCCCTCAGCCCGTGATGCGGAGGCGGGATTCGCGGCCCAGAAACGCTCCGAATGCCTGCGTTTCCAGCTCGAGCGCGGCGCGTATGCCGGGCGTCACCCGAGGCGTCGAGTGCACCTCGATGTCGACCGTCGTCGTCTTGACGGTGCGGGTCCAGAAACCCGCGAGCTGTCCGTCGAGCGCGAGCAGCCCACTGCCACGCATCAGATCGTTGACGGTGCCGTCGAACCGGTCGTAGTCGCCGGAGTCACGCGCATAGGAGATGTATTCGTCGAAGTTCGACAGCAGCATCGCGGCCGGCAGCTCGCCGGCCACCGGCTCATCATGTGCCCAGTAGGTCTGGCCGTCGATGTCGAGAGGTCGCAGCTCGCCGAGCTCGATCGCTCTGCGGCTGTCGGTGAGGGTGAGGCTCGTCCACCACGCGAGGTCCTTGTCCCGGAACGGTCCGTGGCCCCGGGCGTATCGCCGAGCCACCAGCGCCAGCAGCTCGTCGCGGGACTGCACCGGCGGGGCCGCGACCACGGAGTCGAGCAGGACGTACGTGTGCTGCTTGCCGCGCATCGGACCGTTGACGATGAGTGCGGCGATCTCGGCACCCATCACGGTATGGATCAGCGGTTGCCCCAGGTGTTCGAGGCCGGCTTCGGCAAGTGCCGTGCCCACCTCCGCTCTGGTGCGGGGAGCACCATCGGCGAGTGCTTCGGCAACCACTGCTGCGCCGCGATCCAGGAGATCAGGGGTGAGGCCGATGGCGTTGAGGCTTGAGGACATCAGCTGACGGATGCGGGGGGCGGTGAGCGTCAGCATCCAATGGATGTCGGTCGGGTCGATGAAATGCCAGGTGGGTCGCAGCACGTGGGTGCGCAGGAAGTCGCCGCGGGCGAATGCCGCGTCGAGCTCGTCCTTGGTGAGGCCGGGCGTGCGTCGCGCCACCGCCCAGAGCGCCATGTCGTGCAGCTGTGACTGCACGCAACCGAGGTGGCGTACGACGTCGACCGCGGTCGTGAAACGAGGTGCGTCGAGACCCTGGGCGTGCGCGCGACCCGGAACGGTTGGCTTCACGTCGCCAGCATGCCGCAGCCCGCCGACAGCGCGAGCGGGTCAGGCGGTCTCGAGGGCAGCGTCGAGAGTGATGTCGACTCCGGTGAGTGCCTTGCTGATCGGACACCCGACCTTGGCTGCCTGGGCGGCGTCGGCGAAGCCGGACGCATCGATACCGTCGACCTCGGCACGTACGGTCAGGGCGATGCCGGTCAGCTTGAAGCCTCCGGCCGGATCGGGACCGAGTGTCACGGCCGCAGAGATCTCCATCGAATGTGGCGTGGCGCCGGCCGCTGCCAGCTGGCCCGCCAGCGACATCGCGTAGCAGGCCGAGTGCGAGGCGCCGAGAAGCTCTTCGGGGTTCGTCGCGCCGCCACCGTCATCGGAGGCACGCTTCGGGAAGGACACCTCGAACGTGCCGAGTCCAGAGCTGGTGAGCTCGACCTGGCCTGTGCCCTCCATGAGTGTGCCGTCCCAGGCGGTTCGGGCATTGCGTGTCGGCATGGTGAATACCTCTCGTCGTTGGGGTGCGCTGATGACGCTACTGCCCGAGCAGGCCGAGCGAAACGTCCCACAGCCGGGCCGCATTGGCCGGGTCGAGGGCGTACGGGGCGACGCCGGTCATGTCATCGGTGCGTCGGTCGACGACCTCGGCCTCGGAATTGTTGACGAAGTAGCGGCCACCGATGCCTTCGAGCAGAGGGCTGATCGCCAGCAGCACAGAGGTGGAGGCACCCTGTTCGACGGTCTTGCGCTTCTCCGGCGGGGTCTGTGCGCCTCCGGTATGGCGTTGCAGGTTGGTGGCGATCGCGCCGGGCATCAGCGAGTTGGCGGTGATGCCGTCGCCGGCCCAGCGGTTTGTCGCCTCGACGGCGAACAACACATTGGCGGTCTTGGACTGGCCGTACGCCTCCCACTTGTCATACGTGCGATAGCGGAAGTGCAGATCGTCGAAGATGACTGGCGAGGCGTACAGCGCGCTGGAGCTGACCGACACGATGCGTGCGTTGCCGGCGGCGGCCAGAGCATCGTGCAGGCCCAGCGCGAGAGCGAAATGTCCGAGGTGGTTGGTCGCGAACTGCAGCTCCCAGCCTCGATCCGTGTAGGTCTCCGGCGTGGCCATCACGCCGGCATTGTTGACCAGGATGTCGAGCGGTCGATCCCAGCCGGCGGTGAATGAGTGGATCGTGTCGTGGTCAGCGAGGTCGAGGAGGCGTACGTCGACGTCGCCGGCGATCTCTTCGGCGACCTGTTTTCCGGCCTCGACATCACGTACGGCGAGGGTCACCGCCGCACCAGCAGAGGCCAGCGCGCGCGCGGTCTCGACGCCGATCCCTGAGGCGCCGCCAGTGACGATCGCCCGCTTGCCGGTGAGGTCGATGCCGGCGATCACCTCGGCGGCGGTGGAGTGGATGTCGAAGGGCGTGACGATGCGAGTCATGCCTTCAGCATGCCGCGCGGGGGCACGCCGGCAAGCTCAGAGCAGCAGGTGCGGGTAGTCGGCGGACCGTTTCTGGAACGCCAGGATCTCCGGGTTCTGGATCACGCCGCCACGGATCTCGATCGCGCGGCGCAGGGTTTCGTCGGCGTCCCACGACTTCTCTCCGGCGAGAACCTTGGGGACGTACGGCAGGAGTGCCTGACTGATCTCCCAGGTCGCGGAGTTCCAGAGGTACGAAGGGCTGTGGTCGACCGCGTAGTAGATCACGCCATTGCCGACCGTGAAGGTCGGCTCCTCGAAGCTGGTCGGCTTCGCCCACTCAAATCCCATGCCCTCATCACACGAGACGTCGACGATGATCGTGCCTGACGAGAGTGTCGGCAGATCGGCGTTCATCAGGAATGACATGGGGGAGTTGGGGTCCTGCAGGACGCAGTTGACGATCACATCGTGCTGTGCGAGAAGTGCCGGCATCGGGACCCAGTCCTGATCGATGAAGGCGCGGCTCTCTGCCGGCGAGTCTGCCGGGTCGAAGTGCACGATCCGCGCGGAATGGATCGGCGCGCTGACGGCAGCCACACCGCGCTGGGTGAAGATGTCGACGTCGTGGATACCGTGCGCGCTGAGCGCCGTCACTGCACCGCGAGCCGTGGCGCCGAACCCGATGACGGCGGCGCTGAGTCGGCGACCATAGTTGCCGGTCAGTCCGGCGATCTCCATCGCGTGAAGGACTGAGCAGTAGCCGGCGAGCTCATTGTTCTTGTGGAACACGTGCAGCAGGAAGTTGCCGTCGCCGCTCCAGTGGTTCATGACCTCCCAGGCGACAAGCGTCAGCTTGCGGTCGATCGCCGCCTGAGTGAGCTCAGTGTCCTGCACGCAGTGCGGCCATCCCCACAGAGTCTGTCCCTCACGCATCTCGAGGAGATCCGAGGGCTGAGGCTTGGTCAGCAGGATGACATCGCAGCGTTCGATCAGCTCAGCGCGGGAGAGAATGCCACCGACCAGGGGGATCAGCTCCTCGTCGGAATAGCTGAAGTTCTCGCCATACCCCTCCTCGAGGAAGACATGCGGGCGTACGGCCTTGCTGAGCCGCTCGAGGTGGCGCGGGTGGATCGGCAGCCGGCGCTCGTTTTCCTTGGCGGTGTGAGCGATGACGCCGAGATCGAGCTTGATCATGGAGTGTCCGTCATTGGTGTTTCGACAGGGTCCGCTGCTCGGTGGAGTTCTGTCGCGAGTCTATGCGACCCTCGGACGGTGAGACCCACCTTGTTTGCGTACGCCGGAGGTGAGCCGGCGTTCCTCGACCTTGCCGCAGCTCATCACGCCAGGTGCCTGGCCGACCCTGAGCTCAACCATCCGTTCTCCCACCCGGACCAGAACCCTCAGCACGTGCAACGTCTCGCCGCCTACTGGGCCGAGGTCATGGGCGGTCCGACGACGTTCTCCGACTCGATGAGTGACCAGGGCGCGATGCTGCACCTGCATTCCGGCAACGGTGACATGTCCGATCTCGGACGGCGGTTCGTCGAATGCTTCGTGTTGGCAGCAGACGACGCACACCTGCCGGCCGATTCGGAGTTCCGCGCGGCACTCCGCGCGTACATGGAGTGGGCCGTCGACGATGTGCTGTCCCATGACGAAGATCCCGCACCGACCCAGAGCCCCATGCCGCACTGGTCCTGGGACGGACTCGTCACGGCGTAGCCCCCGGCAGGACTCCGTCGGGCGCTGAGCGCCCTCCTCCCCGAATCCTGGATGCCGGGGAGTTGCGAGGAATCCGGGCGGTTTCGCATAGTGCCCCCGGCAGGACTCCGTCGGGCGCTGGGCGCCCTCCTCCCCGAATCCCGGACGCCGGGGAGTTGCGTCGTCGGCTCGCGTAAACGCGTGTGCCCCCGGCAGGATTCGAACCTGCGCTTCCGCCTCCGGAGGGCGGCGCTCTATCCCCTGAGCTACGGGGGCCAATGCGGCCAACTGCCGTGTGAGCCTATCGCACGGGCACTACGGTGAGAGCCATGCCCAGAGTGCTCGTCGTCGACGACACCGCATCAATCCGCTACCTCATCCGGACCAATCTCGAGCTGGCCGGATTCGAGGTGGATGAGGCAGTCGACGGCACCGACTGCCTCGAGTTCCTGGGTCGCGCGACCGATCTTCCGGACGCCATCACGGTCGATGTGATGATGCCGAGACTGGACGGCGTCGCGACCGTCACCGCGGTCCGCGCGAACCCGCGAACCCAGGACATCGCGATTGTCATGGTCACGACGCAGGGCCATCCAGCCGACATCCAGCGAGGGTTGGCCGCGGGCGTCGATGCCTACATCACCAAGCCCTTCGATCCTGACTCGCTGGTGCAGACCGTACGTGAAGTCATCGATCGCGAACGACACGCTGAAGAAAGCCCTTGAGCACCGCCACTTCGGGACGTACGGTTGCCGTACACGGAGAGGAGGTGGTTCGAGGAATGTATAACTCTTGGACATGTGAGGTGGCTGTCCGCTAGCCGCAAGGTTTAGCAGGCGGCGGCGAATACACCGCAGCCATCCGACCCGCAGGGCGTCGAGTAGTCCACTCGGCCCGCATCCGTGTACTGATCGCAGTGCGCTGACGCAGCCCTGCGGGTTGTCCATGTTTCAGGGCAGGCCACGTGGGCCGATAGGCTTGGCGGGTGACTCCAGAGCAGCTGTCCGCCTCAATCGTCGGCGCCCTGACCTCCCTCGTCGAGGCGGGCTCGGTCGTGCTGCCCGACGGAGTCCCGGCCGAGGTCGTGGTTGAGCGTCCGAAGGTCAAGGAACACGGCGACTACGCCACCAATATCGCGCTGCGGCTGGCCAAGGCGGCCGGCATGAATCCTCGCGACTTCGCGCAGCTGCTGGCCGACCAGCTGGCCTCCGCCGATGGCATCGCCAGCGCAGAGATCGCCGGCCCCGGATTCCTCAACATCCGCGTGGCCGCCGGCGCCCAGGGCGCTCTGGCCGCGCAGATCGTTGCGGCCGGCGAGACCTACGGCACCAGCGATCTGTATTCCGGTCAGAAGGTCAATCTCGAATTCGTCAGCGCCAACCCGACCGGACCGATCCACATCGGCGGAGTGCGCTGGGCGGCCGTCGGCGACTCGCTCGGGCGCATCCTGACTGCAATCGGCGCCGAGGTCACCCGGGAGTACTACTTCAACGACCACGGAGTGCAGATCGACCGCTTCGCGCGCTCGCTGCTGGCGGACGCTCGGGGCGAGGACGCACCCGAGGACGGCTACGGCGGCCAATACATCTCCGACATCGTCGCGAAGGTCATGGCGGCCCATCCTGACGTACTTTCACAGCCCGAGGCCGAGGCGCTCGAGACCTTCCGCGCCGAGGGCGTCGATCTGATGTTCGCCGAGATCAAGGCGAGCCTGCATGACTTCGGCGTCGATTTCGACGTCTACTTCCACGAGAACGACCTGCACGAGTCGGGCGCGGTCCAGCGGGCCATCAACCGGCTCGACGAGCTCGGGATGATGTACGACAAGGACGACGCACGATGGCTCCGCACCTCCGACTTCGGCGACGACAAGGATCGCGTCGTCGTGAAGTCCGACGGCGAGCCCGCCTACATCTCCGGCGACCTGGCCTACTACCTCAACAAGCGCGAGCGCGGCTTCGATCGGTGCATCATCATGCTCGGCGCAGATCACCACGGGTACGTCTCGCGGCTCCTCGCGATGTGCGCGGCCTTCGGTGACACGCCCGGGGTCAACCTCGAGCCGCTGATCGGCCAGCTGGTCAATCTGGTCAGGGACGGCAAGCCGTTGCGGATGAGCAAGCGCGCCGGCACGGTGCTGACCCTCGAGGACCTCGTTGATGCGATCGGCGTCGATGCCGCGCGTTATGCCCTTGCCCGCTACTCGACCGACTCCACGATCGATCTCGACCTCGACCTGTGGGCGAGTCAGAGCAGCGACAATCCGGTCTACTACGTCCAGTACGCCCACGCGCGGCTGTCGTCGATCATCCGCAACGCCGTCGACCTCGGCGTCGTGATCGACGAGTCGACGTTCGACCCCTCGCTGCTCACGATCGACCAGGAGGGCACCCTGCTTCGCGCTCTCGCCGGCTACCCGCGCGTCGTCGCGCGAGCCGCCGAGCTGCGGGAGCCGCACCGGGTTGCGCGCTACCTCGAGGACACGGCCGCGGCATTCCACAAGTTCTACGACGTGTCCCACGTGCTGCCGAAGGGTGACGAGGAGCCGACAGATCTGCATCGAGCTCGTCTGATGCTGGTCAGCGCCACACGCCAGGTGCTCGGCAACGGTCTCGCACTTCTCGGCGTCAGTGCCCCGGAGCGTATGTGATGCGCTCCCACGAAGCAGGCGCCCTGCACGGTCAGGCCGGCGACCGTGGTCCCGGCTGGCTGCGGGCTCCCGAGAATGCCAATGAGCTCGTGCCGCACCTCTGGGCGTCGTCGGTGTCGAAGGTCGACGGCGTACTGACGGTGGCCGGTGAGTCGGTCCTCGATCTCGCCGCCGAGTTCGGCACCCCGACATACGTCCTGGACGAGGATGACTTCCGGCGGCGTGCCCGGGGCTTCAACGAGGCGTTCCCGGATGCCGATGTCTTCTACGCCGGCAAGGCCTTCCTCTGCGTGGCGACTGCGCGCTGGATCGCCGAGGAGGGGCTCAACCTCGACGTGTGCACCGGTGGCGAGCTCGCAGTGGCGCTCAAGGCCGAGTTCCCGCCTGCGCGCATCGGCCTGCACGGCAACAACAAGTCGGTCGCCGAGCTGCGCCGTGCCCTTGAGGTCGGTGTGGGGCGCATCATCATCGATTCGATCGAGGAGATCGAACGCCTCCGCGACCTGACCGCCGAGCTGGGCGTCACCGCGCCGGTGCTCGTGCGCGTCACGGCGGGAGTCGAGGCGCATACTCACGAATACATCTCGACATCGCATGAGGACCAGAAGTTCGGCTTCTCGATCACCGGCGGCGACGCCCGCGACGCGGTGAAGCGCGTCCTCGCGGAGCCTGGCCTGAAGCTCCTTGGTCTCCACTCGCACATCGGCTCACAGATCTTCGTCACCGATGGCTTCGAGGTGGCGGCTCGCAGGGTGCTGCGGTTGCACGCCGACATCGAGAAGGAGCTGGGTGTCACGCTGCCCGAGTTCGACCTCGGCGGCGGCTTCGGCATTGCCTACACAACCCAGGACGACCCTTCGTCACCCGAAGACCTGGCGCGCGGGATGCTCAAGATCGTCGACGACGAGTGTGCCGCGATGGGTGTCGCAGTACCCCGCCTCTCGATCGAGCCGGGTCGGGCGATCGCCGGCCCGTCGACCTTCACGCTCTATGAGGTCGGCACGACCAAGACCGTGGCGCTCGATGGTGGTGCATCCAGGCGCTACGTCTCGGTTGACGGCGGCATGAGCGACAACATCCGACCCGCTCTTTACAGCGCTGACTACTCCTGCACGCTGGCCTCGCGCGCGTCCGACGCTCCGGCGACCTTGAGCCGAGTCGTCGGCAAGCACTGTGAGTCCGGCGACATCGTGGTCAAGGACGAGTTCCTGCCTGGGGACGTACGGGCCGGAGACCTGCTGGCCGTACCCGGCACCGGCGCATACTGCCGATCGCTGGCCAGCAACTACAACCACGTGCCTCGCGCTGCCGTCGTGGCCGTGCGCGACGGTGAGGCACGCGTCATCGTTCGCCGCGAGACCGAGGACGACCTCTTCACGCTTGATGTCGGCTGATGAAGGCCCCGCCGATGGTGCACCGCTCGATGCTGCGCCTTGTCGTCATGGCGATAGTGGGCATCGCGGTCGGGGTCATCAGCGCGGTCACCGGTGCCGGTGAGCATTCGTTCGTGCTGGGTTGGGCAGCGGCCTCATTCGTCTACAGTGCGTGGGTCTGGCTCGTCATCGGCCGTATGGATTCCAAGAGCACGGCCAGTCACGCGGTGCGAGAAGATCCCGTGCACGCGGTCGCTGAGCTGCTGATCCTTGCGACAACCGTGGCCAGCCTCGCTGCCGTTGCGCTCCTTCTGATTGATGCTCGTTCGGTCTCCGATGCCAAGAGCGGAGTGTTCGCCGCGATGGCGCTCGGGAGCGTGGCGCTTTCGTGGGTGCTGATCCACACCCTCTACACGCTTCGCTATGCGCGGCTGTATTTCGACGCCTCTCCGGGCGGCATCGACTTCAACACCGGTGACGCGCCGAGCTACATCGACTTTGCCTACGTGGCGTTCACCCTCGGTATGACCTTCCAGGTTGCCGACACCGACCTCGAGAGCACAGCGTTCCGTTCGGTTGCGCTCCGGCACGCCCTGCTGTCATACCTCTTCGGCACGGTTGTGGTCGCGACGACGATCAACCTCGCCGTCAGCCTGTCGACTTAGCCGTCGCGCCGATTGAACGCGTAGCCGCTGCCCACCGCTACCGCGCCGGCAACGAGAAGCATCGTGACGACCGCGAGGAGGGTCCCTCCGGGATAGGTCTGGTCGGAGCTCAGCTGAGCACCGCCCACCGCCTGGGTGATGACGGTTCCGGGACTCGCCCCAACCACCCATGGCTGCAGCCCGCCGAGCAGACCGGCCGCCGCCTTGGGAAGCAGGACGGCCGCCGCCACGATCGCTATCGACGCGGTGGACGTACGGACGAGCAGGCCGAGTGCGGCACCCACCACGGCGACCGCGACGGCGGCCAGGACAACGGCCGACAGTGTCGTCGGCGTGCCGAGTCGATGCGTGCCCGACGGTGTGGTCGTCCGGACGAGCAGCAGGGACACGAGTGCAGCGATCGCCGTCCCGGCACCTGTCACCGTTGCCGCGGCCGCAATCTTCGCACCGAACAGGACCGGTCGACGAGGCACGATGGCCAGGCTCACCGCGATCGTCTGGTGGACGTACTCACTTCCAGCGATCGCTGCGGACCATGCACCGAAGCCGAGCAGTCCGATCACCGAGCCGGTGGCCGCACCGCTGGTCAGGGTGTCCGCCTTGCCCAGACCGCCGGTCGAGACCACCAACAAGGAGGTGAGCGGGAGCGCGACGAGGGCGAGGACCGCGCCGACGCGGAACCCGCGAACTGTGAGGAGCTTGACGAGCTCGGCGACCCACGCGGACCTCACGATGCGTCCAGCTCGGCGAGGTAGCGCTCCTCCAGCGAGAGGCCGCCGTCTCCGAGGAAGCCGGCGAGTGTGTCGGCCACCAGGATCCTGCCCTGGTCGATCACCACGACGTCGTCCGCCACGCGTTCGATCTCCGCCATCAGATGGCTCGAGATCAGCACCGTCCGCCCGCCGTCCGCAAGAGCGCGAAGGACGATGCGGAGCCAGCGGATCGCGGCCGTGTCCAGACCGTTGTGGGGTTCGTCGAGGATCACGACTGCCGGATCTCCGATCAGCGCGGTCGCAAGACCGAGCCGCTGCCGCATCCCGAGGGACATCTGGCCGAAAGGCAGGTCGACCGCGTCCCCGAGTCCGACGAGCTCTACGGCGCGCGCGACCGCCGACTGTGGGAGGCCATTGCTTGCCGCGACGACCCGCAGATGACCGCGTGCCGTCCGGCCCGGATGCGCCGAGTCCGGTGAGAGCAGTGCGCCGACCACCGTGACGGGACGCTGATGCTGACGGAATGGCTTGCCGCCGACGGTCGCTCGGCCCGCGTCGAGGTGGTCGATTCCGAGGATCGCGCGCAGTGTCGTCGACTTGCCCGCTCCATTGGGTCCGAGGAACGCCGTCACTCGCCCAGGAAGGGCTACGAAGGAGACCCCGTCGAGGACCGTGACGCCGTCGAGGACCTTGGAGGCGTCCTCAACCTCGATGCTGAGGCCGAGCCGGGCGTCGTCAGTTGCTGCCACTCGGTGCCCGTCCATCCTTCTCGAACGTGCCCTCGAGGTGCCATTGGCCGGTGAACCGGTTGAACGGGCCGCCCTCGATCAGGCTGGTCCATTCCAGCACGAACCTCCCGGTCTTGGCGTCGTACGTGCCGGTCGCGCCCTTGCCGGAGATGGTCGCCGGCGGAGCCGATTCGAGGTACGTGCCCGAGACCCAGTCCCAGACCTTCTCGGCCTTGGCCTGCCCCGGCGCCTTGGCCCCGGTGTTGGACACCGGCTTGGGTGCGCCCTGGTTGAAGACCTGGTTGTTCCAGGTGACGCCCCAGGACGAGAGGTCGGCAGTCAGCTTGCCGTCCTTCACGTACACCGTCGGCGGTGCGACCTTCGTCTTGGTCTGCGGGTCGACGGGGTTCGTCCCCAGGCTGAAGGCGACGCCGAAGAACGGTGTCGGCTTGGTGATTGCCTTCGCCAATGAGTTGCCCTTGGCATCGAATGGCTGCTTCGGCTGGGACTGGTATCCCGCCAGACGCAGACCACCGGAGGAGCCCGGCTGCAGGAGGGTCGCCTTGCCGCCGTCGGCCTTCGAGTTGGCGTTCGTCATGTAGGGACCGTTCTTGACGGAGCCTCCGACCTGGATCATCCGGAACCAGGTGCCGGTGAGCGTGCTTCCCTTGGCGGCGCCCGGTGTGAGACGCACCAGCCCGATGAGCTGCGTGCGCTTCTGGTCCTCGCCGCTTGAGTCGCCGCCGGAGCACGCCGCAGCCGTGCTCAGCGTGAGGGTGAGGGCCAGCGCCGCCACTACGGCCCGCGCACGTCGGGTGGGGATTCGGTTGCTCATGGCAGTTCCTTTCTGGGACGTCTCAAGGCAGCCAGAGCGGCCACTGCACCGACCGTGCCGGCTCCGACGAGGAACCAAGGCAGGGCGACCAGTCCGGATAAGCCCACACCACTGGTCAGGTCATCGAGGTCGCCGAGCGCTTCGTAGTTGGTGATGTTGTCGTTGATCGCCCCGACGAGCCCGGCCAGGTCGGATGAGACCTCGGGCCACGCTCGAACCAGGGCGTTGAGGTCTGCCGCCTCACGCCCGGTGTGCTGCTCGCTGCGGAAGGCGGTGTCCAACTCGCCCACCGCGGTCACCAGGACGACGAAGTCATCCTGCTCCTGCCGTACGGTCTGCCCGGTCATGACCGGGGCCAGAGCATTCTGCAGCCGCTCGCCGGCCCGAGATCTGCTGGGCAGGTCGCTCACGAGTGGGTACGCAATCAGCGCGGCGGCGGCGGCCAACGCCAGGATCGCGGCGCCACCGCTGCGTTGGCGTCGTCCGCCGAGCAGGACGCCGCCGGCGTACGTCAATGCGAGACCCGAGGCGACGAGGAGGAACGGGACCCGATCGAAGCCACCAATCGAGGCGACGCGTCGGTAGTCCGGTTCGGCGGTCCGGATCCGCTTCAGCAGTGCGGTCGCGCGCTGATCGATCGCGGGCGCGTCGGTGCGGTAGGCGTCGAGTCCGGGATATTTCCCGGCGGGTATCTGCTGATCCTGGTAGACGACATCGATCGCCGCGGCTCCCGTCCGAAGCGTCTGTAGATCGTCGTCATACCGTCCCAGCTGGTCGACCGTGAGGTGGGGCGCGAACGCGTCGATCATCTGTTGCCCGGACGCGACCTTCACGAACAGTCCGCCGACGATCGGCCCGACGACCAGCACCGTTCCCAGCACCAACAGCACCAGGGCAGGCAGCCGTCGCCTACGGAACCGTGCGGCGACACGGACCACCGGCGGTGCGGCCGGGAGCTCGATCACGGCAAGCCTCGGCTCGGCGATCGGAAGGGAGTACGTCACGTCGGACCCTGTTCGGGAGGACGACCGGAAGGTCGCGGCGGGTCAATAGGTCTCTGAGAAAATACCGTCAATTGCAGGGTTGTCGGACCGGGTCCACCCTTCGGGACGCCTAAGACCTCACCAGCCGGCGGGGTCCCGGGCCGTTCGCACTGAGCTCGTCCTGCGGGTTGTAGAGCGCGCAGCTCTTGAGCGAGAGGCAGCCACAGCCGATGCAGCCGTCGAGCTGATCGCGAAGCCGCTCGAGCTGGTCGATGCGCGCATCGAGATCGGAACGCCAGTGCGCTGACAGGCGAGCCCAGTCTGCCTTCGTCGCAACCCGGTTGTCCGGCAGCCCGTCGAGCGCCTCGCGGATCCGTGCCAACGAGATGCCGAGGCTCTGCGACACACGGATGAATGCCACCCGCCGCAGGACATCGCGGTGATAGCGGCGCTGGTTGCCGGCCGTACGCCGACTCTCGATCAGTCCCTCGCGCTCGTAGAAGTGCAGCGCCGAGACTGCCACTCCTGCACGGACCGCGAGCTCACCCGGGGTGAGCTCGGAGTGTTTAGACGGCGCGCGGCTCATATCGACTCCTGCCAGTTGACCTCAAGCGTACTTGAGGTTGTGGACTGGTGCCTTCCGACCACATATGGAGAGACATGAGCGCACCAACCGCGCCCCGCGAAAAGCTCTGGACCGGCCCCTACGGACGGATCGTGGCAGGCATCTTCTCGCTCGCATTTCTCGTCGGCTTCGAGGCGTTGGCCGTTGCCACCGTCATGCCGATCGTGGCGAGTGACCTGCACGGACTCAGCCTGTACGCGTTGGCGTTCGCGGCGCCCACGGTGGTTGCCGTCGTGTCGATGACAATGGCCGGACCGCAGACCGATCGACATGGTCCGCGGCTTGCCCTCCGTGGTGGTGTGGGCATCTTCGTCGCTGGTCTCGTCGTGGCCGGGATGGCACCGACCATGGTGGTGTTCCTTGTCGGGCGGGCGATCCAGGGCTTTGGCATGGGGTTCATCGGCGTCGGCCTGTACGTCGCGATCGGTCAGGTGTTCCCGGTCCACCTCCGGCCCCGGGTCTTCACCGTGATGACCAGCGCGTGGGTCTTGCCGGCGTTGGTTGGTCCGCTGATCGCCGGTGGAATCGAGGCGTTGTGGGGCTGGCGCTGGGTCTTCCTCGCGGTCCCGGTGATCGCGATCGGGTCACTGTCGTTGATCTGGAATGCGCTCGAGGGACTTGATGGCGACGCCGAATCGGTCGGCTCGCAGCATTCCCAGCGTCGTCGAGCCGCCTGGTCAGGGCTCGCGGCGATTGGTGTGCTGGCGATCAGCATCTCCGGCCAGCGCGTGATTGCGTGGTGGCCAGTGCTGCTCATCGGCGGGTTCACGCTCACCTGGACGTACGCCCCGCGGCTCCTGCCGGTCGGCACCTGGCGCGGTCGCCCCGGTCTCCCGAGCGTCATCGCGACCCGGAGTCTGATCAACGCCGGCTATTTCGGCGTCGAGGCATACGTACCCCTGTCACTCGTGGTGCACCGAGGTCTGAGCGCGACACAGGCGGGCCTGTTCCTGACCAGTGCCGCCGTGTTGTGGTTCACCGGCTCGTGGATGGCAGCCAACCTGACCGCACTTGAGGCGAAACCCCAGCGCGTACGACTGGGAGCGATCGCCGTGCTGGTGGGTCTCATGTCATCGTTCATGACCCTCGGCTCAACCGTGCCGACGGCAGCCGTGGCGGTGATCTGGGCGATCGGCGGCCTCGGTATGGGCATGGCCACCTCGACCTTGGGGGTCCTGCTCCTGGACCTGTCGGCGACCGAGGAGCAGGGCTCCAACAGCGCCGCGATGCAGATCAGCGACTCGATCGCGGAGTCGCTCGCGCTCGCAATCGGTGCAGTGACATTCGCGATGCTGCTCGCGGTGGACGCCACGACGGCGTACGTGGTGGTCTTCGCTCTGTCGATCGTCTTCCTGGTAGGCGCTCTCGCGCTGACCGGCCGGCTGATGCCACGACATGAGCCCTGACCTCGACGCATCAGTGCTGGTTTTCGAGGCAGCGTCAGGCGGTGCACACCACGACGGAGCCGGCGCCCTTGGTGGTGGATTTCGCGACCTGTTTTCCGTCGAGCGTGATGGTGCACGTCGCGTAGGTGGCGCTGCCTTTGAGTTGCGCACCTACCTGGGCAAGAGGCTGAGGCCCGTGCACGGTCGCGGTGTTCGAATAGCTTCGTGTGGTGACCTTCGTCGCCTTGCGTCCGCCGCGGTAGCGATAGCCCACGAAGATCTCGCCGTCGGAGACCACCGAGACGACAACATGGTGCATCTTGTGGTCGTTGGCGTCGCTCGTGAACGGGTCGCTCGACTTGGTCGTTGACGGGGTCCCCGTGCTGCCCTGGGTAGGACGAGTGCCCTGCAGATCCTGGGTGTTGGTCTCGTAGGGCACGAAGATGTCCTGGGGGGACTTTGCGGACGAGTCAGACGAGTTGCCGTGCCAGATCGTGAACCCGGCGACCAGGAGTATGACCAGGCCCACGGCGACCGCCGCGAGTGCGATGCGGTCGACTCGTTTGCGGGGGAGGCGCACAGATGGCCTTTCTCGATGATGAACGACGGCGTCGGAATGCCCTCGTGGTGACTGGTGTCAACGACGGCGGTGTAGCGGGAATTATGCCAGTCGCCGCCATGCAGCGGTCGGATCGCCTTCTCTGGGCTGTGCCACGGATGAGTCGGCGCGCCGATACCCTTGGAGTGTGAGCGCATCCTCGTGGTCTGCCGGCCGTCCACTCCGCGTCGCCCTGCTGGGGTGCGGAGTCGTCGGCACGGAAGTCGCGCGATTGTTGACCCGCGATGCCGATGAGCTGGCCCAGCGCGTGGGTGCTCCTCTCGAGCTCGTGGGCATTGCCGTACGCCGATTGGGTCGCGAACGCGACCTCGACGTGCCGGCCGACCTGTTCACGACCGATGCGGCAGGTCTCGTGGGCCGAGGCGACATCGATGTGGTCATCGAGGTCATCGGCGGCATCGAGCCCGCCCGAGAGCTGATCCTGTCGGCGCTCGAGAATGGCGCGTCGGTGGTCACTGCCAACAAGGCGCTGCTCGCCGAAGACGGCGCGACCCTGTTCGAGGCGGCAGAGAAGGCCGAGCGCGACCTCTACTTCGAGGCCGCGGTCGCGGGCGCCATCCCGATCGTCCGGCCGCTGCGTGAGTCGCTCGCCGGAGACTCGGTCCAGCGGGTACTGGGCATCGTCAACGGCACCACCAACTTCGTCCTCGACGCCATGACCACCAACGGCTCGGGATTCTCCGAGGCACTCGACGAGGCGCAACGGCTCGGCTATGCCGAGGCCGACCCCACCGCAGACATCGAGGGATTCGACGCGGCGTCGAAGGCCGCGATCCTCGCCGGCCTGGCGTTCCACACCCGGGTGACCATCAGTGACGTACACCGAGAGGGCATCTCGGAGGTGAGCGCGGCCGACATCCGGTCAGCCGCGGAAATGGGATGTGTCGTCAAGCTCCTGGCCATCTGCGAGCGTCGCGAAACTCCCGACGGGCCAGCCGTCTCTGCACGCGTACACCCCGCGATGATCCCGCTGTCGCATCCGTTGGCGAGCGTGCGGGGCGCCTACAACGCAGTGTTCGTCGAGAGCGTCTCCGCTGGTCAGCTGATGTTCTATGGCCCGGGCGCCGGTGGCGCACCGACCGCAAGTGCCGTGCTCGGCGACGTCGTCTCAGTCGCCCGCAACCGACGCAGTGGTGTGTTCGGGCCGGGGGAGTCGACCCACGCACAGCTCGAGGTGCTCGACATCGGGCGCGCCCGCACCCGCTATCACGTGGCGATCGACGTCGACGATCGCGCAGGCGTGCTCGCGACGGTCGCCCACGCCTTCGCGGAGTTCGATGTGTCGATCCGCACGGTGCGGCAGGAAGGCTCGGGGCTCGACGCACAACTCGTCATCGTGACGCACGAGGCCGAGGACGCCGCACTGTCGGCGACGATCTCCGCGTTGCGCGGGCTCGACATGGTGCGCGATGTCTCGTCGGTCATGCGGGTCGAGGGCGGTTTCTGATGGCGCACCTGTGGCGAGGTGTCATCGAGGAATACCGCGATCGGTTGCCCGTCACCGACGCCACCCCGGTCATCACCCTCGGCGAGGGCGGCACCCCACTCGTACGCTCCGGCTGGCTGTCGGGCATTGTCCGCGGCGACGTCTGGCTCAAGGTCGAGGGCGACAACCCGACTGGATCCTTCAAGGATCGCGGTATGACGGTGGCCATCTCGATCGCTGCCGGCGAGGGCGCGAAGGCCGTGGTGTGCGCCTCGACCGGCAACACCTCCGCATCGATGGCCGCATACGCCGCGTCCGCAGGTCTCACCCCGATCGTGCTCGTGCCACACGGCAAGATCTCCGCGGGCAAGATGGCGCAAGCCGTCATGCACGGCGCCGAGGTCATCCAGGTCAACGGCAACTTCGACGACTGCCTCACGATGTCGCGAGGTCTGGCCGAGCACTATCCCGTCGCGCTGGTCAACTCGGTCAACCCGATGCGCTTGCAAGGCCAGAAGACCGCAGCGTTCGAGATCGTCGATGCGCTGGCCGCGACACCCGATCTGCACGTCCTGCCGGTCGGCAACGCCGGCAACATCTCGGCATATTGGCTGGGCTTCAAGGAGTATGCCGAGGCCGGCGTCGCCACGAAGACCCCGACCCTCTGGGGCTTCCAGGCTGAGGGCGCGGCGCCGATCGTCAATGGCGCACCCGTTCTGCACCCGGAGACCATTGCCTCCGCGATCCGCATCGGCAACCCCGCCTCGTGGCACCTCGCGGTCGCCGCGCGTGATGAGTCGGGCGGTCGCATCGCCGCCGTGTCAGACGCCCAGATCCTGCAGGCGCAGCGCGACCTCGCGTCGAGAGATGGCGTCTTCGTCGAGCCGGCGTCCGCCGCGGGCGTCGCCGGCCTGCTCGCCGCAGCGGCACGTGGCGAGGTCGAGCCTGACCAGCTGATCAGCGTCACGGTGACCGGCCACGGGCTCAAGGACACCGAGACCGCGCTCTCCGGGATCGATTCGATCATTGACTCGGTCATCGAGGTCGATGTCGACGCCGCCGCGGCTGCCGCGGGTCTCGCGTGAGCTTCGTCGCCGGACCAGTTTCCGTACGTACTCCGGCCTCCAGCGCGAACCTCGGTCCGGGCTTCGATGCCCTCGGCCTGGCGCTGACTCTCTATGACGACGTCACCGGCGAGGTGACTGAGTCGACCGACGGGGAGGTCGAAGGAGACCTGCACTTCACCGTCGAGGGCGAGGGAGCCGACAGTGTCCCGCGCGATGAGACACACCTCGTGGTGCGGGCGATGCATGCCGCCTTCGACGTCCTCGGCGAGCGACCGCGGGGCCTTCGGCTTCACTTCCGCAATGCGATCCCGCACGGCCGTGGACTGGGTTCATCGGCGGCAGCGATCGTCAGCGGCATCATGCTGGCCCGGGGACTCGTCGACGACGGAGCAGCGCGCCTCGGCGACTCCGCGGCCTATCAGCTGGCCGCTGACCTCGAAGGTCATCCCGACAACGTGGCCGCGGCCGTGTTCGGCGGACTCACGATCGCCTGGCTCGACGGAGCGGCCGCGTGTGTCGAACGCCTCGACTCCGCTACCGACGTGACCGTGTTCGTACCGCCCGGCGCGGTGTCGACCGAGAAGGCTCGGGGGCTGCTGCCCGAGCAGGTGCCGCACCGCGATGCCGCCCACAACGCCGGCCGTGCCGCCCTGCTGGTTGTCGCGCTGACCTCTGCGCCCGACCGACTGTTGGCGGCCACCGACGACCGACTCCACCAGTCGTACCGATCCGGCGCGATGCCCGATTCGTACGCGTTGATGCAGGAGCTCCGCGTCGACGGAATCGCGGCGATCATCTCGGGTGCCGGACCCGCTGTTCTGGCCTTCGGTCATGGCCTGGCAGGGCGTGCTCCGGAGGGATGGAATGTGCTCGAGCTGGGCGTCGATTCGGAGGGCGCGAGAATCCTCGCAACATGAACCCAACTGGAATGCCAAGGGAACTCATGGTGTTATGGTTGATGAGTCGGAGTCGAGTTCATACTCCCCGACAGTGACAAGCAAGTAGTAGTGCCATCCAAGCCGCCCGTCGGATACGGGCAAGCCAACGCGCGTTTCGGGTATCTCCCGGCCGCTGGCCTGTGGCCTCATCTAAGGAAAACACGTGACTGAAACCACCACGACACCTGACACCCTCGCTCCGGATGCAGAAGCAGCATCGGACGCCCCTAAGAAATCTGGCGGCGGACTGGGTGGCAAGGTGCTCGCCGAGCTCCAGGAAATTGCTGGGGGCCTCGGCATCAGCGGCGCCGACAAGATGCGCAAGGGCGCTCTCATCGACGCCATCAAGATCGCCCGCGGAGACGCCGGCACCTCGACCAAGGCCGCTGTCGCCAGCGCCGCGCCGAGCAAGATCGACACCGCCAAGGGCGACGCCGCGGCCGAGCAGGTCGACGCTCCCATCCAGCGCGAGTCGAAGAACGGCGAGTCCAAGAGCGATGCGAAGGACGCAGACGCGAAGGACGCCGGCTCCAAAGACGTCGACGAGTCCGATGACGACGGCAACCAGCGTCGCAACCAGAACAACAACCGCAACCAGAACAACAACCGCAACCAGAACTCCGGCGGCGGCAACAACAACCGCAACCAGAACTCCGGCGGCGGCAACAACAACCGCAGCCAGAACTCCGGCGGCAATGCCAACGGGGGCGGCAACAACTTCGACGAGGACGACGAGTTCGGCACCGGCCGTCGTCGCAACCGTCGCGGACGCAACCGCAACCAGGGCGGCGGACGCATGGACGCCGAGCCGACCTACACCGAGGACGACGTCCTGGTGCCCGCTGCCGGCATCCTCGACATCCTCGACAACTACGCGTTCGTGCGTACGACCGGCTACCTCCCCAGCGAGAACGACGTCTACGTCTCACTGACGATGGTCCGCAAATGGGGCCTTCGCCGCGGCGATGCCGTCATCGGCCAGGTGCGTCAGCCCCGTGAGGGCGAGCGCAAGGAAAAGTTCAACCCGATGGTCAAGATCGAGTCGGTCAACGGCATGACGGTCGACGAGAGCGTCAAGCGCGTCGAATTCGCCAAGCTGACCCCGCTCTACCCCTCAGAGCGCCTGCGCCTCGAGGGCGAGGCAGGCGGACTGACCGGTCGCGTCATCGACCTGGTCGCACCGATCGGCAAAGGCCAGCGCGGTCTGATCGTCTCGCCGCCCAAGGCCGGCAAGACCATGATCATGCAGCAGGTCGCCAACGCGATCAC
>JAOPXO010000150.1 GCA_025965115.1 Aeromicrobium sp.
ACATGACGGACCTCGGCCTGCCGGCAATGCCCCCGCCGGTGTTGATGCCACGGCGCAAGACCCGCAAGATCAAGGTCGGCAAGGTCGACGTCGGCGGCGACGCCCCGGTGTCTGTCCAGTCGATGACGACGACGTTGACCTCCGACGTCAACACCACGCTCCAGCAGATCGCCGAGCTCACCGCCGCCGGTTGCGACATCGTGCGGGTGGCCTGCCCCAGCCAAGACGATGCTGACGCGCTCAAGGAGATCGCCGAGCACTCCCAGCTGCCGGTCATCGCCGACATCCACTTCCAGCCCAAGTACGTCTTCGCGGCGATCGACGCCGGCTGCGCTGCTGTGCGCGTCAACCCGGGCAACATCCGCAAGTTCGACGACCAGGTCGGCGCAATCGCGCGCGCGGCCAAGGACGCCGGCGTCTCGATCCGCATCGGGGTCAATGCCGGCTCGCTCGACAAGCGCATCTTCGACAAATACGGCAAGGCCACGCCCGAGGCGCTCGTCGAGTCCGCCGTGTGGGAGGCGTCGCTGTTCGAGGAGCATGACTTCCACGACTTCAAGATCTCGGTCAAGCACAATGACCCGGTCGTGATGGTGCAGGCGTACGAGATGCTCGCCGAGCGTGGCGAGTGGCCGCTGCACCTCGGAGTCACCGAGGCCGGCCCGGCGTTCCAGGGCACGATCAAGAGCTCCGTGGCCTTCGGCTCGCTGCTCAGCAAGGGCATCGGTGACACGATCCGCGTTTCGCTCTCGGCTCCTCCGGTCGAAGAGGTCAAGGTCGGCATCCAGATCCTGCAGTCCCTGAACCTGCGCGAACGCAAGCTCGAGATCGTGTCGTGCCCGTCGTGTGGCCGGGCGCAGGTCGACGTCTACACCCTGGCCGAGCAGGTCACCGCAGGCCTCGAAGGGCTCGAGGTTCCACTGCGCGTTGCCGTCATGGGCTGTGTCGTCAACGGTCCTGGTGAGGCACGTGAGGCCGATCTCGGTGTGGCGTCCGGCAATGGCAAGGGCCAGATCTTCGTCAAGGGTGAGGTCATCAAGACCGTTCCCGAGTCGAAGATCGTCGAGACGCTGATCGAGGAAGCCATGCGGCTTGCCGAAGGCATGGAGCCGATCGAAGGCTCCTCGGCGGCCGTCTCCGTCAGCTGAGCGTTCGGCCTCCTTCGCAAGTACGCTGATCTCACCCAGATCGAGGAGGGGATGCACGGTGCTCGACACGACAACGCAGCTGCGCGCCCTGACCGCCCGCGATCTGCCCAGCCTGCACGCCCTTCTCGACCGCGATCCGCTGGTCAATCTGTTCGTCCGGAACCGGGTCGATGCTACGAAGCTGCAGGCGCGGTGGCTCGGGGGCGAGATTTGGGGCTACTTCGAGGATGGCGAGCTGGTCTCCGCCTGTCATGCCGGAGCAAATGTCGTGCCCGTGCAGGCAACACCCCGCGCAATCGACGCCTTCGCCGACCAGGCGCTGCGCCAGAACGTACGCCCGTCGTCGATCGTCGGACCGCGTTCGGCGGTGTTGCCGCTGTGGGAACGCCTCGAACCGCATTGGGGTCCCGCCCGGTCGCCGCGATTCGACCAGCCGTTCATGGTGCTCGACCACGACAGTCCGATCACCCCGGACCCGAGGGTTCGGAAGGTCGCCCTCGACGAGTTCGACACCGTCTATCCATCCTGCGTCGCGATGTTCACCGAAGAGGTCGGCGTCGACCCGGAGGTTGGCAATCGCAGTGGCTATCGCGCTCGCGTCGCCCAGCTGATCACCCAGGGCTGGGCATTTGCCATCATCGAGGACGGCGAAGTCGTGTTCAAGACCGAGGTCGGTGCCGCGACCGCCTACGCATGTCAGCTCCAGGGCGTCTACGTGCGCCCCGATCTGCGTGGCCAGGGCATCGCTGCGGCGGCTGTCGCCGCGGTCGTCGAGCAGGTGCGCGCGACCGTGGCTCCGGTG
The DNA here is from genome assembly GCA_025965115.1 of Aeromicrobium sp. Classification (GTDB taxonomy): domain Bacteria; phylum Actinomycetota; class Actinomycetes; order Propionibacteriales; family Nocardioidaceae; genus Aeromicrobium. Next base: position 1,951 of record JAOPXO010000150.1, read on the forward strand.
GTCACGTTGTACGTCAATGACCACAACACCGCAGCGCGGCGAGCCTATGAACGGGTGGGGTTCGACCACACCGAGACGTTCGCGTCGATCCTGCTCTGAAGCCGCCTTGTCAGCGGCTAGCATCGTTGACGTGCTCCGCCGATTGACTCCCGCTCTCGGGGCTGCCGTCCTCGTGGTGAGCATGGCCGGTCCGGCGGCTGCGTCCATCCCTCCCGATTTCCACTGCCCGAAGGGCGAGGTGTCGATCACCTTCGACGACGGGCCGAGCAGGGACTACACGCCCAGGCTGCTGAAGATCCTTCGTCACGAGCATGCGCAGGCGACATTCTTCGTCCAGGGCAAGAACGTCCAGCGATTCCCGTCGATCGTTCGCAACGCCGCACGGGATGGGCATGCGGTCGAAAATCACTCGTGGGACCACCCTGACCTCACCCGGCAGAGCAGCCACAAGGTCGATCGACAGCTCTCCCGCACCCAGCGAGCCATCCGGGCAGCGAGCGGTCACACCCCCGGCCTGTTCAGGCCGCCCTACGGCGACGACGATGCGCGGGTCCGCAAGATCGCCCGACGACAGCACCTGCAGCCCGAGCTGTGGACGATCGACACCGAAGACTGGACCGGCATCAGCGCCTCGCGCATTCGCAAGGCCGCGCTGAAGGGTTTGCGGCCACACAAGGCCAACGTGATCCTGATGCACGACGCCGTCATCAACACTCCGAGCACTCTCAAGGCAGTGCCCGGAATCATCTCCGGACTTCGCAAGAAGGGCTATTGCCTGGTGCCGCTGGAGAGCATGGCGCGGACCCCCAAGCTCGCCGTCAAGCCCGTGACGACCGACGAGGGGCGCGAGGGTCCCGTCCGCGTCCCCGTGACGCTGAAGCTCGACTCGATGGCACTCGTCGACGCGGTCTTCCGCCTGCGATCGGTGGCTGGTACGGCGAAGGAAGGGTTCGATTTCCGGCGAGTTGACCAAGAGGTCACGGTGCCGCGCGGAGAGCGGTCGGTGACCGTCTTCCTGCGGGTGTTCCCGGACCCGATGCCCAACACGGCCAAGGAGTTCACTCTCACGATGAGCGGTGCGCGCGGTGTCTCGATCGCCAGGCCGCGAGTCCAGGTCACCATCACCGACAATCAGACCTGGGATGCCCGGCCCTCGACACCCATCAAGCCGATGGCTCTGTCCGCGCTTAGGCTCACTCCATGAGCCGAGACATCAAGATCCTGGCTGGCATCTTCGCGGTGTCCGGCATCCTCCACCTCGCAAAGCCCGGCCCGTACGAGGCGATCGTCCCGAAGCCGCTGCCGCACAAGCGCGAGCTGGTCTACGTCTCCGGTGTCGCCGAGCTTGCACTGGGCGGGATGCTTCTGCACCCGCGCACGCGCCGGCTCGGCGGTCTCGGCTCGGCCGGCCTGCTCGCCGCGGTGTTCCCCGCCAATGTCCAGATGACGATCGACTCCGCGCGTGACCGGCGCAAGCCCTGGTGGTTCACACTCGGCACCGTGCTTCGCCTTCCCCTTCAGTTCCCGTTGATCCGGATCGCGCTCAAGGCGGCCCGCTCCTAACGTTCGGCGTCGTCGTGCGTCCCGCTAGGGTCGACACATGCGTATGTCCCGGCTCTTCCTGCGAACCCTGCGAGACGATCCGGCGGATGCCGAGGTTCCAAGCCACCGCCTGCTGGTGCGCGCTGGCTACGTACGCCGTGTTGCCCCTGGTATCTACTCCTGGCTCCCGCTGGGCCTGAAGGTCCTTGCCAACGTGGAGCGGATCATCCGCGAGGAGATGGAGTCGATCGGCTCCCAGGAGGTGCGGTTCCCGGCGCTGCTGCCGCGCGAACCCTATGAGGCGACGGGTCGCTGGACCGAGTACGGCAGCAGCCTGTTCCGACTGAAGGACCGCAAGGGCAACGACATGATGCTCGGTCCGACTCACGAGGAGTTCTTCACGCTGCTGGTCAAGGACCTCTACTCGTCCTACAAGGACCTGCCGCTCAGCCTCTACCAGATCCAGACGAAGTATCGCGACGAGGCGCGTCCGCGAGCCGGTATCCTGCGGGGCCGCGAGTTCATCATGAAGGACTCCTACTCCTTCGACATCGACGATGCCGGCCTTGA
>JAOPXO010000180.1 GCA_025965115.1 Aeromicrobium sp.
TACTTGCAGCCGATTCCCACTCGGTCACGGTCGAGCAGCGGGACGGTCGTACGGTCGTCATCCCGCTCGCCTCGGTGGTGACCTGGAAGGCCGTGCCGGACCGTCCGCTGCGACGCCGCGGCGCTTCCGCGATAGACCCAGCGGAGCTGACCCGCATCACCTCGCGCGGGTGGCCGGCGATCGAGTCCGTGCCGCTCGGCGAATGGGAGCTCCGCGCGTCAGGCGGCTTCACCGGACGCGCCAATTCCGTGGCGGTGCACGGCTCCCCCGACGTCCCGTTCGATGCTGCGCTCGAGCGGGTCAGTGGCTTCTATGCTGAGCGTTCCCTCCCGGCTCTGGCGCAGGTCGTTCTCGGCTCGGCCCGCGATCAGGCGTTCGCGTCTGCCGGTTGGCGGCCGATGGCGGGCTACTTCGGCGGCGCCGTCGTGCAGGTCGCCGACCTCGAACCGGCGTACGACGCCGACCCCGACGCCCGCATCAGCGCCACGGCAGACGATGAATGGCTCGACCACTACGGACGCGTCAACGATCCGGTCGCTGCCCGGGCCGTGATGGAGGCGCCGCCGACTGTCGGCTTCGTCTCGATCGGTGCCCCGATGGTCGCGATCGGTCGGGTCGTCGTGACCGGCGAATGGGCCGGCCTCGCGTGCGTCGAGGTCGTGCCAGAGCGTCGGCGGCAGGGACTCGCTCGCCGCATCGTCGACTCCTCACTCGCCTGGGCGGTCGAGCGTGGTGCCGACAAGGCCTATCTGCAGACCATGCGGTCGAATGAGGCTGCGCTCGCGCTCTACGAGGCGTACGGATTCGTCGATCATCACGACTACCGCTACGTCGAGCCGCCCAGCTAGGGCTTCTTGCCACAGATGACGTGGTCGGCCGCTTGGTAGTGCGCCGTCTTGGTCTCGGACTTGACCTTGATGCTGGATCCGGGGCGATAGAAGTAGCGGTAGACGTCGACGTCGAATCCGCCGACCGGATCCTGCGGCACGCACTTGTTGGTGTCGTCGTACTGCGTGCCCGGCGAGCGGAAGTTTCGCTTGGCCGACAGCCCTGCCTTGATGTCCCACACCTTGGTGCTCCACAGCTCGACGTGCATTTGACCGGCCGACGACGCGGTGCCCGGCACGACCCAGGCGCGGATCAGCACGCCGTACTTGGTGGGGTTCTTGAACTGCATGTCGAGGCTGCCCCAATAGACAGTTGACTCGCGCCCGACCGGATAGCGGCTGATGTAGAACGCATGGGGGTGGTGCTCGACGTCGACCATGCCGCCGAAGAAGCCGGCGTTGTACGTCGTGGTCGCGACCTGTGAGACGCCGCCGCCGAGCTCCTCGCGGAACACGCCGCCGTTGATGACCGTACCCACCGTGAAGCCGTTGGCCACCGTGCGCTCGCCGACGGTCTTGTTCATGCTGTACGTCTCCCCCGGCTTGAGGATCGTGCCGTTGATGAGCTGCGCCGCGCGTCCTTGGTTCTGGTTCCGGTAAGGCGCGTAGGGGAAATCCGTCTCGAAGCTGCTGATCCGCTGGGTGATCTTGAGCGCCTTGGCGTCAGCCGTGGTGAGCAGCGGCTCGACGACCTTGGCCTTGATCGTGACCTTGCGGTCGTCGCCGGACTTCGCCAACACGGGGAGCAGCTTCTGGGCCATTTCAGCAGGTTGCAGGCCTACTCCCGGCTTGCCCGGGACGACGACCGGCTTGTTGTTCTCGATGCGCACCGTCGCGTCCACGGCCTTGGTGCCGATGCCCGTGGTGCTGTTCGTCAGCGGGCCGGCCAGCTTCTTGGGATCGATGTATGGGGTCAGCTTGCCGCTCTCGACGCGTACGACCAGTGCAGGCGCATAGGCCGTGACCGGCAGCGAGACCTTCTTCGCGCCAACCGCGATCGTGACGGGGCCGCTGACCGCTGGCTTGGCGTACGACGTCATCTCCGCGTCGAGCGCTTCGGCATCGACGGTCGGCTCGACCACGGACGTCGCGACGTGGACCGGCTTGGTGCTGACGAGATATGCCGCACGGATTGCACTCGCGGTGTCAGCGCGGCTGACGGTGAGCCCTGGCTTGGGTGCACGGGCCTGCGGCTTGGCCTTCGGGAAGGTGATCTGCGGCTCGACGACATCTTTGTTGACCGTCGCGCCGATCGAGCTGATGACGCTCTGCAGCTTCGAGTTGTCGACGTCGAGCGCCGGAGCGGTCTTGTGCGAGCCGAAGAACAGCCCGACGATGTCAGCGGGCTTCCAGCTCCGTGTGCCACCGGCCTTGTCGATCGTCCGGTCGAGGTTGAGGGCCAGGCCGGCGTCGGCTGGGGCGATGTGGAACTCGGAGTTGTCGTGGGTGAGCACCAGCGGGTCGGCGGCGTGCGGCGTGAGTGCCTTGTCGACCGCTGCACGGGCCGCGGACGGCGACATATCGCTGATGTCGACGGGTCCGATCGAGGCGTTGGCGGGCATCCGGGTGCCGGTCACGAAATAGCCTGCGACATACAAGGCCGCAACGACGGCGACGAGTCCCAGCACTGCGCGCCGACCCTTGTGGGTCTTGGTGGTGTCGCCGTCGTCGCTGGGCGGGGGCGGTTCGTCACCGAGGGGTGGTTCGGCGGCCCACCCGGGATCGGGGGTGTCCGCGATGGCCGTCTCGAGCGCGGGCTCCGGCTGAGGCTCGGGCGGTGGATCGGGCTCCAGCCGCTCGAGCACTGGTGCCTCGGCGCTGGCGGGCTCCTCGACGGGATCTGCCTCGGCTTCAGCCTCGGCGTCAACCTCAGCCTGCGGCTCGGCGCCAGGCTCGGCGTCAACCTGCGGCTCGGCCGCGCCCTCGGCTTCCTCCCGGGCGCCCACCGACGCGACGTCCTCGCTGTCACCGAGGTCGAACTCGACGTCCTCCTCGACGACCAGGCCCGGCTCGTCCGCGACATGATCTGCGGCGAGATCCGTCTCGGGCACCGGATCAACCGGAGCCTCGTCGGATTTCACGCCGTCATCAGGTTGATCGATCATGCTTTCTCCCCCAGGACGCTCTTCTCCGACTCCGGTCTTCGGACAATCGTGCCGTAGTGCGAGCGGTAGTACAGCAGCGGATCGTCGACGCCGTCGCGGACGCCGGCACCCGTGACTGCGCCGACCAGGATCGTGTGATCGCCACCGTCATGGGTGGCCTCGGTCGTGCACTCCAGCCACGACAACGATTCGTCGAGCAACGCCGCCCCAGAGGCCTCCCGGTGGTAGGCAACACCCTGCAGCTGGTCGTCGAGCGGACGTCCACGGTTGGCCAACCATGCCGACGCGGCGAGGCCTTCTTCGGCAAGGATCGACACCGCCCAGAAGCCCGACTCGAGCACCGCCTCGTGGAATCGACTCGTCTTGTGAGAGCACACGAGCACGAGGGGAGGATCGAGCGAGACCGACGTGAATGCGCTCGCGGTCATGGCGTGATCGGTGCCGTCAAGGACCGTCGACACGACGGTCACACCGCTGGCGAACCGACTCAACGCGCCGCGAACCGCACTGGTCTCCACCGCCGCGGTCATTGCTCAAGACTAGGAGTTCGTACCGCTCCCACCACGATGACCCCCAGGCATCCGGCGATGAACGCCCAGCCCAGCCAGTCGGTAGTGACGAGATAGCTGTGGCCGGGCGAGTACTGGTACCACAGCTGCAGCCCCGTCAGCGCCGCTGCCCAGCCGAGGCCGAGCCAGGCTCCGCCCAGACGGGTGACGCCCATCGCCGCTCGCACCACGGCGATCGTGGCACCGAGGACCAGCACCAACCCCCACGGCCACGTGACGCCGTGGGCGTACGCGGCCTGTCGATGCACGAGGGCGCCGACAAGGCAGAGGTACGCCCCGACGATGACAAGGGCAACGCGTATGAGCACTGGAGTCGGGCAGCCGCTAGATTCCGGCGAACAGGTCTTCCTCGAAGCCGTTGGCTCCGACTGGTCCGCGTACGCCCTTGGCCAGGCGGTAGAACTCCGTGCCCCACACCTGATTGCCCAGATTGTTCGAGAGCGCGAAGAACGGGCCGTCGACGGTGATCTGTGTGGCGTGCGCCTTCATGGCCTCCATCTTGGCGTCGGCGTAGTCGTTGGCGTCGACCACGGCGTCGAGCTCCTCATCGCTGCTGCCCCACGGGATGTTGTCGGGCTCCCAGCCCTCGAATGTCGTGGTGTCGCCGGCCGCGCGAAGCGCGCGGATCCCTTCGCCAACCTGCGACTTCGACATCGCCGTCCAGTAGATCTTGGACACGTCCCAGGCCTCGCCGAGCTCGGGCTTGTAGGAGCGTACGGCGGCCAGTGCAACGGCGTAGGTCGTGACCCGGTGCGCCTGGATGTGATCGGGGTGGCCGTAGTTGCCGAACTCGTCGTACGTCACCACGACCTGCGGCCTGACCTCACGAATGATCTCCACCAACAGATTGGCCGCCACGGTCAGATCGGCGTGCCAGAACGTGTCAGGGCGGGTGTCATCGGCGACTGTGGCCGCGCCGTTGTCGTCCCACTTCATGCCCGAGTCGCGGAAATGACCGGGGCCACCGAGGAAGCGGTGGTCCGTGACACCAAGCACCTTCATCGCGAGGTTGAGCTCCTCGATGCGATGTTCGCCGAGGGTGTCGTCCCTGTCGGCGGCCAGGTGCGCCAGCTCCGGGATCAGCACCTCGCCCTCCTCGCCCAGCGTGCACGTGACGAGCGTGACCTGCACGCCCTCCGCGACGTACTTGGCCATCGTGGCGCCGTTGCCGATCGTCTCGTCGTCCGGATGGGCGTGGACCAGCAGGATGCGGCGATCGCTCGAAGTCATGGCTCAAGGCTACTGGGGGCTCAACCCTCTGGTATTGCTCGCCGGTCGCGCGACCGTTGCTGAGACTCGCGTATCGCCTTCGGGGGCCCTGTCTCGGTCGCCTCGGCCACGGTCGGGGATTCCCGAATCTGCACGAGGACGAGCGCGACGTCGTCCCGGATGTGCCCGCCGAGATACTTTCTGAGCGCTTCGACCAAGACCCTCAGGGCATCGTCAAGGTCGCCGGTCCCCAGCTGCGCCAGGTGCTGCTCGAGCGGGAAGAACACGTCTTTGCGGTTGCGCGCCTCGACCAGCCCGTCGGTGTAGAACAGCAGCCGATCGCCCGGCACGACGGTATGGACGGTCAGCCCGGGATTTGCACCCAGACCCAGCGGTGGCGTCGTCGGGCCGGTGTCCAGCAGCACACCCTTCGAGCGCCGGATCAGGTACGGCGGGTGGTGGCCGCAATTGGCGAATGTGACATCGTCTTCGCCGAACTCGGCCACCAGGGCGGTGGTGAACTCCTCGTCCTCGACAACGCGCCCGATCACATCGTCAAGGGCCCGCGCCACGGCGGCGACATCGGGCTCCTTGTAACCGGACTGGCGAAATGCACCCAACGCCGTCGCGGCCGTTCTGACTGCGTCGAGTCCCTTGCCTCGCACGTCACCGATGATCAGCCGAGTTGCCGACGGGGTCGCCACGAATTCGTACAGATCGCCGCCGACCATCGCGTCCTGCGCGGCTGACACGTATCTCACCGCGACGTCGAGCGGACCGATCGAGGCTGGTGGCGGCCGCAGCACGGCCTCCTGGGCGGTCTGGGCGATCGCGGTGATGCGGGTGAGTCGCGCTTCACGCCTCCCGCGATTGTGAGCGGACCATACCGCCAGCAAAGCCGTGACCGCGCAGACGATGACTCGGACCGTCCAGTCGCGGGCGCCGAAGGAGTCATGCCACGCGCCTGCTCCGACGGCGGCCACGATGGAGACGAGAGCCACCACGGCGGTCCGCCGAGTCGTGGTGAACATCGACGCGACAATCGCACCGATTGCGTAGGTGCCGGCCAGCTGGACACCGGTCGCCACGTCGATGCCGATCGTGGCCAGGGTCGCGCACAGACCACTGGTCAGGCCCCAATCCTCTTCGGCCTTCTCGACTGAGGTCGTCCGCGGCGGCCGCATGCCGGAATCCTCCCAGACAGCGGGCTCAGGCGACATGGTTGGATCAAGAGATGACCGTGTCCTACCCCCGCCTGGCCGCTCGCACATTGCGATTCACCCTCGGCATACCGCGCAATCTCACGATCTCGCCCGATGGCGGCACGGTCCGATTCATCCGCACACCTGATGGGGTTACCCGCACGGGTCAGCTGTGGGAGTACGACGTCGCGACAGCGACCGAGACCCTGCTCGTCGACCCGGACGCCCTGCTGGGCGAGGCCGGTGAGGAGCTGTCCGCGGAGGAGCGATCCCGCCGTGAGCGCAGTCGCGAATCGGCCGCCGGAGTCGTGGCCTACGACGAGGACGACACCGGTCGCTGGGCCTGCTTGGCACTGTCGGGCCAGCTCTGGTCCGTGCACCTCGGCGTCAAGGCCGTGCACTCCTTGCCGAGCGTCGGGGCAGTCATCGATCCCCGCCTCGACCCCACCGGCCGGCTGATCGCCTACGCCTCCGGGAGCGCGCTCCGGGTGATTGGTGTGGATGGGAAGGGCGAGCGCGCGCTGGTCTCCGCCGAGTCCGACACCGAGGTATGGGGTCAGGCCGAGTTCATCGCGGCCGAGGAGATGGACCGCTTCCGCGGCTTCTGGTGGGCGCCCGATGGTCAGTCGTTGCTGGTCGAGCGCTTCGACGACGCACCCGTGCAGACGTGGCACATCGCCGACCCCGAGCACCCTGACCGCGAGCCCGTCGCCCGGCACTATCCCGCAGCCGGCACCCCCAACTCACTCGTCACGTTGTGGCACGTCGACCTCGACGGCAACCGCACCGAGGTCGAGTGGGACCGCGCGGCATACGAATATCTCGGGCGGGTGACCTGGACCTCGCACGGCGACCCGGTGATCCAGGTGTTGAGCCGCGACCAGCGGTCGTCCCAGATCCTGACCGTCGACGTGGCCTCTGGGCGTACGGAGGTGATCCGCGAGCTGACCGACCGTGCCTGGGTCGAACTGTCCTCGGCGCCGAGATTTGCGCCGGGTGGTCGACTCGTCACGGTCGAGGACGTCGACGGCTGGCGTCGCGTTGTCGTCGACGGCTCGCCCATCACCCCGGACGAGTGGCAGGTCCGCGGGATCGTCGATGTCTTCGAGGACTGTGTCGTCGCCACCGCCTCGCACGAGGCCACCGAGGTGCAGGTCGTGCGTTTCGGCCTCGACGGCTCCGTCACCCTGATCACCGAGGGGGCGGCCGTGCACGGCGCGCTGATCGGCGGCCCGACCACGGTCATCACCCGGTCAGGGCTCGAGAAGGTCGGCACCACGGTGTTCGTGCACCGTGAGGGCGAGGAGCCCGCCGAGATCCGAGTCGTGGCCGAGCCGGCACCGCACGAACCACGCGTCCAGATGTTGCAGGCCGGCAAGCGCGATCTGCGCACGGCCGTGCTGTTCCCTCGTGATCACCAGCCAGGCTCGACTCGACTGCCAGTGTTGATGGATCCGTATGGCGGACCTCACGCCCAACGCGTACTCGCCTCCGCCCGCGTGTTTCTCGAGGCCCAGTGGCTGGCTGACCAGGGATTCTGCGTCATCGTCTCGGACGGCCGGGGCACCCCGGGGCGTGACTATGACTGGGAGCGTGAAGTGCAGGGCGACTTCGCCGGGGTCACCCTCGATGACCAGGTCGACGCGCTCGCCGCAGTTGCCGAGCAGTACCCCGACGACATCGACACCACCCGTGTCGGCATCACCGGCTGGTCATATGGCGGCTACCTCGCCGCGCTGGCCGTGCTCCGACGCCCCGACGTGTTCCACGCGGCGGTCGCTGGCGCACCCGTGACGGAATGGCGGCTCTACGACACCTGCTACACCGAGCGCTATCTCGGCGATCCCACCACTCAGCCGGACGTTTATGACGCCAACTCGCTGCTGCCCCTGGCGCCTGGCCTCGAACGACCGCTGATGATCATCCACGGCCTTGCCGATGACAATGTCGTGGCCGCCCACTCGCTGCGGCTGTCATCCGCCTTGCTCGCGGCGGGCCGGCCGCACACGGTGCTGCCGCTCTCCGGGGTCACTCACATGACTCCGCAGGAGGTCGTCGCCGAGAACCTCAAGCTGTTGCAGATCGACTTCCTCAAGAACGCCCTCGGCGTCCCGAACGACGCCTAGTCCTTGAGGCGTTTTGGTTCGCCGGGGAGGTTGAGCGGTTCGGCGGGCAGGTGCTCGTCGCCGGGCATCCAGCCGCCGTAGACGTCAACCATCTCGATGACACGGTCGTCAAAGGGTTCGACCAGCAGCACCCAGGCGTGGTCGGCGGAATCGTCCTCTCCGGCAAATGCCTCGCGCCGGAGCGTTGTCGCATAGCCCTCGGCCTCGAGCGCCGTCATCAGCTCGACGGCATCATCATCGGCGTCGAAGTAGATCGCACTCATACCGCAGCCTCCGTCTATAACCCACGATACGGCGACAGCGGCATGACCCCGGTCCCATGATTCACTCGCTCGCGCTCGCTCATGGGCGAGAACATATCGCGCTGCGTTGAGCCCGACCAGCAGGCGGCACACTGAACCCATGGCGAAGAACTGGGCAGGCAACATCACCTACTCGGCAACGGAGCTCCGCGAGCCGGAGTCAATCGAGGAGCTGGCCGAAATCGTGGCTGCAGCGCCGGCCGTTCGGGCCTTGGGCAGCCGTCACTCGTTCAACCGCATCGCCGACACCACTGGCATCCAGATCTCGGTCGTGCGGATGACCGGCGCGGTGGAGATCGACACCGGAGCACGTACGGCCAGGGTGCCTGCGGGTCTTCGCTACGGCGAGATCGTGGAGGAGCTCGATCGCCAGGGTTGGGCATTGCGGAATCTTGCTTCTCTCCCGCACATCTCGATCGCCGGCGCGATCGCCACCGGCACCCACGGCTCAGGCGTCGGAAACGGCAGCCTGGCAACCGCGGTCGCGGGGCTGGAGCTCATCACGGCCGAAGGGTCGACCCTGACGAGTCGACGAGACGACACCAACTTCGCCGGCATGGTCGTCTCGCTCGGTTGCCTCGGCGTCGTCACCCACGTGACGCTCGACATCGTGCCGACGTACGAGGTGCGCCAAGACGTCTACGATCACCTGAGCTGGGCCGCCCTCGCGGAGAACTTCGACGCCATCACCTCCAGCGCCTACAGCGTCAGCCTGTTCACCGACTGGTCCGATCACGGCCTCACCGCCTGGCTCAAGTCCCGGGTCGACGACTTCAACGCGCGCCCTGATCTGTTCGGCGCCACCCCGGCGACGCGACCGCACCACCCACTTCCCGACGGGCCGGGCGAGGTCGCGACGGTTCAACTCGGCGTGCCCGGCCCCTGGTGGGACCGGCTGCCACATTTCCAACTCGGCTTCACCCCGAGCAACGGCGAGGAGCTGCAGACCGAATACCTCATGCCCCGCGCTCACGCCCTCGAGGCGATCGAGGCCGTACGCGCGCTGGCTCCGCGCATGGAACCCCACCTGTTCATCGCCGAGATCCGCACGATCGCCGCCGACGACCTCTGGCTGAGCCCCAGCCACAGCACCGACTGTGTGGCGTTCCACTTCACCTGGCGCCAGCACTTCCCCGAGGTATCGGCGCTGCTGCCAGACCTCGACTCGGCGCTTGCACCGTTCGGCGCCCGGCCGCACTGGGGCAAGGTGTTTGAGACCGATCGCGAACGGCTGCTGGTCGCATACCCGCGGTTGAACGACTTCGCGCGCCTCGCCGGCGGCCTCGACCCCGGCCGAAAGTTCGCCAACGACCTGACGTCGCAATGGCTCGGACGTGTGACGCAATAGTTGTCGTCGATCCTGTCGTCGCAGTCCGCAGGCGTGAACACTGAAGGTGTGACCGCGTTCAATCCTGTCCCCCGCGAATTGAGCGGGATGCGGCTGTTTCGACAGGACTGGACCCGCCTGACGTTCATCCACTGGGCCGTCGACCCGGCGCTCGTCGCGCCGCTCATCCCCGCAGCCACCCGGCCCGACACGCTCGACGGCGTGACCTACGTCGGACTGATCCCGTTCGAGATGCGCCGCGCGGGATTCGGGCGCGGACCGGCCGTGCCGTATTTCGGCGACTTCGCGGAGACCAACGTGCGGCTCTACACGGTCGACGATGAAGGCCACCACGGCATCGTGTTCCGCTCCCTCGAGACGTCGCGGCTCGCCGTGATGCTCGGCGCCCGTGCCGCGTTCGCAACGCCCTACATGTGGGCCAGGATGCGCATCGCCCAGCACGGCGACGTCATCGAGTACACGACTCGACGCCGCTTCCCCGGGCCGCGACGCGTTGGTGGTCGCATCACCGTACGGATCGGCCGGCCGATCATCGATCCGTCACCCATCGAACTGTTCATCACGGCGCGGTTCGGCCTGCACACGCGTTACCTCGGACGTACGCTCTGGATCCCCAACCACCACCACCCCTGGCCCCTGCACGATGCGACCGTCGAGCACCTCGACGACGGCCTCGTCGCCGCTGCCGGGCTGCCGGGAGTGGTCGACCGGGCACCCGATTCGGTGATGTATGCCGACACCGTGAGCACGGCCTTCGGCAACCCTGTCGTGGTCTCGCGCTGATTCAGGCAAGCTCGAAGTCGTCGAAGTCGAATCCCGGCGACACCAGACAGCTCACCAACGCGTCAGCCTGCGAATGCCGGGTGCGCTGTCACACGCCGGTCGGCACCAGCACTTGTGGCTCTTCGCCGGATGCCAGATCTGTCCCGAGCACCGTGACCGTCTCGCCGACCGGCGCGTCCCCGTCTCCACCAAGCTCGAGGGTGACCGCGCCGCGGCCGTGCGACACCCAGAGCTCATCGGAGGCGACCCGATGCCAGGCTGAGGCCTCGCCGGCCGGCAGCAAGAAGTAGATGAGGGTCGCCGTCGGTCGCACCCGCCCATCCGGGAGAGTGACCATCACCGGCGATGCCCAGGTCTGCCGGAACCACCCACCCTCGGGGTGTGGTTCGAGACGCAACGACGCCGCAAGCGCTGGCACGTCCGTCACAGCGCGGCGTCAATCTCGGCGATGCGCGCCCGGAAGGCCTCGACCCGGTCACGGGTGCGCTGCGGTTCGCCGACCTTGGCCAGGTTGAGGAAGCCTTCCTCGCCACGCGCCTGACCTGCTTCGATTCGGTCACTCGCCGTCGTCATACGCGCCACCACCGCTTCGAGTACGGTCATCGGTCCCCACTCGCCATAGGCGTCAACCAGCAGGTCGAGCCGGCGTACGACGTCCTCGATCGGGATCTCGCGATAGAGCGGGATCGCGGTCCACGCAAGAAATGCGAGGTCGTCGATCGGTCGCCCCGGACCGGCCATGTCCCAGTCGATCATCGCGACGAAATGGCCGCTCTGGATGATCCAGTTGTACGCACCCGGATCGTGGTGGCAGATGATCTCATCGGCCGACAGCTCGACCTCGCCCGCCGCGCGCCAGGTGCGGACTCCATCGGGCCGGAACCCCTCGACCAGATCGTGGAAGTCACGGAGCCAGGTGACCGCTTCGACGAGCACGGTGTCGAGGACGACCTCACGGTCGACCGGCACGCCGCGTCCCTCGACGTACTCGAGGATCTCGCGTCCCTCGTCGTCAATGCCCTGCACCTCGGGGATGCCGCGGAGGCCGTTTTCGTGCAGGTATCCCAGCAACTCGTGGACCGCAGGAGTCCACGGCCCGGTGGGGCGCCTGACGGTGCGACCCATGCGTGTGACGCCGCCAACACCTCCGGGAAGTTGCTCAGGCTCTGTGTCGTCGCGTGGCACTCTTTCATCGTGGCACATTCGCATTCGCACGAGACTCCCGACTACGGCCCGCCCCGGCGCCGTCTCGCTGCCATGCTCACGGCGATCGTCCTGGTGATTGCCGGTGGAGCGATCGCGGCCATGATCGTACTGTGGCCCGACTCCAGCAAGGTGCCACACGACAAGAATCCGTATGGTGGCAAGGACGTCAGCACGATCAGCGCCACGGTCACCAAGGTGACGCCGTTCAACTGTCACAGCAACGGTGGCGATGGCCCAGACGGCCAGGCATCGGTCAAGGGCGATTGCGCTCACATCGGGGTCAAGGTCAAGGGCGGCACCGCGACATTCGACCTCGACCCCACCCGCTACAAGGCGGGCATCCACGTCGGCGACGGCATCTCGGTGGTGAAGTTCGCACCGCCGGGGCAGACGCCGACCTACCAATTCCTCGACTTCCAGCGTGGCGTGCCACTGATCGCCCTGGCCGCGATCTTCGCTGTGGTCGTGATCGCCATCGCGAGGTTGCGCGGGCTCTTCGCCATGGTCGGCATCGGCATCACCTTGCTGGCGCTGACGAAATTCATTCTCCCGGCGTTCCTGGCCGGTGAGTCACCGGTGATCGTGACGGTGGTCGGTGCCACGGCGATCATGATCGTGGTGCTCTATCTGACCCACGGGGTCTCGATACGCACCACGGCTGCATTGTTCGGCACCCTGTTCGGCATCGTCCTCACGGCGGTGATCGGGCTCGCCGCGACGGGCTGGACCAATCTCAGCGGAGTCGGCTCGGAGGACGATCAGACCTTGATCGCTGTCGTGCCCAGCATCCATCTGTCCGGAGTCGTGGCGGCCAGCATGGTCATCGCCGGACTCGGCGTCCTCAACGACGTCACCGTCACCCAGGCCAGTGCCGTGTGGGAGATGAGGGCGTTGCAGCCGTTGGCGCGGGGTGCCACGATCTTCGCCTCGGCGATGCGCATCGGCCGCGATCACATCGCCTCGAGCATCTACACACTCGTGTTTGCGTACGCCGGCTCGGCAATGACGATTCTGCTACTGATCACGGCCTATCAACGCAGCCTCACCGAGATGGCCACGACCGAGGAGATCGCCGACGAGATCGTACGCGCGCTGGTCGGCGCGATCGGACTCGTGCTCGCGGTGCCGATCACGACGGTCTTTGCGGTCTGGCTCGCGCCAAAGCCACGCGACGAGGCTGATGAGCCGGCCCCCACGCCGCCCACACCGACACCGGGACGGCGCCGCGCAGTTCGTACGGCGTGATCAGTCGTCCGGATTGGACCGACACCTCAAGATGTTGCAATTGGCGTTGGGCGCGAGATCGCGTAACAGTACGGCCGGACTGAGGTAGTTGATCGGATTGATGTCGAGGTCCAGCGGAGGCGTCTTGAACGGCCCCGGATCGGCGATGTGCTGGTCCTGCACTCCGCGCATCAGGAGCCGGAAGAAGTTGTAGTACAGATCCGACCCGGTCCCCGACGCGCTCAGGATGCCCGCAAGGTTGAGCGACGTGTCGCCGAGCACGCCGGTCCAGGTCACCGTCATGTGCAGGCTGGGAATGATGAAGTTGTTCTGCTGCAGGGCGCCGACCATCGCATACAGATCCTTGGGTGCGCTGCCGATCAGCTGACCGTTGAGCGTCTGGGCATCCGGGATGTTGGCCGATGTGCAGGTCTTGCCGCCGTTGACCCAGAACAGGTAGCCGTAGCAGCCGTTGGTCTGTGTTGGCGTCCGCAGCTTGCTGATGTAGGCGGTCGAGAGCAGTCGCTTTCCGTTCCACGTGCCTCCGTGTTGCATCATCAGGCCGAGCTTGGCGAAATACACCGGCGGCATGAACAGATTGGCGTATCCGTAGGTGTTGCGGGCGCGGTCGCGGAGCCAGATATAGCTCGACTTGGGGATGCCGACCGGGCCGAAGAGGTACTTCTGGGCGTATGCCTGCAGGTCCTGCCCGACCGCGCGCTGCACGACGTACGCCAGCAGGTCAGGAGTGCGCTGGCTGTACTCGAAATGCGTCCCCGGCTTGTGGGTCAGCGGTTGTGCGAGCGCCTCCTGAGCGATGTTGGGATCAAGGCCGACCGTCACGAACTCGGACAGGATCGCCTCATCGAGCCCTGAGGTCTCGGTCAGCAGATCGCGGATCGTGATGGCTCGGTGCGCGGCATCGCCCCAGCCCTTCGGGAGGTACGTGCCGATCGGATCGTCGAGATTCAATCTGTGCTGGTCGTAGGCGATGCCGGTGAGGATCGAGATGACCGACTTCGTCGAGCTG
Source organism: Aeromicrobium sp. (assembly GCA_025965115.1). GTDB lineage: Bacteria > Actinomycetota > Actinomycetes > Propionibacteriales > Nocardioidaceae > Aeromicrobium. The sequence continues at coordinate 13,992 of JAOPXO010000180.1, forward strand.
AAGAGCTCCATCGGCACCAAGTCGGTGACCGGGTCGAGAAGTCCCCGGCCGATCTTGCAGTCATTACGGAAGATCTGGACAGATGCGCGCAGATGGGTCTGGGCATAGAGGATCGCCGCGTTCACGGCCGACTTGTCCATCGCCTCCTCGCCCGGTTTGGCGGTAGGCAGCTTGGCGCTGTCGGTGATCGTGCAGTGCTTCTGCGGCGTGGACGCATGCGCCGTGGACCCCGTTGCCGACATCAATGCGATGGCCAGTGCTGCCGTCACGGCTGCCGACACGATCTTGATCCGGACACTCAACTGCATTGGGGGGCTCCTCGCCGGTGGTCTGCCGATCAAGGTAGTCGATCTTTACCCGCAAGTAAAGGTATGCTCGCAACGTGAGCCAAGGACGAGCACCCCGATCGAGCGGGGCACGGCCAACTGATGACCAGCTGTTGGACGCCGCCCTGCTTGTCTTCTCGACGCAGGGGTTCCATGCCTCGACGATGAGCGAGATCTCTGACCGCGCGGATTCGACCAAACCCACTCTCTACGCGCACTTCGGTGACAAGGACGGACTGTATGCGCGCCTGCTGCAGCGTGAGGCCGAGCTGTGCAGGACGCATCTCTTCGCGGCGTACGCGAATGCCGCAGGCCTCCCCTTGAGCGAGCAGACCCGGGCCGATGTCGAGGCATTCTTCGACTACGCAGCCACCCGGAGCCTTGGCTTCGAGTTGTTGTTCGGCGCCCAGAACGGCGGGGCGGTGACCACTCGGGATGAGCTCGTAGAGGCGTTGGTCACGCAGATCGCTCAACGACTTACCGACTACGTGTCGCGCAGCACCACGTCGCGGCCGACCTGGCGAGAGCACCAGCTGGCGGCGATGCTGGTCGGCGGCACCATCACCGCGGCTCAGCACGCGAGATCAGAGCCCGGAGTCGACCTCGACCAGGCTTGCCGGCTGGCCTCCGACTACGCCATCGCTGCCCTCAAGAATTTGCCACGGGATTGACATCGGATGGACGTCAGATGTTCACGTGTTGTGCCCGCTGACCTGCGGTGATGGCTTGTACGCGTCGGTAGAATGGGGTTGACGGATCACACCCAGATCCGTTCACCAACCCTCACACCCCAGGGGTCCCGATGTCTCACCCGCGCCACGAACCCTCCTGGTCGGCGATCTACAAGCTGACCAGCGAGCCACGCCAGCAGCGGATCCTGCGTGCGATCGATCGCATCGACCACCCCGGCATCACCGCGCTCGGGACCACCAGGGACGGCGAGTTCTTCATCGTCGCCAAGTGCACCACCGCGGTCGCCGATGTCCGGATCCGTCGGATCGTCATGTCGCTCGATCTGTTGTCCGAGCGGATCAGTCCGGTCGACGACCTGTACGAGCCCGAGCCACCGACGTCGTCCTACGCCTTGGGGTTCGACCTCCCGCGTCGCCTCGCCAAGCGGCTCCCCGTGGATCGGATCCGCAAGATCCTCTAGTTGTGGACGTACGCCTTCAGGGCCGGCGGCTTTGCCACGTGCGGAGTCGCTGCCAGGGTCACGGCGAGGTGTGCCGAGGTGTTGGCGAAGTCGGTCGCAAAGGTGACCGGGTTGACCCCCGGCTGCAGCAGCTGACGGCACACACTGTGGTCGATCCGTGACACCTTGGCCGGTCCGGCGTGACCCATCGCGTCCATGACCAACGCGTACGCAACCGGGTCGGCGGTGCCGATCAGCAGGTGGTCGGTGACGTGGGCGGGACAGACCGCCTGCACCGAGATGTTGGCGATGTCGCCGCCACCACCGTGCAGTGAGCTGCTCCCCGCATCGTTGACGTTCGGCTGCACGACCTCATCGAGCACCGTGTAGATGTTCGTGTACGAAATCCCGGGAAAGGTCTCGGCCCGCGAGTTCAGCGCCTGGATGAACGGGCTCCGGTAGATCTGTTGCCAGATGGCGGGAGCACAACCCACCACAGGAAGGCACAAGGGCACCGCGACCACCGTGCCGTGGTTCGACGGGGCCATCCCGATGACGTCCGCGACATCCGCGCGGGTGTCCGGCCAGAACCGGAGTGCCCAGCGCGGCACCATGCCGCCCTGACTGTGGCCGACGATCTCCAGCTTCTTGCCACTCTCAGCGTGCATCGTTCGGATTGCGTAGACGACGTACTCCCCCGCGATCTGGATGTCTCCCATCGTGCTCGCCGGGAGCGTGACGGCACACCACGGACGACCCTGCTGGGTGAATGCGCGCTCGTAGTTCCAGCTGAAGTCCTGCTCGGGGGTCACGGTCGTGCCCGGCACGAGCAGGATGGGATTGAACGAGCTGGTCCTGAGATTGCCACTGCACGACAGGCTCTTGGCGAGCGTCGACGTCGAGACCGACAGCGGGGGACCTGGCCGGTTGGTCGGCGCGTAGGTCTCGGCCGATGCGAGCGACGGCACCATGGCGGTCAGCGCCACCGCGACCATGGCCGCCGTCAAGATCCGGATCGTCACGCGTCGAGGCATCTCAGTCACCATTCATGCGGGAGTTTCGAAACATGGTGACATGGAACGCTTTCGCATGGCACCGGCCCGGTCCACCGCGAGGTGGTCCGGGCCGGTGCACGTGCGGTCGATCAGGCCCGCTTGGTGTTCCTGCGGACGATCACGAAGCCGGCAAGCAGTGACATCCCAGCGAAGCTGAGAGTCCACGGCGAGATTCCGGAACCGGTGTCAGGCAGCACACCGTCGGAGTCGCCTCCGTCACCGTGGTGGTGATGACCGTGGTGGCCGTCTCCCGGATCGTCGCTGCTGCAATCGGCAACATGGAACGTCACGGTCGCCACATTCGACGTCTCACCGTTCTCGTCATATGTGTAGGTGAACGAGTCGTCACCGGAGAAGCCATCGTTCGGGATGTAGAGGAACACTCCGAAGAAGACCTCGAGAAGGAATCCGTTCGACACGTCCGACTGGACGTCGGCGATGGTGAACAAGCCCGCGTCGGGATCGTTGTCCAGGACGAAATAGATCGGCAGCGTGGGGTCGCACGGGACGTCGAAGTCGTCATCCACTGCCACCGGAGTGACGTCGATCGTGACAGTCGCTGTGTTGCTCGACAGACCCGAATCGTTGTCGGTGTACTGGTAGGTGAACGAGTCCTGACCAACGAAGCCCGGATCGGGCGTGTAGGTGAAGGCCGTGTTGACGCCCACCCCCGTCTGCACGTAGTCGCCATTCGACGGAAGCGTCAAGGCAACCACGAGGCCAGGATTGGCACTCGAGTCATTGGCGAGCTCAGCTGGCGGGTCAACCGTCAGGACACTGCCAGCGGCGACCGTGTAGTTGTCGTCATTCGCCACCGGAGCCCCGCGGACGGTCAGCGTCACCGTGGCGTCGTTGCTCGTCAGGCCCGTGTCCGGGTCGGTGAAGTTGTAGACGAAGGAGTCTGGACCGGTGTAGCCGGCGTCCGGCTGGTAGGTGAACCCACCAGTGCCCGTGCCGGTGAAGGTGCCGTGCGTCGGCCCTGTGACCAGGTGTCCGCCGTCACCGTTGTGCGGAAACGGCAGGTCATTGACGAAGACGCCCGGAGTCGCCGGCGTCGAGAGGACGGTCAGCAGGGTGTCCTTGGTGACCCCGTAGGAGTCGTCGACTGCAACCGGCGGGTCGACCGGCAGCACGTGGATGACGACTGTGCCGACGTTGCTGACCAGGTGGGTCACCGGGTCGGTGATCGTATAGGTGTAGGAGTCGTCGCCGGTGAAGAGGGGATTGGGCTTGTAGGTGAACCCGCCGGCGCCGGTGCCGTTGAACATGCCATCTTGGACCGGGTCGACGATCGCGCCGTCATCGGTCTGACTCGAGTCGTTGGCGAAGATACCCGGCGACGGGACGGTCAGGAGTGCACCCTGGTTGACGTTGTACTCGTCGTCCTGGGTCGTCGGCGGGTCGCCGACCGTGATCGTGACCGTGGCGGTGTTGCTGAACTGGATCGCTGTGTCGTCGAAGAAGCGATAGGTGAACGTGTCGATACCGGTGAAGCCGGGATCTGGCACGTAGGTGAAGCCACCGTCTGAGGCGATTCCAGGCTGGGACAGGGTGCCGTGAGACGGGCCTGACGGCACCTGGAACCCGAGGACCTGAACACCGCTGTCGTTGCCGAACACTCCGGACGGGCCACGGACCAGCGTGACACCCGGCGAGGTGGTGTAGGCATCGTCCTTGGCGACCGGGGTTCCGGTCGCGTTGACGTCGATCGACACCGTCGCCGTGTTGCTGGTGCCGGATCCGGCAACCGTGTACGTGTAGGTGAACGTGTCGGGACCGGCATATCCGGATGTCGGCACGTAATGGAAACCACCGCCGCGCTGGAGGAACGGCTGCGACAGGGTGCCGTGGGTCGGGCCGGTCACGACCGTGAACTGGGACGGAAACGGCAATCCGGGAGCGTCGTTCTTGAAGACTCCGGAAGGGGCGAACTTGTTGAGCGTGCCGTTGGTCGCGACGGTGTAGCCGTCGTCCACGGCGACGGGGGTCGCGAGGGCCGCGGCGATCTTGGCGAATCCCTTGCTAATAACGTCGGTCGGCGGCGTTGACGTCGGATCCGGAGTGTCCGTCGGGTCAGTCGGGTCGGTCGTCGTGGGATCGTCCGACGGCTCTGAGGTGGTCGGGTCGTCCGACGGCTCTGGGGTGGTCGGGGTGTCCGTCGGATCCGGAGCCGGAGTCGTGTCCGTCGGGTCGGGAGTCGGGGTCGTCTCCGTGTCCGAAGGGGTTGGCTCGGTCGGCTGCGACGTGGTGTCGCCCGATCCGCCATCCGTGCCATCGTCGGCGAATGCCGCGACAGATGGGCTGCAGAGCAGCACCGCGAGGAACAGGGCCAGCAGGACGCGGAACGCGCGCATCGAAATCTCCATGCATAAGAACTTGATGAGGATCCCGGACTGAGCCCCCGCGGACATCATAGGGGCAGATCTGAGTTATTGGTGACCGATTGCCTCAAATAACCATTCTGGGACGCATTTCGGCAATTTCGTCCTCCCGGAATGCCGCGTGTACGTTGCTGGTTGATCCTTCGAGAAGCCGTGCAACCTCGGCCAATCCCCGGGGAAGGCACACACATGAGCATTGTCAGCAATGTGGTCGACAAGATCCTGCTGCTCGACAGCGGCTACGCCTACTCACTCGTCGGTTTCCTCGCATTCGCCGAAGCCGCGATCTTCATCGGCTTCGTCCTCCCTGGCGAGACCGCGGTGATCCTCGGCGGCGTGCTCGCGTACCGCCACTCCGTGTCGCTGACTGTGATGATCCTGATCGTGATCGCTGCGGCAATCCTCGGAGACACCGTCGGCTATGAGGTCGGCAAGAGGTACGGGCGACGCATCCTGCAGCTCCCGGTGTTCGCCAAGCACGAAGAGGCGCTCGAGATCGGCTGGAGACGGCTACGCGAACGCGGCGGCAAGGCCGTGTTCCTTGGGCGGTTCACCGCGTTCCTGCGTGCCGCGATGCCGGGACTCGCCGGCACGGCCGGCATGCCGTACCGCACGTTCATCAAGTGGAACGCCGCCGGCGGGATCATCTGGGGCGGCGGCTTCACCCTGCTGGGATTCGCTGCGGGCGCGAGCTACACCAAGCTCGAGGGCTACGCGGGGCGCGCGGGCCAGGTTGTCCTCGTCCTGGTCCTCCTGCTCGTGGTCATCTGGTACATCCGACACCGCCGCGCTGTCGGCATCAGCGACCCGGACTAGAGGCAGACTTCAGCGGCTGATCGTGGCGGTGCTGACCTGCGGCGCCGAGATGATGCTCTGCAGCACGACGCAGTAGCGCTCAGTCAGCTTCTGCAGGGTCGCCAGCTCGTCTGGGCTGGCGTCGGTGTCGAGCTCGAACGACAATCGGATCGCCGTGAACCCGACACGTACGTCCTTGTCGACGGCGAGCGTGCCGCGGAAGTCAAGGTCACCATCCGCCTTCACCGAACCGCCGCGAACATCCAGCCCGAGGGAGGCCGCGACGGCACCAAGAGTCACGCCGGCGCAGGCGACAAGCGCCTCGAGCAGCATGTCGCCCGAGCACAGCTGCGTCCCGTCACCTCCGGTGGCCGGATGCAGGCCAGCTTCGGCCATCGCCCGACCGGTATTGATCGAGCAGCTCACGCCGTCACCGAGCTGACCGGTGGCGCTCAGGGTGACCTGCGCGGCTTCTGGCTCGACGCGATAGCGCTGCTTCAACGGATCCTGAATCTCACGCAGTGTGGTCATCCTTCAGGTTACCGATGCGGCTAGCCGACCCGGATGGCGCTGCCCGCATAGCGATAAATCCACGGCCGCGAGATCTTTGGACCCGGGAAATAGCGCTGGTCGAGCTCGGTGATCTCGAATCCCGCCGAGCTGATCAGAGCGACGATGTCGCGCGAGAGATGACACCCGCCGGCGACGACCCTCTCGACCGGGTCGAGCCGACGCTGCCACCGCGCGACACCGGGCTCCGGAGCCAGGCCATGCTCGAGGAACTCAAATGTGCCGCCGGGCCGCAGTACTCGATGAATCTCGCGCAGGGCCGCGTCGACATCCGGGATCGTGCACAGCGTGAAGGTCGACAAGGCCGAATCGAACGAGGCGTCGGGCTCATCGAGTGACTGCCCGTCAAGACCAGACCGGGTGATCGGGGTACGCGATGCGACTCGCCGATCGGCCGACATCTTCCAGGCCACGTCGGACGGTTCGACGGCCGCAATGGTGTCAACCGCATCGGGATATTTCTCGATGTTGAGACCAGAGCCGAAGCCGATTTCGAGGACCTGACCGCCCAACCGCGCGCATACCGACTGGCGGTCCTTCATCACGTCACCCGTCGACAAGGCCCGGTCAACGAGATGCGGCACCACGCGATCGCCCCATATGCCCATGTCTCGATCGTATGCACGAAGTCATTCAGATTCGATGCTGGTGCGCGACTGGTGCCTCGACGACTCGGGCTTGGGTGACTGCTCGGACGCTTCCGATGACCGCGATCGATACGAGAGCAACGAACACGAGCATGGCATCGCGCGCTGCCACGTACTGAGTGGCAATGCCGAGCGCGACGACCGGCACGGAGAGTCCGACGTACGCACCGAGGAAGAAGCCGGCCAGCACCTCACCCCGAGCACCCGCTGGAGCAGTTGAACCGGCCGTTGCGAGGGCGCCGCCGAACACCAGTCCGGCACCGGCACCGGCGAGCGCTCCTCCGATCACGAAGAGCACCAGGCTTGGCAGCCACATACCGGCAACGAGCAGGGCCAGTCCGGGGACCAGCAAGCCGGCACCGGTCCGCAATGTGGCGTGGAGGCCCATTCGGGCCAGGGCGATCTGGGCAAGGGCGCCAGACGCAAATGCCACGAAAGCGATGGAACCCGCGACGGCGTGGGAAGTCTCATGCATCGTGCCGGCAAGGAAGCTCGGTGCCAGGGAGTTGAAGACTCCGTACACGGCGAAGGCGCCGAATGCCGCCGCCGTGGCCGCGAAGAAGGTACGCCGACCATGTGGCGGCACGGCGATCTGCTGGGGACGCCACGCCGGTGCAGGCGCAGGTCGTACCGCCGTCTCCGGCGAGACGGCAACCAACAGAGAGAGGACGAGTAGCAAGGCGCCGAACACGTAGTAGGACAGGCGAAGCGGCTGCGGAGCGAATTGCGCGAGCATCCCGGCGATCAGGGGTCCGAAGCCGATCCCACCCAGGTTGGCAGCCGTCGCCACGATCTGTCCCCGGCGCTCGCCGCGAGCCCCGGCGGCGGTACGGGCATGAAGCTCGGCGAGGTATGCCGTCGCGGTTGCGGTCGTCATCCCGACGGAAATGCCGGACACCACGCGGGCGAGCAACAGCCCAGGAAGGCTCGGCGCCACGAGGAAGATGGCGGCAGCAAGAACATTGGTGAGCAGAGCCGGGACGAATATCCGCTTGCGTCCCACCCAGTCCGAGACGTGGCCAGCCAGGAACAGGCTGCCGATCACACCCACCGCGTACACCGCGTACACGAGCGTGATGGTGATCGTCGAGAAATGATCGCGGCGCTGATAGAGGACATAGAGCGGCGTGGGCACGGCAGAGAAGCCCATGTTGACCAGGAATGCGGCCGCAGCAACCCAGAATCCGAAGGTGTGGTGACGATGGGCGGCACGATGACTCGCGGATGTCGTGGACGGTGCAGAAATGGTCACAGCATGCTCCTTGAAGGCGATTCCCTCCACCATGCATCCGCAGCCGTTATGCTGTCGAACGAAGAAAATAGATCTTTGTCATCGATCTTGTGAATGATTGGAAGTCCCATGGAACTTCGGCACCTGGAGCACTTCCTCGCGGTCGCCGAGGAGCAGAGCTTCACGCGGGCGGCGGCTCGCGTCCACCTCGTCCAGTCGGCGCTCTCGGTGTCCGTCCAGAGCCTCGAGCGAGAGCTCGGCACACGACTGTTCAATCGCACGACGCACAGCGTGCAGCTGACCGACGCCGGGACGGCGTTGCTCGTCGAGGCGCGACTCACCCTGGCCGCGGCCGAGGCCGCGCGCGACGCCGTCGCGGCGGTGCGTGGAGGCGTCCGCGGGACCGTGCGGATCGGCATCATGCAGTCCTTGGCCCTGATCGACCTCGCCACCCTACTGACGCGCTATCACCGCCAGCATCCCGATGTCAGGCTCGTGCCCAACCCGGCAGCCGGAGGGACGGCCCAGCTCATCCAGGACGTGCGCGACGGCACGCTCGACCTCGCCTTCGCCGGGCTGCCGACGCGCTACCCGAAGGGTCTGACTGCACGCACCATCGCGTCCGAGGAGATGATGTTGGCCTGTCCCCCGGATCATCCGCTGGCCAAGCGCAAACGCATCGAACTGACCGAGCTCGATGGTGAGCTCTTCGTCGACTCCCCTCCAGGTTGGGGCACCAGGCTGAGTGTCGACCAGCTGTTCGCCGACGCCGGCCTGCGCCGGGAGATCGCCGTCGAGGTCGGCGACATCCCGACCATCTCCGAGCTCGTGCGCGCCGGGTTCGGCTTCGCCCTGGTCAGCCCTTCGACCCTGCCGGACCCCAAGAGTCTGGTGCTTCGCCCGGTGCGCCCGTCGCCGAAGTTCACCGTGTCTTTGGTGGCCCCCTCGGCGCGACCGCCATCGGCGGCTGCGCGCGCCTTCATCGAGCTGGTGCATGCGACCTACCCGAAGTTGTCATGAATTTGGGGAATGACCGTCATCGTCAACAATCGTTGGACAGCATCACCGCATAGCGTCACAGTTGGACCATGACTTCAACAATCCACCATGATCTGGCCCCGGTTGCCTTCGGCACGACCGATATGGCCATCACCCGCGTCGGGTTCGGCGCCTGGGCTGTCGGCGGAGGCGACTGGGCGTATGCCTGGGGACCCCAGGACGACGACGAGGCCATCGCCGCCATCCGGCACGCCGTCGAGTCCGGTGTCAACTGGATCGACACCGCTGCGATCTACGGCCTGGGCCACTCCGAGGAGGTCGTCGCGGCGGCCTTGGACGGCATCCCAGAGGCCGATCGGCCGTACGTGTTCACGAAATGCGGGCTGGTGTGGGACGAGACTGACCGCTCGATCGCGCCACGCCGCATCGGCGATCCTGCATCGATCCGGCGCGAGGTCGAGAGCTCGCTGCGCCGGCTCAACGTCGAACGCATCGACCTCTACCAGATGCACTGGCCCGCCGAGGATGGTGCCGATCTGGCTGACTACTGGCAGACCCTCCTCGATCTCAAGGCCGAGGGCAAAGTGCGCGCCGTCGGGCTCTCCAATCACCACGCGAACCAGCTCGAGGCTGCCGAGGCACTCGGGCACGTCGACACGCTCCAGCCGCCGTTCTCCGCGATTCACCGCGCAACGGCCGAGCTGCTGCCCTGGACCAGGGCGCACGACACTGGCGTCATTGTCTACAGCCCGATGATGTCAGGGCTGCTGACCGGCTCATTCGACCGCAGCCGGGTGGCCGGCTTGCCTGCTGACGACTGGCGAGGAACCAGCGCCGACTTCACCACGAACCTCGATGCCAACCTGGCAGTCGCCGACGCGCTCCGGAAGGTGGCCGAGCGCCATGGCATCAGCCAGCCTGCCGCAGCCGTCGCGTGGACCCTTGCCTTCGGCGGTGTCACCGGCGCGATCGTCGGCGCACGCAGCCCGAAGCAGGTCGAAGGCTGGCTGGCGGCCGCGTCGACCGTCCTCACGCAGGACGATCTCGACACGGTCGCCGACGCCATCGCCCTGCTCGGTGCCGGCGAAGGTCCAGTTCGCCCCTGAAAGGAGTCGTATGTCCGTCGCATCGCCCGTAGGAGAACGCCGTACCGTCACGGCCCTGCTCACTCTGACACTGGTGACGGGTCTGATCGATGCGGTCAGCTACCTGCAGCTGGGGCGGGTCTTCGTCGCCAACATGACCGGGAACGTCGTGTTCCTCGGCCTCAGCGTTGCGCCGCACTCGGGCCTCTCCGCCGCGGCATCGCTCGTCGCTATCGGCGGATTCCTCGTCGGCGCATTCCTCGGTGGACGTCTCGCGGTGCGGCAGTCGAGGTTGACAGCCCGCTGGCTCGGTATGGCCCTCGGGGTCGAGGCGTGCATCGTCGGCGCGGTCGCCCTGCTGACAGCGACAGGTGTCATGCCTGCCGACTCGTCGCACGGGTCCTGGGCCACGATCGCCGTGCTTGCCGGAGCCCTCGGCATACAGAACAGCACGGTTCGTCATCTGGGCGTTCCGGATCTGACCACGACCGTGCTGACCCTCAGCCTCACCGGCCTCGCCGCGGACGGGAACTGGCGACAGCGGCCGGCTCGTCGACGAGCTGCATCGGTGCTGGCGATGCTGGCCGGAGCGGCTGCCGGTGCCGGACTCCTGCAGGTCTCGACCTCAGCAGTCATCGCCCTCGCTGCCGTGCTGGTCGCCGTCGCGGCCGCCCTGCTCAGCCCACCACATCTATGGAGTGAATCAACATGACCAGAATTGCAGTTGTCGGCCTCGGCACGATGGGCGGACGGATCGCCGGCCGCCTGCTGTCCCAGGGGCACGACGTATGGGGAACCAACCGAACCAAGACCAGGGCTGACGCACTGATCGAGCAGGGCATGCACTGGTGTGACACACCGCGGGAAGCCGCCGAGTCAGCCGATGTGGTCATCAGCATGGTCACCGACGCAGCAGCGCTGCACGCGATCACCTCCGGACCAGACGGAATCCTTGCGGGTCTGCGACCTGGGACGGTCCACATCGACATGAGCACTGTCGGCCCGGAGACCAGCCGCGATGTCGCGGACGAGGTCGCAGCAGTCGGCGCGTCGATGCTGGCCGCACCGGTCTCTGGCAGCGTTTCAGCGGTCGAGGAAGGCAGTCTCGCCATCATCGTCGGCGGCGACGCGGACGTGTTTGCCCGGGTCGAACCGATCCTGCGCCAGCTCGGCACTCAGATCACCGTGGTCGGTGACCCGGAGCAGGCACTGCTGATCAAGATGGCCATCAACATCAGTCTCGCGGTGCAGATGCTGGCCTTCAGCGAGGGAGTCTTGCTGGCCGAGCGAGGAGGTGTTGATCGCGACGTGGCGATCGACGCGCTCACCAGCAGCGCGATCGGCTCGCCGATGCTCAAGGCTCGCGCCGCGATGGTGCGCGAACTTCCCGATCAGGCCTGGTTCGACGTACGACTGATGCACAAGGACATCCGGCTCACGCTCGAGAGCGGCGGGCAGCTCGGGGTTCCGCTGCCCACGACGCGGGTGGCTGACGATCTCCTCACCGCAGCCACGGCACTCGGATATGAGCACCGCGACATCGCCGTGATGTTCCGTGTGCTCTCCGAGCTCTAGCGTGGTGCCACCGTCTTGCGCATGACGCAATTGCCCTGGCCTTTCGGGCGGTCGTAGACAAATCCGGCCTTCTCGTATGTGGTGCGCGTGACGTTGTAAAGGAATGACGAGGAGACCTTCTTGCCCGGCGGGAGATCGTGCGGATAACCCTCGACAACTCCACCGCCGGCCTTGCCAATCAGATCGAGCGCACCGTCGAGGGCTGCACGGGCCACACCCTGGCGTCGGTAGTCGCGGTCGATGAAGAAGCAGGTCAGCCGATAGTCGGGCAGGGTCTCGGCGGTGGCTTCGTACTCCTTGCGATGGTGGATGTTGGGAAGCTCTTCGGGCGTGCCGTACTCGCACCACCCCACCGCAACATCGCCATCGAAGACCAGCGCTGCGTGCGCCTTGCCCTCGTGGACCAGATTCTGCTTGTGGTCGCGGTAGGCCGCCGCCGGCTGACCCTTGGCGTTCTCGACACAGGTGGGGTGGAACCACGTGCACCAGCAGCCACCCCATACGCCGTTGTGCTTCTCCGCGAGCGCCCGGAACGCCGGCCAGGTCGAGTCGTCGAGCGCCCGAATCGTGTAGTCCGCCACCTTGGTCTCGGTCATGGCAGCAGGCTAGAACGCATCGGCGACGTTTTCCCAGTAGGTTTGCGCGATGGGTCGCTTCTCATTGCCGGACGAAAAGCCGAAGGGCTTGGACAATCCGGGTGCCGCGAGGTTCATCCGCTACATGTCGAAGGCCAACGTCGCGGCCTTCAAGCTGACCAATGGACGGCTGGGTGGCAGGTGGCGGATCGGCGAAGGCTTCAAGAAGCCGCCACCGATCCTGCTGCTCGAACACGTCGGACGCACCTCGGGCAAGACGTTCACCGCACCGCTCGTCTACCTCGTCGATGGCCCCAACCTGGTCGTCGTTGCGTCGCAGGGCGGTCTGCCCAAGAACCCTCAGTGGTACGCCAACCTGGTCGCCAAGCCGGACACGGTCGTCCACCTTCGCAAGCAGAAGGCGCGCGACGTCCACGCGCGGGTCGTCGAGGGTGCCGAGCGAGACGCACTCTGGGCTCGACTCCTCGACCTCTACGCCGACTTCGCGAAATACGCGAAGTGGACCGACCGTGAGATTCCCGTCGTCGTCCTCGAACCTCGCTAGCGCGCCATCGCCTCGAGCATCCCGCGGGTCGCCAGCTGGTCCGCCAGCTCGTTGTCGACGACACCGGAATGCCCCTTGACCCAGAACCACTCCACCTCATGTCGCTCGCACGCGGCTTGGAGTCTTTGCCACAGGTCGACGTTCTTGACCGGCTGCTTGGCCGACGTCTTCCACCCGTTCTTGGCCCATCCCGCGACCCACTTCGTGATTCCACTGCGTACGTAGGTGCTGTCGGTGTGCAGATGCACGACAACCGGACGTTTCAGCGCTTCCAGCGCCATGATCGTCGCCGTCAGCTCCATCCGGTTGTTGGTCGTCTCGGCGGACTCGCCGCCGAACAACTCCCGCATGTGTTCGCCATGCCTCAGCACGGCGCCCCAACCTCCCGGGCCGGGATTGGGCGTGCACCCTCCGTCGGTGTGGATCACCACCACGTCTTCACTCACTGCGCCATCATGCCGTGAGTGCGTGGAAGACGTCGACGAGCTCGTCGATGACTTGATCGACGCTGAGGTCGAGGACACCCTCGTGCCAGGCAAGCCCGACCTGGGTCAACGCACCGGCAAACGCGTACGCGCGAAGCCGTAGAGCCGCATCGTCGGATCCTTCGGGGGCCGGGCTGAACTCGAACCAGAGCTCCACCGCACGCGTGGCGAAGCCGTCGCCGTAGGGAGCTAACGCACCGGTACGACCCTCGACAGCGAGGAGCCGAGCCACGCGCGGGTCGCTCAGCGCTCCGCGGAGGTAGACGGTCAGGGCAGGCCGGGGGTCCTGCCCACCGCCGGCGATGATCCCCGGAATCACCTGCTCGACCAGCCGATCAGTGACCTGTTGGAACACCGCAGCGGCGAGCTCGTCGATCGACGCGAAGTTCTCATAGAAGTAGCGCTTGGTGAGTTTCGCCTCGGCGCAGATGTCGACGATCCCGACTGCCGCTACGCCGCGGGTGCCGAAGAGTTCAAGACCGGCGTCGATCAGTTTCTGGCGCCGCTCATCGCGCCGCTCGGTGGCGGTCACTCCGCCGTACACACGTGCGGTCTCAGGCACTTCTTGTCACCTCTCACATTTGACACCCGATCGTATCAGATCGTAGAGTCATCAATGTGATCCTCTAAAGGATCAGATTGGTGGACCAATGAGTACGTCGACAATCACGACCATCGTCACCGTCGCCCTCGCCGCGCTGTTCCTGCTTTCAGGCGCCAGCAAAGTGCTCCGTCATCCCGCGTCCCTCGTCTCACGCGACGAGCTGAAGGTGCCCGCGATCCTCTGGAGCCTGATCGGCGCCGCCGAGATCGCCGGTGCCGCCGGCGTGCTGATCGGCCTCGGCGTGACGCCACTCGGAATTGCCGCCGCTGCCGGACTACTGGTCCTGAGCATTGGCGCGGTGGGAGCTCACGGCCGAGCACACGATCCGATCGCCCACACAGCTCCGGCCGTGCTCGGCTTCCTCCTGGCCGCAGGGACGCTCGCGCTGTTCGTGACGGGCGGATGACCACGATGACTGCAGACGCCGGATCGATGACCGAACCGATTCCCACCGAGTTCCTCGGATACTGGAAGCGGCTCGACGAGCCAGGCATCCGGCGAGCCCGCCGACTCTGCCGAGCCATCCTGCGTTTCGATCCCATACCCGACGAGGCGCAGGTGCTGGACTTCGCTCGCGGCTACTACGACGCCGATCCAGTCGCGGAGGCATTCGTTGACGAGGTGTACGGCGGTCGCGGCAGCGCGGAGGGTCGTCGGATGCTCGACCTCGCCATCGCACACGGTGTCGAGTCCATCCCCGATGCACCGGAGTCGATGCGGAAGCTCTTCGACGAGTTCGAACGTCCGCCGGCGTGGCTCGATCCCGCCAAGATCGACCAAGGAGCTGCGCTGTTCAGGCGCTTCGGTCCGTCGGTGTTCAGCTTTGCCGGCGTTGAGACACTGCTCGGCTACACCGAGAGCTCGATCGTCAAACCCCTGTCCATGACCGGTGGCTATGCCGGCGACAGCGCGTTGAACCGGTTCATGGAGACCGCACGGTTCTGGATCGACGTCTCTGAGCCGGGCGGCCTCGACACCGGTGGCCCAGGTCGAGCGACTGCGATGAGGGTACGTGTGATGCACGTGTTCCTCCGCCGGCACATCGTTGAGCATCCTGACTGGGAGATCGACTCTTGGGGTGTGCCGATCAGCCAGTCCGATGCGCTGATCACCCTGATGTCCTCAAGTCTCACGCCCGGCCTGGCCATGCACCTGATGGGCTATCGCACCACACGCCGCGAGATCGAGACGTTGATGCACTACTGGCGTTACATCGGACACCTGCTCGGCGTCCAACCGCGCTGGTACCCCGAGACGTTCGTCGAAGGGCTTCAGCTCAGCACGGTGTTCCTGCTCAAGTGCGCCAAGACAGCCGGGGCCGACGGTGTTGAGCTGGTGGAGTCGTACCCTCGCGCATTCACCCCGAAGACGGGTGGGCCCTGGCGCAGGCGACTGCGCGATGAGATCAACTATCGGGCCCAGGTCGGCTACACCCGGTTCTTCCTGCCCGGCCGGTTCTACCGCAAGTACGACATGCCCAACCCCTGGCCCTGGGCCCTCCACCCGCTGCTCCGGGCGCCCGGCATCTTCATCGTCGACACGCTGCGTCGGCACGTTCCGCCGATCGCACGACAGGTCGACCGCTATGCACGGTGGCGCCGCAACACCTGGTGGCTCAACGAAATGGGCGAGAAGGAGTCGAAGTTTGCCCCGGCCGAGGCGCTGCGCCGTTGAGCCACTTCCGCGCACGACATCTCATACCGAAGGAAGGCTGACAATCATGTTCACGAAGGAAACCTGTCGGATGGCCTCAGTGCCGGCCGACTACGAACGGTTCGGGATCGCCCAGGGCAGTATCGCTCCCTGGGAGGATGGGTTCCGCACCGACCCTGGCGGTCCTGGCACGTTCGAATGGTGGTATTTCGACGCCGTCCTCGAGGACGGCTCCACGGTGGTGATCAACTTCATGGTCAAGGACATCCGTGGGGGCGGCGGGGTCAACCAACCGGTCCGGCCCGTCGTCACGTTCGAGCTGGACCGCCCCGACGGCACACATGTCGAGCGCACCACACCGGTGCTCGACGACTTCTCATTCTCGGCAGACCGCTGCGATGTACGAGTCGGCGCGAACACCTTCGTCGGTGACCTGCACGCGTACGCGATCCATGTCGAGATCGAGGACGTGGTCGCGGAGGTCACCCTCACGGGACGTGTGCCTTCCTGGCGACCCGACACCGGTCACATGCTGTTCGGAAGCGATCGACCTCACCTGTTCGCGTGGCTGCCCTCCATGCCTCAGGGGGCTGTCGAGGCAACTCTCATGATCGATGGGCAGACACGAACCCTGGCCGGAACCGGCTATCACGATCACAACTGGGGCAACGCCGCGATGCAGCAGCTGATCAATCACTGGTACTGGGCACGTGGCGAGGCCGGCAGATACTGCGTGATCGCGTCGAACATCACCGCCGAACGGAAGTACGGCGATACCGAGATCCCGATCTTCATGCTCGCGAAGGACGGCAAGATCGTGGCCGATGACAGCTCATTCGTGCGGTTCGAGAAGACCGATGAGCATCCTGACCCTTTCACCGGGAAGCCGGTCGCCGACATCACGGTCTACGACTACGACGCCACGGCCGACGGCGGTGAGCACTACCGAGTCACCTTCGCGCGTGGTTACACGATCGTCAACAACCGCATGATCGACTCCGTCAAGGGCCCCAAGCATGTCCTCGCAAAGCTCGTCGGATTCGACGGTTCCTATATGCGATTCACCGGCCAGGTCACCGTCGAGCACCTCACCGACGGCGCCGACCCAGCGCCCGTGACCGCGCCGGCCCTGTGGGAGCTCATGTACTTCGGCAAGACCAGGACTTAGTAGTTGCGGCCGGTGATGACGGGTAGGTCCTTGAGCGTCACCACGCCCGGTGCGGCCGCGACGACGTACGGGACGGCGTTCGTCGCGGGCATCGCGGTGTAGATCATCCCGGGACCCATGTAGCCGTCCTCGTCCCAGTCACTCGGCGGGAGACAGTTGATCACGGTGCGGAAGTTCGGGCGCCCGAACACCTGGATGACATGCCCGTGCGCGATCTTCTTGGGTGGCGTGACGATGCCCATGATCCAGTTGAACCCCACCGACACGACGTTCCTGTCGCCGACCCAGGCGCGATGGAAGCCGTACACGCCACCGATGCTGCCCTTTGGGATCTTCATGAAGCCGAGGTCGGCATCTTCGTCGGCCGGGGTGAACAACACATCGAAGCTGAGCCGATCCACCGTGAGGCCCATCGCCTCGGTCATCATCGCGGCGGACTCCGCGAACACCTCGCTCTCAGTGCGTACGTAGTCCTCGAGGCCAGGAGTCGTCAGCTCGCGACCGAAGCCCATGTGGCTCATCGTCTCGTTCGACTCGTACGTCGAGCAGTCCACCGACTCGGTGATCCGGATCTCGTCGACCCGCTCGCAGGCGCCGGACAGGACCATGCCGACCATGTTGGTGATCCCCGGATGGGCGCCTGAGCCGAAGATCGTCGACTTCCCGACCTCGCAGGCCTTGGCGATACGCGCCTTGTCGGCATCGGACAGCTTGCCGCCGGTGATCCAGGCAGCGGTCGCGACGATGTTGATGCCGGCCGTCAGCAGGCGCTCGAGCTCGTCGACGTCCTGCCACAGCGGGTTGTAGCAACAAGCGTCCGGGGCAAGAGCGATGAGCTCGTCGATGTCGTTGGTGGCGTTGATGCCGGTCGGTTCGGGCCAGTTGCACAAGTCGGCCGCGTCCTTGCCGACCTTGTCGGCACCGTGCGCGTACACACCGACCAGCTCGAGGTCGGGTCGAGCGAGGATCGCGTGGAGTGAGCGGCTGCCGATGTTGCCGGTCGTCCACTGGATGACTCGCAGCGGACGGTCGAACGAAGGGGTCGTCATGCGCCCTAGTAGATCAGCCACCGACACGGCAGCCGCTCGAATCTCCGAAGACGCCACCTGTCGGTCTAGCTGATACGGCCCGATGGGGCTACGCGATCTAGTCCGCATGAGCCATACACGCAGAATGCCGCCGAGTGACATCCTGTCTGTAGGGAGCGCCCCGCCGACACAGCACGTCGATCGGTGGGGTCGAAGTAGCAAGAGGGAGACTCATGTTTCGAGCGCGCGCGGTTATTGCTGTCTGCACAGCCGGAATCTCGGTTGGTGCGGCGATCATTGTCGGGGCTGGAGCTGCAACGGCCAAGCCGGTGCAGAAGACCGAGAGTTTGGCGTCCGGGTTCAGCTGGCCAACTCCGCGACCAACGCCAACCCCGACGCCAACTCCGAGACCAACTCCGACGCCGACCCCAAAACCAAGTCCAACTCCAACACCGACTCCGACGCCGACTCCAACACCGACTCCAACACCGACTCCGACCCCGACCCCAACACCACCTCCGGGTCCGTCATGTGGGGGCGACAGCCCGGACAAGCCCGGTGGTGGGCAGTACACCTGCACGTTCACCGATGACTTCGATGGCTCCGCCCTCGACTCGTCGAAGTGGACGATCGCTACCACGGCCCAGACCAACATGAGCAACGCCAACAACGACTGCTATGTCGACAGCCCTGACAACGTCTCGGTCTCGGGGGGCTATCTGCACTTGTCGTCACGGGTCGAATCGGCCCCATTCGTGTGCCATCGAACCTACGGCGACTTCACCACGACCAAGACTGCTGCGAATGTCGTGAGCTATGGGAAGTTCACCCAGACATATGGACGGTTCGAGTTCCGAGCGAAGTTCCCCACGGCGTCCTTGGGGTATGACTCGGCGCTGTGGATGAGTCCGCAGGTCCTGACGTACGGGGCATGGCCGAATTCCGGGGAGATTGACGTGGCGGAATGGTTCGGCAACGCCTATTCCGACCACGTCGTTGCCTCGGCGCACTACCTGGGAGAGACCAGCAATATCGGCAACTGTGTCGTGCCGGGCGCTGCCACAGGCTTCCACAACTACGCGGTGGACTGGACAGCGACGACGATGTACTACTACTTCGACGACCAGCTCTGCTTCCAACACTCGTGGAATCCGGCAGCGCCGTTGCTCGCTCCCAAGCCGTTTGACCAGGCGTTCTACATGACCATGACCCAGACAGGCGTGTGGAACGCGCCGGTCGGGGTGAGTGCCACCATGGACCTCGACTGGGTTCGCGCCTGGAAGTAGCTCGGGTCACTCCGCTGTGACCACATCGATGGAGATCTCGACGGCCGGAACCGCCGCCCTGTTCTCCAGCCAGTGAACCGTGTTGCGGTCCTCGGGCCAACCAACCCCCGGCCCGTACTCGGTGGCGATGCCGTCGCGATGATCGGTGATCGTCCCCTGGAGCGTGTAGACGGTTCCAGGCCTGCCGACGTGGTCGTGCAGGGGGCCGAACACGGCGCCCGGCTCGAAGGTGAGCATGCGCATTCGAAGCTGTCGCCCCTCCATGCCCTCGATCTCGGGACCGAGATCAACAGTCGCCAGCAACTCGCTCGTGACGCCTCGCGTCTCCGGCACCAGTTCATCGCTCATCGTGTTGTCCTATCCCTGAGGCGTGGCTGGATTGTCCACCCCCGCGGAACCACGCGTCCAGATCGGGACAGCGACGTTAGGCTCCTGACGTGGCCCGAGTTTTGGTGACCGGTATGTCGGGTGCCGGCAAGAGCACCGTTCTCGCCGGCCTTGCCGCTCGCGGACATATGACCGTCGACACCGACCACGACGACTGGACGTTGCCTGACGGGCTGTGGGACTCGGTTCGGATGTCGACCCTGCTGGCTGACCACGACGACATCTGCGTCTCCGGCACGGTCGAGAACCAGGGCGAGTTCTACGACCGCTTCGAGCACGTCGTGCTGCTCAGCGCACCGGTCGACGTCCTGCTCGCACGACTGCGGACCCGGACCACCAACTCGTACGGCAAGTCCGCCCAGCAGCAGGAAGACGTCCGGACGTACGTCACTGAGGTTGAACCCTTGCTCCGGCGGACCGCCACCCTCGAGCTCGACGGACGACGTCCGGCCGGCGAGCTGACCGAAATCGTCGAGGGTCTCCTCCGGCAGCCGCGGCCTGAGTCCTCGCGTGACCTACCGTAGGACCACCCATGCGAATCCGAGCCGCCGCCACACTCGTTGCCCTGATGGCGTTGGCCATCTCGGCCTGCGGCGGCGGTTCGGGCGGTGAGCACCGACTGACGTGTGGCGGCGAGCCCCCCGCCAAGCCGGGCGGCGGCTCGTACAGCTGCACATTCAGCGACAACTTCACTGGCTCGACCTTGGACTCGTCGAAGTGGATGGTGCAGACCACGGCCCGTAGCGGCTACGCGACAGGCAGCGACTGCTACGTCAACAGTCGCAACAACATCTCGGTGGCTGGCGGCTATCTGCACCTGACCTCGCGGGTCGAGCCTGCGCCGTTCATCTGCCACAGTCCACTAGGGCACTTCACGACCAGCCAGACCGCCGGCAGCGTGTTGACGTTTGACAAGTTTGCCCAGACGTACGGGCGATTCGAGTTCCGCGCGAAATTCCCATCGACGGTGGGTCCCGGAGTCGACTCGGCACTGTGGATGTATCCGGTCAAGCCGGCCTACGGGGCGTGGCCCAACTCCGGTGAAATCGATGTCGCGGAGAGGTTCGGCACCCCGACGGCCGACCACATCCTCCCGTCCGTGCACTACGCAGGTGAGGACTCGGCTCTCAGCACCGGCCACGGGTGCGTGGTCCCCACTGCAGACTCGGCATTCCACACGTACGCGGTCGACTGGACCACGACGACGATGTACTTCCGTTATGACGGCCACCTGTGCTTCCAACATTTCTGGACCCCCAACGCGCCATTGGTGCGACCGCAGCCCTTTGACCAGGCGTTCGACCTGGTGATGACCCAGACCGGCCAGAGGGGCGCGCCGGTCGGGACCACGATCACGATGGACGTCGATTGGGTCCGCGCCTGGAGATGAACCTCGCAGCGGCCACAATGGTGCTCGTGAGTACTCGAGCGCTCCGGACCCCCGACCCCCGGTTCACGAATCTGCCGGGCTACCCGTTCACGCCGAACTACCGCGATGTCGAGGCCGATGGCATGGACCCGGTGCGGATGCACTACCTCGACGAGGGACCCGGCGACGGCCCGGTCGCGTTGCTGCTCCACGGCCAGCCGACCTGGTCCTACCTGTACCGCACGGTGATACCGGTGCTCGCGGGCCGCGGGATTCGCGTGATCGCTCCGGACAACATCGGCTTCGGCCGGTCCGACAAGCCCGCACGCAACACCGACTACACGTTCGCACGGCACATCGAGTGGACCCGTAGCCTGGTGACCGGGCTCGACCTGCGCGACATCACCTTGGTCGCCCAGGACTGGGGTTGTCCGATCGGGTTCAGTGTCCTTGCTGCGGAGACTGAGCGTTTCGCGCGAGTCGTTGCCGCCAACACGATCCTGCACACTGCCGATCCGACCTTGGCCGACAGGCTCGACTTTGCGGTCAACGGGGTGGGCGAATCGCGGGTGCTGCTCGAGGAGGCGCTGGTCGACTACCTGATCTACACCCAGCGAGCCGAGGAACTCCGTGCCAGCGATTTCATCGCCGCCACGGCCTCGACGCCACCCGACCCGGAGGTCCTCGCGGCGTACGACGCGCCGTTCCCCGACCCGTCGTACACAGCGGGCCTCAGGCAGATGACGGTCTTGCTGCCGCTGACTCGCAACGATGTCGGTGCCCGGATCGGTCGCCGGACGATGCGGGCTCTCGAGCAGTTCGAGCGACCGTTCCTGACGGCGTACTCCGACGGTGATCCAGCCACACGAGGGTGGGAGTCGATCTTCCAGGAGCGCGTCCCGGGGGCTGCCGGTCAGCCACACGTGCAGATCGCCGGAGCCGGTCACTTCCTGCAGGAGGACGCCGGGGAACAGCTCGCCGAAGTCGTCGCGGATTTCATCGCCCGGACCTAGCGAAGTCATGCGCCTGCTCTTCTAGTGGACCAACGTAGCGAGCCGGAATAATCGCATTATGCAGGACGCGGCGTGCGGTATGTGGCACGCTGACCCGCGGGGATACGTCTACCGACCTGTTGGCGCGCCGATCGGGTGGGTCGAGTCTGGAAGGGCAATCATGTCTCGATCGCTCGTAGCTGCTGCCATCTGCGCGACCGGGATCCTGCTGGGTGTGTTGGCCGCCTTCGGGGCGGGAGACCCGGCAACGGCGGCCAGCGTTCACCGTCAGGCACCCACGTGCGGTGGGGAGCGGCCCGCCAAGCCCGGCGGAGGCAAGTACACCTGCACGCTCACCGACGACTTCAACAAGTCGACCTTGGACTTGTCGAAATGGACTGTCGGGACCACCGCGCGGACCGGGTACGCCACGGGCCGCATCAGCAACGCCCCCGACTGCTACGTGAACAGTCCCAAGAACGTATGGGTCACGGGCGGTCAGCTTCATGTGAGGGCACGGACCGAGGCGAAGCGCTTCACATGTCACAGCCCGTATGGCAGCTTCACGACCAACAAGACTGCTGGCAGTGTCATGAGCTACGGGAAGTTCACCCAGACCTATGGGCGGTTCGAGTTTCGAGCCAAGTTCCCGAAGACCAAGATCAAACACATCGACTCGGCCCTCTGGATGAATCCGCAGAAGCCGGCGTACGGGAAGTGGCCAAAATCCGGGGAGATCGATGTCGCGGAGTGGTTCGGCTCCGATAACGGAGGCCACGTCCTTCCTTCCGCGCACTACCAGGGCGACAATCCCAAGGTCCGCACGGCCCGCAACTGTGTGGTGCGCAAGGCAGACTCGCAATTCCATACCTACGCGCTCAACTGGACCAAGACGACGATGTACTTCTGGTACGACGGCAAGTTGTGCCTCAAGCATTCCTGGAAACCAGGCTGGCCGCTCCACTCACCGCAGCCCTTTGACCAGCCGTTCTATCTCGTGATGACCCAGACCGGCGGTCAGGACCCACCGGCCGGCACGAAAACCACGATGGACGTCGACTGGGTTCGCGCCTGGAAATAGCTCGCGCGGGACCTGGTCGCGTTCAGACGTTGAAGCGGAACTCGACTCAGTGGCACTCGGCCTGGTTCGAGTTTCCCGGCCTGGGTCCGTCGAATGGTCGACGCCTCCGCTGTCAGGCTTGATAGGGCGCCCCCACGATCCATCCGCCCAGATGCACCGGTTTCGCCACGGTGTCGATGAGCTCGACGGTGTCGCCATGCCGGATGGTGCCTGGCGTGATGACCCAAGAGTCG
>JAOPXO010000181.1 GCA_025965115.1 Aeromicrobium sp.
CGCGATCGACCTGTTCGAGGCGGGCACCGTCCACCACATCGTGCCGGAGCCCGACGGCGACTCACCCGAGTCATTCGCGAAGGCGATCGCCGCCGAGGTGGCGGCCCAGCTCGTCAGCCTCCGCGCAGGATGAGCCTTCTCGATCTGGGAGCACGAGCCCAAGCTGCCGACGGGGTGGAGCCCTTCAATGAGGCCAGCCTGCTGGCGATGCGCGACGGGGTGAAACCGAGGGTGTTGGTCCTGCACACCTCAGATGGCGGCGAGATCATCGCCGCCGCATTTGCGGCCGGAGAGTCTCCGGTCGAGCTGGTCGTGGATCCGACCGAGCGACGGGCGGGCCTGGGGCGCGGCATGCTCGATGAGCTGGTGGCCGAAGGTGAGCAGGCCTTCTGGGCGCACGGCGACCTTCCGGCGGCCCGGGCCCTGGCAACGTCGGCCGGCCTTCGCGCGCAACGGACCCTGCTCGTGCTCCGGCTCGAGCTGACCGAGCCGCCGGCGACCGAGGTCGTGCCTGAGGGGGTGACCCTGCGGACATACCGTCCCGACGACGCAGACGCGATCATCGAGGTCAATGCGCGGGCGTTCGCCCATCATCCCGAGCAGGGAGCAATGGATCGCGCCGACTTCGACCGACGCAGGTCCAGCGACTGGTTCGACCCGGCCGGCCTGTTCGTCGCCGAGCGCGAGGGGCGGATCATCGGGTTCCACTGGACCAAGGTCGAGGGTGGCGTCGGTGAGGTCTATGTGGTCGGCATCGACCCCGATGCGCAGGGTGGCGGACTCGGCACGGCCCTGACGGCGCGCGGCATACGGCACATGTATGAGCAGGGGTTGCGCATCGTCGAGCTCTACGTGGAGGGTGACAATGCGCCGGCCCTCGCGGTCTATCGGCGGCTCGGATTCGTCGAGCACGCCAAGGATGTGTTGTACGTAGGTCGCTGAGTCGTCGTCAGCTGAGCCCGCGTTGCAGGGCAGCGGCCGCACGGCGTACGGCCCGAGGTGCCGATGACCCGAGTCCGACCATGTTGGCGAACGCGTGAATCAGCCCGTCCTCACAGACATACTCAACCGGCACGCTGGCCGCCTGCATCTTGTCGGCGTACGCCTGGCCCTCATCGAGCAGCGGGTCGAAGCCGGCCGTGACGACATAGGCCGGAGCCACACCGGTTGGGTCCTGATGCAGCGGTGAGAGCCGTTTGTCGGCCTTGTCCTCGTTGCCGACGAGGTAGTTCTCCTCGGCAAGATCCATGAACCCCTTAGTGAGGTAGAAGCCTTCGGCGTACGTCCTGCGGCTCTCACTGCGTTCGACGAAGTCCGTCGTGGGATAGAGCAGCAGCTGGAATGCCGGCTCGATGCCGTCTGAGTGCACTGCGTGCTGCGCCACCAGTGCTGCGAGGTTGCCGCCCGCACTGTCACCACCGACGGCGAGCCGTCCGGCATCGATGCCGATGCCCTGCGCGTGCGCAGTGATCCACTCCCAGGCAGCCCAACAGTCGTCGAACGCAGCCGGGAACGGCGCCTCCGGGGCGAGCCGGTAGTCGACCGCGATGACCCTGACCTGCGCCTCCTCGGCCAGGAAACGGCAGAGCGCGTCATGGGTGTCCAGATCGCCGTAGATCCAGCCGCCACCGTGGAAAAACACCAGCGCGGGTGTCGTACCGGTCAGTCCGCGCGGCGTGTAGAAACGCAGAGCCAACGGGCCACCGGGGCCGTCGATCGTACGATCCGTGACCGCACCGATTGGCTGTTTGCCACCAGACAGACGTGCCGACGAACGCACCTGCAACCGGCCCTTGCTGATTGCCAAGGTCTCCACCGCCGGCCCCTCGATGTGCTGGAGCTTGAGCAGCAGCTGCATCTCGGGGTCCAGGGTGCGCCCGTTGATGACGACCGGATCACCGGCCAGCCTCCGGATCACCGGGCGGGGAAGTTTCATGAGCGAGCGGGCGGTGGTGCCGCGGGCACCGTCGACCAGTCGACGTGTCAGGGTCATGGGCGACAAGTTAGCGCATTCGAAGTCGTTCAATTTGCGTTCACCTTGGACTGCCATTCTGGTCATATGGACTCCCAGGACTTTGCCGTTGCCGACATCGAGGCGCCCGAGTCCCCTGACGAGTTCGACGTCGATCCTCCCTACGACCCCGCCGACGGCGCATTGCCGGACGACCGGTTCCTCGACCGCGAGCTGTCGTGGATCGCGTTCAACTCGCGCATCCTTCAGCTCGCGCGTGATGAGTCGGCGCCGCTGCTCGAACGCGTACGGTTCCTGGCGATCGTGGCGAGCAATCTCGATGAGTTCTTCATGGTGCGCATCGCCGGCCTGAAGCGACGTATTGCCGCGGGTGTCGCCGTGCCGGCGGCGAGCGGACTCAGCCCCCGCGATGTGCTGTCGCGGAGCCTTGCCGCGAGCCAGCAGCTGATGGAGGAACAGGCCGCGGCGTACCACCGCGAGATCCTCCCGGCCCTGGCCGCCGAAGGCATCGAGCTCCTGCACTGGAGCTCATTGCGACCGGCAGAGCAGGAGATGATCAGCCTGCTCTACCGCGACCGGGTCTTCCCGGTGCTCACCCCGCTTGCGGTCGATCCGGCCCACCCGTTCCCCTACATCTCGGGGCTCTCGCTCAACCTCGCGCTGGTGATGCGCAACCCCGATACGGGCAAGGACCATTTCGCGCGGGTCAAGGTTCCGCCGATCATCAACCGCTGGATGGAGGCCGACCCGGGCCGCTTCGTGCCGCTCGAGGAAGTCATCGCCGCGCATCTCGACCTGCTGTTCCCGGGCATGGAGGTGATTGCGCACCACACGTTCCGCGTGACCCGCAATGAAGACCTCGAGGTCGAAGAGGATGACGCGGAGAACCTGCTCAAGGCACTCGAACAGGAGCTGCTGCGCCGCAAGTTCGGGCCTCCCGTACGCCTGGAGGTCGAGGAGTCGATCGATCCCGGTGTGCTCGACCTGCTGGTGTCAGAGCTCGGCATCAAGCGAGAAGAGATCGTGCGCCTGCGCGGCCCGCTCGACCTGCGCAGCCTCAACGAGATCGCCGACATCGACCGACCCAAGCTCAGCTTCGACCCATTCGTCCCCGGCACCCACACTCACCTGGCCGAGGTCGAGACCTCCAGCCCGGCCGATCTGTTCAGCGCGCTGCGCAAGCGCGACGTGCTGGTGCACCACCCGTACGACTCATTCGCCACCAGCGTGCAGCGCTTCATCGAGCAGGCCGCGGCCGACCCGCACGTACTCGCAATCAAGCAGACGCTCTATCGCACGTCCGGCGACTCGCCGATCATCGACTCGCTCGTCGACGCTGCCCGCTCCGGCAAGCAGGTGCTGGTCATCGTCGAGATCAAGGCCCGCTTCGACGAGCGGGCCAACATCCGCTGGGCGCGCAAGCTCGAGCGGGCCGGCTGCCATGTCGTGTACGGACTCGTCGGACTCAAGACCCATTGCAAGCTGTCACTGGTGGTGCGCGATGAACCCGACGGGCTGCGCCGCTACGCCCACCTCGGCACCGGCAACTACAATCCCAAGACCGCGCGGCTGTACGAGGACTTCGGCCTGCTGACTGCTGACCCCGACATCACCCATGACCTCACCGACCTGTTCAACAACCTGTCGGGATTCGCCCAACGGTTCAGCTATCGCAAGCTCATGGTCGCACCATCTGGTCTGCGCGATGGTCTGCTCGAACGCATCGATCGCGAGATCACGCACCACGCCGCCGGCGCGCCGTCGGGCATACGCATCAAGTCCAACTCGCTGGTCGACGAGGTGATCATCGACAAGCTCTATGAGGCGTCCCGGGCCGGCGTCAAGATCGACCTGATCATCCGGGGCATCTGCACGCTCCGCCCGGGCGTGCCGGGTCTCAGCGACAACATCCGGGTCCGCAGCATTGTCGGCCGGTTCCTCGAGCACAGCCGGGTCTATTGGTTTGCTGGTGGAGGCCGGCCCGAGGCGTGGATCGGATCAGCCGACCTGATGCACCGCAACCTCGATCGACGCGTTGAGGTGCTCGTACGCATGCCGTCCGACGAGCACGTCAGCCAGTTGGGCGACCTCCTGGCGACCTACGCGTCGGATGACACGATTTCCTGGCACCTCGAGGCAGATGCCAACTGGACCCGCCACGGTGACACCGACATCCAGGCCGCGCTCATCGCTCAGGCCAAGTCCCGCCGCAGTCGCTCCTAGCGCGACCGGTCAGCCCGGACAACCGGCGAACAGCAATGGACCCTCGCCGGTCATGTAGTCGATCGATTCCGTCGGATGGTCAAAGCGCAGCGTGGCGGTGCTCCCGGCGGTTGACGAGCCGGTCAGCGTGAGTGAGTCCTCAAGACGTCCCTCACGGCCGATGAACGGTCCGGTCACCAGCATCAACCGCGTCCGCAGCTGCCGTGCAGCCTGACCCGGTGAGTCGAATGACATCGCGAAGCGCAGCGACTGTCGCTTGGTCGAGTCATCCGAGAGACCTCTGCCCGCGAAGTCAAAAGGCTCCAGCGCGCCGGCGCGAACCTCGGCCGCACGACCCTGCGCCTTCACATCCGCCGACGTGTCCTTCAGGCTCGTGGCATTGCACGCCACGACACCCCGCTGGACAAGAGCGGTGTCCGCGCCGACCA
>JAOPXO010000219.1 GCA_025965115.1 Aeromicrobium sp.
CGGTTGGGTCGTCGTATCCGTCGCCTTGGAGCTCGAGGACCTCAACAACCAAAACCATCCGATCGACTACCGACCGGGGCCAGCCGCGCATCGCGGCGGTCCACTCGGAAGGAGGCCGGCCCTTGAAGACCTCGGTGCCCAGCGTTTCCGTGACGATCCAGGCCGTCGCGTGGTCCGCCCGCCGAAGCGCCCGGTCCAACGCCCGCAGGCGAGGTCGCCGCAGCGGCCCATCGAGGTCTGCGACCAGACTGGTCACCACCGACCGGAGCCGCGTCTCGGGATCGGGATCGGCGTCATAGGTTCGCAGCCGCGGTGAGCGTCGAACCAGATAGTCGACGACACGAGCAGCGTTCCATGGCGCGTCGGCGGCCGCCTTCGCGCGGTCGTACGCCGTCGCCGACGGCTCGAGGTCCAGTACATATGACACCGGCTGATCGACGTGAGTCCACGACTCGGCGCGATCAACCGGCTTCGAGGCCACGACACCCACGCCAAAGGGACCATGCTCGACGAGCGTGATGCCAACGACGTCCCACGTGTCCTGGATCTCGGTGGTCCACGGGTCGGTGAGCAGGTAGCCGTCCTCGAGCTCGTGCTCGGGCATCACCGCAGCATTGCCGACCACCCGAACCCGCTCCTCGGCTGTCGGCACATCGATCGTTGTGCGGACGACATCGTCCCAGTCGCCGACCTCTGGGTCCCAGTCGCTGGGGTAATCACGGTGCTCTGTCTCCAAAGCGATGAGTCGATCACCGACGCGAATCACCGCCGCAATGGCGCCGTCGTCGCGCCACACGACGGTGCCGTCCAGTGTCACCCGGGACGACGACGTAGGGTCCTCGTCCGGCTTGGGCGCAGCGACGACCTCGTCTACGCCGGAGGACAGGCTCGACGACTCGCACCTCACCAGAATCGCGACGCCGTACAGAGTCGCGCCGACCTCGGGGTCCGGGAGCTGGCCGTCGCCGAGCAGCCATTCCTCCAAGTGGACTCGCATGACCCATGGTCCCGCACCCGTCACGAGCTGCGGGCGGAAACGAGCTGATGACCTGCCTGAGCTAGCTCGCAGGCTTGCGTGGCTGCTCTGAATATCTAGCTACGGGTGTCGGCGTCAGGGCGATGGCCGCGTGAACGACGTACGGGCGCACCGTCGCCACGCCGCACCGGGCGACGGAGGTACACAACAATCGCAAACAGCAAGATGATGCCGAGAACGACTGCCACGACGGCACCCGCGCGACTCAAGACCGATCCGCCGACCCAGAAGACCCGGACTGCGTAACAAGCCAACCCCCACTCGACGAGGGCGGCAATTGCCCAGTCGCGCCAGTTGTCGTCAAAGGTCAGGGGCCATCGGTATCGGTCCCCCCACGGGACTCTTCGCTCACCATCAGATCGACGGGTCATGCGATGAGGATACGGCCACCGCTACTCGGTGCACCGGGGGTTTACCGGCCCGGCGGCGCTAGCGCTTGGGTGCGGCGGATTCTGCGCGGACCAGCTTCGGATCTTTGCCAGCCCTCCAACTTTCGACATAGAAACTCAGCGTCGGATCATCATCTACCGTGGCCGAGAACGAGCCCGGAACGTTGCGCGACTGCAATTCACGAAGCAGTAGCGCCTGGTCGGCGGAGCCCCCTCGGCCGCGCAACGTCCAAGCGGCAGCGTACGCACGGTTGGCCCGCTTACGGGTGTCCCGCGCAAGTTGCGACTCGGGATCCGAAGACCAGAGATCAGAGACCAATTCGAGCAACGCCGCAAGCATTGCCCCACGCTAGTCCTGCACCGCCAGGTGTATTGAGAGTTTGCAGCTCTGGCGGCCGTGCTGGCACTCGACCTAGAAGTCGACGGCATCTATGCCTATCAACGGCACGCCGAGGACTAGACACGAAACGGCACTGCCAGCCGCGAGTCCGACGACCATCGGTCGCCATCGGCGAGGTCCCAATGCAGCCAACGTGAACAGGAGCGCCGATGGCAGCAGGGCACTGATCATGATGCTGACGGAGAAGGAGATGTGCTGGTCCGGGTCCACGGCGTCGAGCGCCACCAGCCCGAGAAGGCCGAGAAGTGGGCCGCCTGCAAGGCCGACAATCCCGCCGATCATCGCGAACACCGGTGCCCGATCAGGACGCTGAGGCTCGGTGGGAATACCCTGCGGGCGCATCACCCGAGGTACCTCCGCGACCGTCGAAGAGTACGGATCGGATGTCGCACTGCCAGTCGTGCACGCAGCCTCAATGGAATGCGGAATTCGTCCGGGCCCTCGTCGTCCCACACTGCGTAGCGATAAGGCCCTGGGCCTGCCATCACAAGACCTCGTTCTCGCAGTACCGGTGGCCAGGTCTCGACAAATGCTGCGAAGTCGTCTGGCATGTAGAGGTCTCGGTGGACATGCTCGACCATTCCGATAGCGACCGAGTTGTAGACGGGGGCGTAGTCATCATCTTCGGTGTCGACCACGGCCAGTTCCATCACGTCGAGTACCCGGGCGCACGTGTCGAGGTCTCTAGCCGTCCACGACCAAACCAACAGATAGGTCAGCCCAATATTGACTTGGGCAACCAGCCCGATCTCCCGATGGCTCTCAGCAAGACGAGCCACCATGCCGTGCGACTCCGGCAAGTCTCGTTGCACCGCCGCAAGGTATTCCTCCACACTTATGGCCATATCCCGATGCTGCCAGACCGCGAGCCGTCGATGACCCGAACGAGATAGTCGGGAGCGCTGGAGGTCGCTAGGCCGGACACCTCGCCAATTCACTCGAGCACCTCGCCGAGATCATCCAGCAACCAGCCTGAGCTACCGCAGGGCGGAGCTAGCTCGCTGCCGCGATTGCCGCGAGGAGGTCGCCGGCGAGATCGGCGCGGCAGATCAGCAGGTCAGGCAGGTACGGGTGGGCGGCGTTGTAGGTCAATGTCGACCCGTCCACGCGCGAGGCGTGCAGACCAGCCGCGAGCGCCACACCGACGGGCGCGGCCGAGTCCCACTCCCACTGCCCGCCATCGTGCAGGTATGCGTCGGCGTCTCCGCGGAGCACAGCCATCGCCTTGGCTCCGGCTGAGCCCATCGGTTGCGACTCCGCTCCGAACGCCTCGACGACATCAGGACCCCAGGCCGGTGGACGGCTGGCGCTCATGAGGAAGATCGGTGTCTCCCGCTCAACCCGAGTCGCCGTCGAGGTGCCGGCCGAGTAGACCGTCGACAACGCCGGCTGGGCCACCGCGGCGGCCGTGATTGCCGACCCGGAGGCCCCGCGCTCCCAAAGGGCGACGTGAACCGCCCAGTCGCTGCGACCCTCCATGCCGTACTCACGTGTGCCGTCGAGCGGATCGATGATCCAGACCCGGTCGGCCGAAAGGCGCGCGGGCGAGTCCGCCGACTCCTCGGAGAGCACCGCGTCATCCGGACGCTCGGCCTTGAGGAGTTCCAGCAACAGCTCATTGGCTTGAGCGTCTCCGGCCTTGCCGAGCTCTTTGCCGCTCAGCCGGCTGGTGCGCTGCAGCTCGAGCAGCAGCACTCCGGCCTTCTCGGCCAGCTCGGCCGCAAACACTGAGTCACTCAGCGTGCTCACTGCTCCTCGACGCGATCGATGACCATTTGCGCAAGCGTGTCGGCGTCGCCATCGCTGGGCCGCAACAGAAGGTCCGGTCGCAGCGGCGACTCGTAGGGCGCACTGACGCCGGTGAATTCCGGGATCTCGCCGGCGCGCGCCTTCGCATACAGACCCTTCGAGTCGCGCGCCTCGGCAACGTCCAGCGGCGTGTCCATGAAGATCTCGATGAATGGCAGGCCATCGGCCTCATGAACCGCACGAGCGGCATCTCGGTCCGCCCGATATGGGCTGACCAGCGAGACGATCGCGACCACACCCGCGTCCGCCATGAGCTTCGCCACCTGCGCCACGCGTCGAACATTCTCCGTGCGGTCCTCAGGGCTGAACCCGAGCCCGGAGTTGAGACCGTGGCGGAGGTTGTCGCCGTCCAGGATGTATGCCGGTTGCCCTGCGGCGACGAGACGACGCTCGACCTCGACGGCAACGCTCGACTTGCCGGAGCCGGACAGGCCGGTCAGCCAGACCGTCATGCCCTTGGTCTTGCGCTGCTCACGAGTCACCGCGCCGCTGTGCCAGACGATGTGTGGTTCGTTCTGGCTCCCGCCGAGGATCATGCCCGCAGCGACGGTGTTGTTGGTGGCTTCGTCGATCAGGATGAAGCTGCCGGTGTCGCGGTTGCGGCGGTACGGGTCGAAGTGGAGCGGCTTCTGGGTGCGCAGCCGTACCCGGCCGATCTCGTTCAGGCTGAGACTGTCCGCGTCACCACGGTGCAGCGTGTTGATGTCCAACCTGTACTCGAGCTCCTTGATCGAGACGCGAGTCTCCCGCGTGGTGTGCAGGATTGTGTAGGTCGAATCGGTGGAGAGCGTGAGGTCGCTGTCCATCCAGCAGATCATCGCGTCGACGTCTTGAGTGCTGGTTGGCCGGTTGTTCGGCCGGCAGATCATGTCGCCTCGGCTGATGTCGAGGTTGTCAGCCAGCTCGATCACCACCGCCTGACCGGTGAACGCCTCGTCCAGCTTTCGTCCACCGGGGCCGAGGACGTTGGTCACCGTCGTCGAGAATCCCGACGGCAGTACGACGACCTCGTCGCCGGGCCGGAACACCCCGCCGGCCACGGTGCCCGCGTAGCCGCGGAAGTCGTGGAAGTCGGCCTGTTGCGGACGGATGACGTACTGCACGGGCATACGGGCATCGATGAGGTTGCGGTCGGATGCCACGTGCAGGTCCTCGAGGTGCCCCAGCAGGGCCGGGCCCTCGTACCAGGGCATCGCGGTGCTCACCGTGACGACGTTGTCGCCCGAGAGAGCCGAGATCGGGATGAAGGTCAGGTCGGGGAGCTCGAGCTTGGAGGCAAACGCCGCGAACTCTGCGCGGATCTCGTTGAATCGCTCCTGCGAGAAGTCGACGAGGTCCATCTTGTTGACGCACAGGACGACGTGGGGGATGCCGAGCAGAGTCGCGAGAAATGCATGGCGACGCGATTGCTCCAGAACACCCTTGCGCGCGTCGATCAGGATCAACGCGACGTCCGCGGTGGACGCTCCGGTGACCATGTTTCGTGTGTACTGGATGTGGCCGGGCGTGTCGGCGATGATGAACTTGCGCTTCGGCGTGGCGAAGTAGCGATAGGCGACATCGATCGTGATGCCCTGTTCGCGCTCAGCCCGCAAACCGTCGGTGAGCAGCGCAAGATCGGGACCCTCGTGACCGCGAGCCAGGCTCGCCGACTCCACGGCGCCGAGCTGGTCCTCGAAGATTGCCTTGCCGTCGAAGAGCAATCGGCCGATGAGGGTCGACTTCCCGTCGTCGACGCTTCCAGCTGTGGCGATGCGCAGAAGCTGTGACATCAGAAGTACCCCTCCTTCTTGCGATCTTCCATGCCCGCCTCGGATATCCGGTCATCGGCGCGTGTCGCACCACGCTCGGTGATGCGCGCGGCGGCGACCTCGTCGACGACAGCGGCACGCGTCGCGGCATTCGACTCGACGCATCCGGTGCAGGTGGCGTCACCGACGGTGCGGAACCGAACGGTCGCCTCGAAGGGCTTCTCGCCCGGACCCGGGTGGATGAAGTTGTTCACCGCGAGCAACATGCCATCGCGCTCCACGACGGTTCGCTTGTGCGCGTAGTAGAGCTCCGGGAGGTCGATCTCCTCCTTGAGGATGTAGTGCCAGATGTCGAGCTCGGTCCAGTTCGAGAGCGGGAACACCCGCATGTTCTCGCCCTTGCGGTGCCGGCCGTTGTAGAGGCTCCACAGCTCGGGGCGCTGGTTCTTGGGATCCCACTGGCCGAACTCGTCGCGGAAGCTGAAGACGCGCTCCTTCGCGCGCGCCTTCTCCTCATCACGACGGGCACCGCCGAACACCGCACCGAACTGATTCTCGGTGATGCCGCGAAGGAGGGAGACCGTCTGAAGCTTGTTGCGGGGGCCCAACGGACCTCCGACCTCCGCGACACGTCCGGCGTCGATGTCGTCCTGCACCTTGGCGACGATGAGTCGCAGTCCATAGCGCTCGACGGTGCGATCGCGGAACTCGATGACCTCATCGAAGTTCTGTCCGGTGTCGATGTGCATGACCGGGAACGGGACCGGAGCCGGCCAGAACGCCTTCGCCGCCAGATGCAGCATCACGACGGAGTCCTTGCCGCCGGAGAACAGCAGGCCTGGCCGCTCGATCGTCGCCGCAACCTCGCGGAAGATGTGCACCGCTTCGGCTTCGAGCTTGTCGAGATCGGTCAATTCGTACGTGTTGGTCATCGCACCGTGAGTCTCTCGAAGGAATGCGGCCCAAGAAGTAGAACCTGTTCTAGTTTTACAGTTATCCGGCCCACTCGCAAGGGTAGGACGAGAAAGGGTAGGACAAGGGAAGGTTGGCTACTCCCGGTGGGTCGAGATCAGCGCCGCCACCTGCTCGGCGACAGCCCGACGTACGTCCTCGGTGTCGGCTCCGGTCGCTTCGGTCATGAACCGCCCGAAGATCAGCCAGCCGAGCGCCGCCATGCCGGCCACCGAGGTGGCGACCGCCTGGTCCTCGTCACCACCGCGCCAGAGTCCGGAGAAGAGCTCGGTCGTCGACGCGGTGCCCGGCACCGCCGCTTCGGGGCTGTCGAGGACGGCGTGCACAAGAGTCCGCCAATAGGACGGGCGAGCAGCCAGCAGGTCGAGCAGCTCGGCCACGACCTCGGGCCCTGCGGTCCCACTCGTCGGGAGGCCCGCCTCGAGGATCGCGGCGACCACGGCCTCCGCATCAGCCGCCAGCATCTGCTCGAGCACATCGGCCTTGGTGCCGAAGTGGCGGTGGACCAGCGCGTGATTGACCCCCGCCCGCGCGGCGATCTCGCGCACCGAGAACCCATCGGGGCCGCGTTCAGCAACCAGCGCGCTCGTCGCAGTCAACACCGCAGACCTGACCTCATCGCGTCCATGCGGCTTGGCCGGAGAAGTCGTCATACGGACACCCTATACAACGCTGTAACCAAGTGGTTACAGTCTGTGCATGCATCGTGCCCTCGCCCTGCTCGGAGTCGCCGCGCTCACGGCCGCTCTCGCCGGACCCGTGAACGCAGCGACCAAGCCGTCGCCGCAGGTCACGCTCCCGCCGATCCCAGCTCTGAGCGGCCTGCCGATCCCGTCGCTGCCCACCGACCTGCTGGTGCCGAAGTTCATCGGCGCCCCGGCGTCGAAGCAGCCGATTGCTCACTCGACCGTCCCGCAGAACCCGTGGCTCTCCCCCAACGGCACCAACTCGATGCACGACGACGCGTACGCCTCGGACGCCTATGACGTCAGTGGTCCACTGGGCAAGAACCTTGCGGTGAAGTCGGCGTCGTACGGCGTCCGCGAGTGCGCCACGATGGCCTTCGACTCCCACGGCCGCATCGTCGGCCTGTGCGGCGGCCTCGAAGGCTTCAGCATGATGGTGATCGACCCGGTCACGCTGAAGCCGATCTCGGAGGTGCGCACCTCTGCGCGCAATCTGCTCACCAGCGCCAATCCGTTCACCGACATCTGCGGCGGCACGTACTTCTTCCTCGACGGCAATGACGTCGCATACCCCACGACCGGCAACCGCTCAGTGCTCAAGATCAAGATCAACGCGAACGGCACCGTGGTGAAGCAGCACGAGTGGTCGCTCGCGGCCGACGTGCCAGCCGGTGACTGCCTGATCGCCACGATGCCCGACTGGTCCGGCCGGATCTGGTTCTTCACCCAGCAGGGCATCGTCGGCACGCTCGACCGGACGACCGGCGCCATACACGTGACACACCTTCCCGCCGGCGAAGAGGTCACCAACTCGGTTTCCACTGATGAGACCGGCGGCATGTACATGGTCTCCACCCACGCTCTCTACCGGCTCGACGCCACGGCAGCCGGAGCGCCTCAGGTCACCTGGCGCGAGGCGTACGACCGGGGCTCAAGCAAGAAGCCGGGGAATCTGTCCCAGGGCTCCGGCACCACACCCACCCTGATCGGCGACCGATGGGTGGCGATCAACGACAACGCCGATCCACAGACCGATGTCGTCGTCTACGACCGTCGCAAGGGCGTGACCAACCGTCTGCACTGCACCCAACCGGTGCTGGCCCCCAACGCCGGCACTACCGAGAACAGCCTCGTCGCGGCGGGCAACTCGTTGATCATCGAGAACAACTACGGGTACGGCGGTCCGACGACCACGATTCTCGGCAAGACCACGACGCCGGGCCTGTCTCGCGTGATGATCGACGACAACGGCTGCCACGTCGCGTGGACCAACAACTCGATCGCCCCCAGCTCGGTGGCCAAGGCCTCGCTCGGCAACGGCCTGCTCTACGCGTACACGAAACCGAAGCTCGACTCGAAGGCCCAGGACGCGGTCGACGGGTGGTACTTCACCGCGATCGACATCCGCACCGGCAAGACCGTCTGGAGCCGCCTCACCGGCACCGGGATCCAGTGGAACAACCACTACGCGGCGATCTATCTCGGACCCGATGGAGCTGCCTACATCGCCACCCTGGCCGGCCTGGTCAGGCTGAAGGACTCGTGAAGACTTACGTCGTCAGCGGTGGGGCGAGCGGGATCGGGGCCGCCACGGCGGCTCTCCTGCGTACGAACGGTGACCGGGTCATCGTGGTCGACCAGCGCGATGCCGATGTCGTCGCCGACCTCTCCACGGCTGCGGGTCGGGCGGCGGCCGTCGCGGGAGTCCAGCAGCTGACCGATGTCGTGCACGGACTGGTGCCCGCCGCGGGCATCGTGGGTGCCACGGGGATCGACGCCGCCAAGATCGTGTCGGTCAACTTCTTCGGTGCGGTCGCACTCGTACGTGGGCTCCAGCCCCAGCTCGTCGCCGCCAACGGCTCGAGCGTCGTCCTGCTCGCCTCCAACTCCATCACCGGCATGCCCAACTGGCGAGAGTCGGTGGCCCACCACTGCCTGACCGAGGACGAGGACGCCGCGCGCGCCGATGCCACCGATGCGGATCCGCTGACGGTCTACCCGGCGACCAAGGCCGCACTGGCGTGGTGGGCACGTCGCGAGGGGGTGACACCGGAGTGGATCGGCCAGGGCATCAGGCTCAATGCCGTGGCACCCGGCTCGATCGACAGTCCGATGACCGAGCAGCTCCTCGCGGATCCGGTCGTCGGTCCCATGGTCGCGTCCTATCCGTCGGCCCTCGGCCGGATGGGTCGACCTGACGAGATCGCCTCGCTGATCGGCTTCCTGCTGTCAGATGCCAGCAGCCTGCTGGTCGGCTCGATCGTGTACGCCGATGGCGGCACCGACGCGATGCTCCACCCGCTGGCCCCCGAGCCCTGGAAGCTCTAGCGACTCTCGACGTACTTCTTGAAGCTCTTGCTGCCGGTGTCGAGGGCCCCCTTGAGGACGCGCTTGAGCACGAATCCGGGCAGCGGCACCTTGACGCCGACCTCGAGGTCGAGCTTGATGTGGGTGCCCGTGTCCGTCGGGGTCAGCGTGTACGTGCCGACCTGCGTCGACTGGACCGCGCTCTCGGCGAGGGTCCAGGTCACCGAGTTCAGGCCGTCCCACGAGTAGTCGGTGACCTCGGTGTCACTGAGGCCGGCGGCGCTGACCTTCGCACGTACGCGCTTGGGGCGACCGTCGTCATAGCGCGACTCGACCTCCGCGGACTGATGAGCGCTCGAGCGCTGCGGCAGGTCTTCGATCGCCGCGACGGCATCCATGACCTGCTCGGGCGTGGCGTTGACGTCGAACTCAGTGGTGCCGGAAACTGCCATGACTAGATCCGTTCGATGATCGTGACGTTGGCCTGACCGCCACCCTCGCACATCACCTGGAGGCCGAAGCGGCCTTCGGTGCGCTCCAGCTCGTTGAGAAGTGTCGTCATCAGCCGGGTGCCGGTGGCACCGATCGGGTGGCCGAGGGCGATGCCGCCGCCGTTGACGTTGACCTTCTCGT
>JAOPXO010000279.1 GCA_025965115.1 Aeromicrobium sp.
GCAGACTTCTGTGGCAGGTCGGTGAGGTAGCGCCAGCGACTGACCGTCACGAGCCGGGAGTGGCTGGTCCCGGTGGAGTGTGACGAGGAGTGTGCCTTCACCACGCGGTAGGAGGTGAAGGCTGCCTTGCTCGGCTTGATCGACCGGGCGTACTTGCTGTGGCTGGACAAGGTGCCGTGCGCGATGGTCTTCCACGACCCGCCCGCGTACTTCCGCTGGATGTCGACGGTCTTGCCGCTGGCTCCGGGCGAGACCGAACCGCTGATCGTGAAGGCATGGCCCAGCTTGACGTTATCGGTGCTCACGGCGATGGTGACCGAATACCTCGAGCTCGCGTCGGCGGAGGACATACCTCCAACGAGCACGGCGGAGGCCAGGGCGGAGGACGTAAGGGCAGTCAGGAAAGTACGCATCAGAGGGAGTCCTGTCGTGGACGGCGGAGGTGCCTGGACTCGACGCTAGGCCCGTCATCGCCTCGGCGACAGGGGGCTAGCACCTATCTTCACGGGAACGTTACGACGCGCAATAGACCTGCGGAGTGCCGAACACCACCCGGTCAGTCGCGGTGGTGTTGGAGTCCGCCACCGACTGGAGGGTCACCGTGTCCATGCCGACGATCTTGATCTTGTCGGTCACGAAGAATCCGAAGCCGTCCTTGTAGACGGTCGAGGCCGCTATGTACGGGTTGCCCGAGTAGGGGGTCGTCACGTAGGCGGCGGCGTTGACCCCCGACGACGACGCGCCCGCCTTGAACCCGATCGTCGCCGTGAAGCGGGTGCACACGCCGCCGAGGGTGTAGACGTACTGACCGTTGATCCCGGTCTCGATCGAGTGCGGGAATTCCCAGTCCCTGATCGTCGAGCTGGCGGTCTCCGCGGCGACGCCCGTCGGCGTCCCGGGCAGGTCGACGAGGTTGCGCCAGCGGTAGACCGTGACCGTGACGGTCTTGCTGCCGCCGGTGTGGGTGCTCGAGCCCGACTTGGTGACCTTGTAGTAGATCTTGCCCGGGTGACCGGTCGACGTCGAAAACGCATAGTGGCTTGTCGAGGTCAGCTTCTTGGTGGCGACCTTCGTGTACGTCGACTGCGTCGCATACCGGCGAGACAGCGTGACCGTCTGCCCGTGGGCATTGGGCGAGACGGCGCCGGTGATCGAGAACGCATGGCCGGCCTCGGGCGATGAGGTGTTGGCTGCGGCGGTCACGACGTACGGGGTGGTGGCCGAGGCGGTGGCGGGTACGGCGACGATGGCGGCGCACGTGAGGACCAGGACGAGGATCTTGCGCATGGGGGTCTACCTCCCAAATAGACGATGAGGAGATCGTCCCGCACAACCCGAACCACCCGCAAGAGCGGACTATTCGTCGTAGAAGGCCTCGATTTGGCCGCCCGGAAGATTGCAGTGGACCTGGGTCTTCGCCGCGATGTACGTCGGGTTGCCCGCGTACGCCTGGGTCGATATGTCGATGTAGCGAGCCGTCTGAGTCACGCCGTTGACGCTCTTGGTCAGCGCCAGACTGATCGGCTCAGGATCCTCCTGGCCATCGGCGAGCAGAGAGCCCTCGTAGATCGTCAGGGTCGACTCGTCGCCCTTCTCACCGACGAAGTTGGCGATTGCCGACGTCCCGGACGCGGAGCTGTCCTCGATCGCGCCGAGCGCTCTGAAGCTTGTGCACTGGTAGTGGGTGTCCCAGCGGGCCTGCGCACCGCTGGCCCCCACGAATCCGTAGCCCTCGTTGCCTTCTGAGTCGCCGGGGAAGTGGTATGCCGAGGAGTACGCCACCACCCCGCGCTCGACGGTTCTGGCCAGCTTCGACAAGCGTATGTACCCGTAGTTGTTGAAGGATGCGGTCTTGCTGCCGGCCTTGTGTGCGCTGGACTTCGCCTTGACCACCTTGACCGTGGTCTTGCCGCTGTCCGTGGGTTCGAACTTCTTGACGAACTTGCTCTGGGAGTTGAGTGTGTCGCTGCCGACGTAGTGGTATTCGCCGGAGGAGTCCGAGCCGTAGTGCACGTAGACCTTGACCGTCTTGCCGGGCGCCTTGGGAGAGACCGTGCCGTACGCCGTGATCTTCCCGCCGAGGCCGATCTTCGTGTTCGACATCTTGACCGTGACCTTGTAGGCCGAGGAGGCGTACGCCGAGGTCGTCATGCTCGACAGCGTGGCCACTGTCAGGGCCGGCGCCAGGATGAGCGCGATCGTGTGTCTCGTATGCACGTGCTTGCCTCTCGGTCGGGATGACCGTCACGCTAGGCGCGCGAGTGCGCTGACTGCCCTGATTCTGACGCGATACGGGTGGAAACCCCACCCGTATTTGGGTGCAAACCCTACGTCCTTCCGCTTCGGGCTACGGAGTTGCGCAGTAGCCCTTCGGGTCGGCGAACACCCAGTCCGGGAAGTCGTCGACACCGAAGATTGCGGTGACCTTCAGGTGGTAGCTGGAGTTGATCGCCCGGCGGATGTGAGTCGCCGCATCGCCCTGGCGCTTGATGCGCTGATCGACGACGTGGCTGCCCTGCTTGACGACGCCTGCGGCAGTCAGTCCCGTCGCCGAGCTGTCCCAGACGCCGACCCACGCCAGGAGCGAGGTGCAGCGGAGCCCATGGACATCCAAGTCCAATGTGCCGGTCGGCCCAACATAGAACTCGTGCGGGTAGGTCGTGCCGTTGACTGTCAGGCCGCTTGTCGGACCCTGTTCGCCGGTTGAATTTCCCGCGTCGTAGGTGTTCACCAGCGACATCCAGCGATAGACCTTGAGGGCTCCGATGCTGGTGAAGGTCGAGTCGCCCGCGACGGAGCCGCTGCTGCTCTTTGTCACCTTGATCGTCCAGGATCCGGCCGTCGGTGGCGTCCAGGTCTTGGAGTACTTGCCGGAGCCAGAGAGGCTTGCGTGGCCGATGTTGGCGGTGCCGAGGTCATCGTCGGGCCCCTCGAACGCGGTGATGGATACCTTCTTGCCGGATACCGGGCCACCGGTGACCTTGCCGGAGATGGTGACGGTTGCGCCCTTGGTGATCGTGGTGTGGTTGAGCTTCACGGTCACGGTGTAGTGGCCCGAGGCGTGCGCGGCCGTCAGTGGCGCGGCGCACAGGACGAACGCTGACAGGAACAGCAGGACTTTGCGCATGTGGTCACCTCGAGGATCGTCTGACACAGTGTCGGCTCGACGCTATGGCCTCAGGAGTCTCCACGTTCACGATTCCCCGGAATTGGGCGAAAACCCTAGGTAACTCAGGACGTATACGGATAGGTGCAGAAGACCTTGGGGACGCCGACCAGGACGCGGATGCTGCTTGCGTCGGTGGTTTCGTCCACATCGGGGGTGTTCGTGTCGTCCACAGCGTACGGACCGGCGAACGGATCAACCTGAATCGTCACCTTGTTGAAGTGACCCGAACTCGCTGTGGTCGTGTACGTGCCAGATTGGTGGACTTGCCAACTACTGCGCTCGCCGCTGTAGGTGCCCAACCTGAAGGTGTCGAGCAGCGTCCGGTAGGTGCCCGTGTGGACCACGGACGATAGGGAGACACCGACATGCATCGAGATCTTCTTGCAGCGATACCCGGTCATGTTGAACACGGCCGACGCCCCACCCTGAACGAAGTATTCGACGCTGAAGTTCGTGGACGTGTCACCCGGTGCCGTGAGCTTCTCGTTGTGCGCCACAACTGGGCCGACGAGCGGAGTCTCGCTGGGGACGTTGTTGCCGGCCTTGTAGAACTCCTTGAGGCCGACCCACTCGAAGGCGTCGGCATAGTGCGTCGATGAGGTCGCGCCCCGATAGCTGCCGTACGTCGCCTTGGTGACCTTGAAGTACCAGCGACCGCCGCGCACCGGGTGCCAGCTCTTTTTGAACGTGCCCGTCGACGACAGGCTCGCGGTGCTCAGGTCGACCTGCCTCGACCCGTCATTGCTGTTGATCGCATACAGGTGGACGGTCCGGCCCCTGACCGGCCCGCCGGTCACTTTGCCGGACACCGTCACCTTCTCGCCATCGTGTGCCGCTCCCGGCGTGACGTCGATGACCTTGGGACTGACCGAGACCGAGATCGAGTAGTGCTTGGTCGATGCCTGGGCGGCGGTCAGCGGCACCAGCGCCAAGGCGGTGGCGGCAATGATGATGAATGTCCTGCGCATGACCTGCTCCTGGGAGTGACAACGTGACGCATCCAGCGTATGGCTACGGACGCGATGCCGCGGGCGAATCGGCGGAATCGCGCGGCCTCGGGCCGCGGCGGTGCGTCCGCGTCCGCGTGGTGGGAGTCACCTGCGGAATAGATCGGGCTACGCATAGACTTATGAGTTCGACAAACGGTTGAAGGAGTCGGGTGACCGCACACGACGCGGGGCAGCTTGCCCAGCAAGAAGTCGCTGCCGAACAGGCCTATGTCGACAACGTCTACGAACGCCTTGAGGCGTCCGGACAAATGGCACAGGCGCTGGTCGCGGAGGGCTATGCCCGCGGCCACATCGGCCACGAAGGCGGCCTCGTCGAGCGAGACGCCATGGTGTTCCAGGCGTCCAAGCGCATCGCGGCACTCAACGCCGCCCATGACGGTTTGGTCTTCGGCCGGCTCAACCTGCTCGACGGCGAGTCGCGCTACATCGGTCGCATCGGCGTACGCGATGAGAACCGCGATGTCATCGTCGTCGACTGGCGTGCTCCGGCCGCCGCCGTGTTCTATCAGGCGACCGCCCAGGATCCGGCCGGTGTCGTACGCCGCCGGGTGCTGCGCTGCTCCGGCGAGAAGGTCATCGGCGTCGAGGACGATCTGCTCGATGCCGACAACGCGCCCGACGATCTCGTCATCATCGGCGAGGGCGCACTGCTCGCCAGCCTGAGCCGTGCCCGCGACAGCTCGATGCACTCGGTCGTCGCCACGATCCAGAAGGAGCAGGACGAGGCGATCCGCGCACCGAGCCGCGGCGCCACCACGATCGGCGGCGGCCCGGGCACCGGCAAGACCGTCGTCGCCCTGCACCGCGCCGCCTACCTGCTCTACACCGACCGCCGCCGCTTCGAGTCCGGTGGCGTGCTCGTCGTCGGCCCGTCGACGGTCTTCATGAACTACATCGAACGGGTGCTCCCCAGCCTCGGTGAGACCAGCGTGACCCTGCGATCCCTCGGCGAGGTCGTCGACGGTTTGCGCGCGGCCCGCCACGACGAGCCGGTTGCGGCCGCCGCCAAGGGCTCCGCTCGGATGACCGCGTTCATCAACCGCGCCGGTGCGGCCGCCCTCCCCGGAGCGCCGACAGAGTTCCGCTACTTCTACAAGGACGACGTCCTTCGCCTCAACGCCGATCAGCTTGACCGCATACGTCGCCAGCTGTTGTCCGGCGGCAAGCGCAACCGGGCGTACGCCAAGGCTCCCGCCGCGCTGGTCGACGCACTGTGGCGCCAGGTCGCCGGCGAGCGCGCACTTGAGAAGGGCGAGGCGGAGTTCGTCGAGACGATCACCACCGACGACCGCTTCGTCGACTTCGTCGAGGACTGGTGGCCGCCGGTCGACCCGATCGAGATCTGGCGCACGCTGCCTGACGTGATCGACTCGCTCGGCCGCGGCACGTTCACACCCGACGAGGTCAGGGCGCTCAAGGCCTCCTGGCTCGGCGACGAACCCGGCATCGAGGACGTGCCGCTGATCGACGAGCTGCGCTATGTCATCGGCGAGGTCCCCGACGCCGCCAGCGATGACGACGACGGACCCAAGCAGCTCATGAGCTTCGAGCGCCGCGAGCGCGAAGAGCGCGACGACCGCTATCGCGCGACCCGCAGCATCGACGACGACGGCTTCGCCCACGTGCTCGTTGACGAGGCGCAGGACCTCTCACCGATGCAATGGCGGATGCTCGGCCGTCGTGGTCGCCACGCCAGCTGGACGATCGTCGGCGATGAGGCCCAGTCGTCCTGGCCGCACCCGCAGGAGTCGGCCGAGGCCCGCAAGGCCGCCCTTGAGGGCAAGCCGGAGCACGCCTTCCGGCTGTCGACCAACTACCGCAACTCCGCTGAGATCTATGACCTCGCCGCCAAGGTCGCGGTCATCGCCGTGCCTGCGCCCGACCTGCCCGATGCCGTGCGCCGCACCGGCGAGCTCCCGCAGCACGTCGTCGTCGACGCCCCGGGCCTGACCGCGGCATTGCGAGCGAGCATCGACGAACTGCTCGAGCGGGTCGAGGGCACGGTCGCCGTCGTGGCGGCGAGGGCTGACCTCGAACGACTTGGCGCCGAATTGGCCGACATACTCGATGAGCACCCTGCACGCCTTCGACTGCTCGAGGGGCTCGACACCAAGGGCCTGGAGTTCGACGCGGTGGTCGTGTGCGAGCCCGACGCGTTGACCGAGGAGTCGAGCGCCGGCTGGCGCACCCTCTACGTCGTCCTGACCAGGGCGACCCAGCTGCTGACCACGGTCGGCACGACAGACCGCTGGCGAACCCGCCTGGCATGACCGAGCGTCAGCGAGGGCATCGAGAGACCTGGTTCATGCCACCGTCTCCGTATCGTGGGTTTCTAGCGGGGGCGGTGGCATGACCCGGGTTCTCAAGGTCTTGCTGCTCGTCCTCCTTGCGGTGGGCGTTGCCGTGCCGACGGCTTACACGACATTCATCCACAGCGAGCGCGCCGTCGTGATCGGCGCTCACCAGGCAACGGTGCAGCCCGACTTCAGCGGATATGCACGCATCGACTTCGGTCCGGTGCTGCCGCGCGTACGTCTCCCGGTCGGCGCCCCGCTGAGAATCGGGCTCGAGATCAACCTCGGCGAT
The DNA here is from genome assembly GCA_025965115.1 of Aeromicrobium sp. Classification (GTDB taxonomy): domain Bacteria; phylum Actinomycetota; class Actinomycetes; order Propionibacteriales; family Nocardioidaceae; genus Aeromicrobium. The sequence goes on from JAOPXO010000279.1 coordinate 6,766, forward strand.
GCCGATGTGACCGACCTCAACCAGCTGGTCGCGCGCGACGCCGTGATCGCGAGCCAGCCCAAGGGTGAGATCGCGACCGTACGATCCACGATCACCTCGATGGCCGTCGACGCTCTCCTGCGCGCACTCGGCGCCGCGATCCTGGCCGTGCTCCTGGCCGTGCTTGCCTGGAAGGGCGTCGGGCAGCAGCGCCGCCGGCTGATCTGGGACACGCTGCGGCATCCCGACCGCAGACGGCTGCTGGCGATCGGCGGGGTTTCGTTGCTGACCCTTGCTGCGTTGGTACTGGTGGCCGTGCCGGAGCGACCGAGCGGCGATGACACGCAATGGGCGCCGATCGACTCGGTGTTCCCGGAGCTCCCCAATGACCCGGTGCTCGACACCCTCCAGATCGCTCAGGGGGCGTCGACCGATGGCAGCCGGGCGCTGGTCGAGTCGGCATTCACGACTTATCGAGACTCGGTGACCTTCTACGGCAAGCTCGCGGTCGCAGCCGAGACGGTCAACGTACGCACTCCGCTCCCCGGCGAGAAGACCGCGCTCGTCGTCACCGATCGCCACGACAACATCGGCATGGACCCGGTGGCTCGGGCGATCGCCGACCGCGCCCGAGCGCACCTGCTGATCGACCTGGGCGACGACACCTCCAACGGCGCGAGCTGGGAGGCGTTCAGCATCAACTCGCTGGCCCGAGAGTTCAGGGGATTCGATGTCGTGTCAGTGGCCGGCAACCACGACCAGGGCCCCAATGTCCGCAAGCAGATGACCGACAAGGGATTCACCCTGCTCAAGGGCAAGCCGACCACGGTCGACGGCATCCGTTTCCTCGGCAGCAGCGATCCGCGCAGCTCGGGCCTCACCGCTGGCTACAACGGCAACGAGTCCGACAACATCGCGGCGATCCACGATCAGGATGCGGCATTGACCAAGGCGGCCTGTGCCAATGCCGGGGTCGCCCTCGTCCTTGTGCACAGTCCGTCGTCGGCCGCCCAGACCGCCGCCTCTGGCTGCGCCGATCTCGTGCTGTCGGGTCACCTGCACCGACAGGTCGGGCCGACGGTCGTCAACGGCGCCAACGGTCGCTCGACGGTCACACTCACCACCGGCACGACGGGTGGCGCGGTCTTTGCCTTCGCGCTCGGTAGCAAGCTTCGGCACGCAGCGCAGGTCACCATCGTGACGTTCAAGGACGGCCTGCCGATTGGCGTCCAACCGGTCAACTTCGAGCAGGGCGGCGCGATTGACGCCGAGGCGTACGTGCCGATCACGACCTCGCCGCGCTGAGCCTCAGCGGCAGCGCGCGAGGATCAGCTCGGCGTACACCTTGGCGCAGGCAACGACGCTGTCGATCCGCACGTACTCGTCGATCGCATGAGCACTGGAGATGTCGCCTGGTCCGTACTGCACGGTGGGGATGCCGGCAGCGGCGTACTGCCGAAGATCCGAGCCATAAGGTGCACCGACCAGGGCGGGCGTGGGTTCGCCCGCAGCCGAGACGGCTGCGACAACCTCCGCACCGAAGGGATGATCGGCGGGAAGCCGCCCGGCGGCGAAGCGCCCGCCCGGCCAGGTCACCAACGGTGGATTGTGGGCGAGCCACGGATCGGCCGCCGCCGCGTTTGCAATGGCGCGCTCGAAAGCCGCTTCGGCGTCAGCGAATGACTCACCGGGCATCACGCCATAGCGCCCCTCCGCCACGAGCTGATCGGGCACGGTGCTGGCCCAGTCACCGGCACGGATGATCCCGACGCTGATGGGCCACGGCGCCGCACCGAACGGCGCAGGCGGAGCGGCATTTCGTACGTCCTCGAGCTCCGCGAGCGCTCGGTGCAGGATCTCGAAGCCGCTGATCGCGCTGTGCCCGGTTGTGCGCATCGATCCGTGGGTCGCCCGGCCCTGCACCTCGAGGCGGAAGGTCAGTGAGCCGGCATTGGCGGCGACGATCTGGCCCGCCGTCGGTTCGGCGATGACACATGCGTCGCCGGTGTGGCCGCGGCGCAGCGTGGCAAAGGTGCCGAGCCCGCCATCCTCCTCGCCGATCACCGCATGAACCGCGAACGGTCGCGACAGCGGGATCTCTCGGACGGCTCGCGCTGCGGCGATGAGCGCGACGACTCCGCCCTTCATGTCGCAGACGCCCCGGCCGTACCAACGACCATCGGCCTCTCGCACGTGCCACGGGTCGCCGCCGGTCCACGACTCGGGGTCGCCCGGTGGCACGACATCGACGTGGCCGTTGAGGATCAATGCCGGGACGCCGACACCTGAGACTCCGACGCATCCCCATGCCTCTTCGCGCTCGACCTCCTCGCCGGTGTAGTCGGCATCGGCGCGGAGCTCGTCGAGATCGATCCGCCACTGGTCGACGTCGAGCCCGAGCCCGGTCAGTGTTGCCGCGCACCAACGCTGCACCGCGATCTCCGCATCGGATCCGCCGATGCTCGGGATGTTGACGATCTGCGCGAGGTCACGCCGGATCAGGTCGACGTCGATGTCCATGCGGCCAGTCTCGCAGCCGACTCGCGGTTGCCCGTCGCGACCGCGATCGCGCCCTCAGGTGCTGCGATACGCTGGTGCCATGACAGCCCAGCCCCGCACCTGGTGGCGCCACCCGTAACGGTGGCCTGTCGAACTTTGCCCAGACCGCCTCACGGCCGGATCTGGGCCTTGCTGTCTTAGGCCGGTCGAGACCCTCTCCAAGGAACTTCGATGAACCAGCTCGACGAACTCCTCGCCCAGCCGGCGTTCGCACTCATCCGGGTGCGCGATGCCGACACCGTCACGCTTGTCGGCGGCCCACGGGCCGACCTCGCTTCGCTCTCCGAGATTCCGTTGGTGTCGGCCAGCAACGGTGGCTGGGACCACCTGGTGCTGGTGCCGTACGCCCAGGTGCGCGAGCGCGGCTTCGACGCACACCAGGACGGCACACCGCTGACCTCGATCGAGGTGGCCCACTCCGCCGAGGTCCCGATCGCCGAGCTGCTTCCGCTCCTGCCCGATGCGCCGATCGAGTTCACCGACCGGGGTGGGTTCGAGACGTCCGACGATGAGTACGCGGGGATCGTCCGCCAGATCATCGACGACGAGATCGGTCAGGGCGAGGGCGCCAATCTCGTCATCGGCCGTCACTTCCGTGCCCAGGTCGCCGACTGGGGGCACGACCGGGCGCTGACCGTCTTCCGTCGTCTGCTCGAGCGTGAACGCGGCGCATTCTGGACATTCCTGATCTTCACCGGCGACCGCTACCTGATCGGCGCCAGTCCGGAACGCCATGTCAGCGTCGAGGACGGCCAGGTGCGGATGAACCCCATCTCCGGCACGTTCCGTATGCGCGGGCTCGAGACGCATGCTGACAAGAAGCGTGAGCTCTTGAAGTTCCTCCAGGACGAGAAGGAGATCTACGAGCTCTTCATGGTGGTCGACGAAGAGCTCAAGATGATGTGCGACATCTGCCACGAGGGCGGCCTCGTGCTCGGCCCCTATCTCAAGCCGATGACCCATCTCGTACACACCGAATATCTGCTCGCCGGCCGCACCAACCGCGATATTCGCGAGGTGCTCCGCGACTCGATGTTCGCCGCGACCGTCACCGGCAGCCCGGTCGAGAACGCCTGCCGGCTGATCAAGAAGTATGAGTCGGAGGGTCGAGGTTACTACGCCGGACTTGCCGCACTGGTCGGTCGCGACGAGGACGGCATACCCCGAGCCGACGCACCGATCCTGATCCGTACGGCCGACGTCGACCTCGAGGGCAATCTCAAGGTCACCGCCGGCGCCACGCTCGTACGGGACTCCGACGCGATGTATGAGACGAAGGAGACCTGGGCCAAGGCGTCCGGCATCCTCAGCGCGTTCGGGCTGGTCGATTCGGCGCCCGAGCCGGTCGACGGCTTCGATGCCTTCACCCGCGAGGACGAGGTCATCATCGCGCTTGGCTCGCGCAACCAGCGGCTCAGCCAGTTCTGGCTCACCGATCAGTCCGGAGCGGCACCGGTGCCATCACTGGTCGGCAAACGCGTCGTCGTCGTCGACGGTGAGGACGACTTCGTCAACATGCTGAGCCACGTCTTCGGCGTCCTCGGCATGAGCACCGACATCGTGCGGCACGACGCATACGCCCAGGGAGACCTCGATGGATACGACCTCGTCGTCGTCGGGCCCGGCCCGGGCGATCCGCGCGACACCGACGATCCGAAGATGGCGGTGCTGCACGGAGTCGTTGCCGAGCTGCTCGCCACCGAGCGCCCGTTCCTCGCCGTATGCCTCGGTCATCAGGCGCTGAGCCACCAGCTCGGGCTCGACCTGACGTTCAAGGACATCGTGTTCCAGGGCACCCAGAGCCGGCTCACGGTGCTCGATCGGCCCGAGACGGTCGGCTTCTACAACACCTTCGTCGCACGGGTGCCCGCTTCGGGCCTGCCGGCGGGCGTCACGGTCGAGACGGACCCCGACACCGGCGACATTCACCTGCTCGCCGGCCCGCACTATCGCGGAGTGCAGTTCCACGCCGAGTCGATCTTGACCCGGAACGGGTTCGGCATCCTGCGCGATCTCGTCACGCAGCTGATCGGCTAGGTCACGCCGTGAAGACGATCGGCCTGCTCGGCGGCATGAGCTGGGAGAGCACGGCGGAGTACTACCGCCTGGCCAACGAGCTCGTACGCGATCGCCTCGGCGGATTGCACTCGGCAAGGATCGTGATGATCTCGGTCGACTTCGCCGAGGTCGAGGCCATGCAGGCCGCCGGGCAGTGGGACGAGGCCGGCGAATTGCTGGCCGATGCCGCCCACCGGCTCGAGCTCGCCGGCGCGGACCTGATCGTCCTGTGCACCAACACGATGCACAAGGTTGCGGCGCCGATCGAGGACGCCATCTCGGTGCCCTTCGTGCACCTCGCTGACGCGACGGCCGCTGCCGTGGGCGCCGCAGGTCTCACCAAGGTCGGACTGCTCGGCACCATCTTCACGATGGAGCGGGACTTCTATGCCAATCGACTCCGGGACCACGACCTCACGGTGTTGCTCCCTGAGGCGGAGGATCGCCAGCGACTCAATGCGATCATCTATGACGAGCTGTGCCTCGGTGTCGTACGCGAGGAGTCGCGGGCGTTCTATCTCGAGGTGATCGATCGTCTCGTCGACGCGGGTGCCGAGGGCGTCATCCTGGGGTGCACCGAGATCGAGTTGCTGGTGGAGCAGTCGCAGGTAGCAACGAAGGTGTTCCCGACAACTCGTCTGCACGTCGAGGCCGCCGTCGGTCTCGCGCTGGCCGACTGACCTCAGCTTGCCGGCGTCGGCTCCGCGACCGGAGTGGGGCGGCTGCGCAACCGGGTGATGGCGACCCCGGTCAGACAGAGTGCGCCACCAACGAATGCGAGCGCGGCCGGCACCTCGTCCAGCACGGCCCACGAGATCAACGTCGCGACGGCCGGCACCAGATAGGTGGTCGAGGCCGCCTGACCTGCAGAGATGCGCTGGAGGGCGTACGACCAGGTGCTGAAGCCGATCGCGGTCGGGAAGATGCCGAGGTAGGCGAGCCACAGGATGTCATGGGCGGAGGCTCCGGAGATCTCATCGATCAGCCCCGGGGCGAACGGCAGGCATACGACCACGCCGACGAGGCAGCCGAGCCATACGGACATCACGGGCTTGACGTGTTTGAGCGCCGGCTTCTGGGCCAGCGCCCCGACGGCGTAGAACAAGGCGGCAGCGAGGCAGAGCAGGACGCCCGTGGTGCTCGCGGTGTCGACCGAGGAAGAGTGATCCGTGCTGAGCGCGATCAGGACGACGCCACCAAATGCGATGCCGATGCCAATGACCAGCGGCTTGGGGAATCCTTCCTTGAAGATGAATCCCGCCAACAGGGCCACGAGGGCAGGCCCGATGTTGACGATCAAGGCAGTCGTCCCGGCGTCGAGGTGGCGCTCGGCGGCGTTGAGCGAGATGTTGTAGGCGCCGAACCACACCACGCCGTACAGCAGGACCAGCCACAAGGCGTTGCCTCGCGGCATCGTGGCGACCGTCGGACGCGCGATCAAGGTCAGGGCTAGGACGCCGACAATCAGCCGGCCCAGTGTGAGTGAACCCGGGGAGAAGGTGTCGCCGACCGCGCGGATGCCGACGAACGCCGAGGCCCAGAGCAGAACCGTGACAAGCATCGCCGGCAGGGACAGATCGCGGGTGGGGCTCACCACCTCACGGTAGTGAGTCGTACCGACACTTCACGAGCGAAAATCGGCCATTGTCGCGCGGTATACCGCCGACCTACACAAAGGGCCCCGGGGTGATCCCGGGGCCCTGCGCGAGACGGACTGCCTAGTCGAGGCTGCCGCCATCGGAGTCGAGCGTGACGTCGACAGTGTGGGTCTTGCCGCCGCGTTGGTAGGTGAGGGTGATCTTCTCGCCCGGCTGGTAGCCGCGGACGGACGCGACCAGCGCCTCGTTGCTGGCGACGGCGTGACCGTTGACGGCGGTGATGATGTCGCCCTTCTTGAGCCCCGCCTTGTCGCCGGCACCCCCCGCGGTGACCGAGGAGACCTCGGCGCCGATGCCGGTGATGTTGTCGGAGGACACTGCCGCGCCGACCTTGACGCCAATGCGTGCGTGCTCGACCTTCTTGCCCGCGAGCAGCTGCTTCGACACATTCTTGGCGAGGTCGATCGGGATGGCGAAGCCGAGGCCGATCGAGCCTGCCTCACCTCCGGTCGAGTCACCCGAACGGATTGCGGAGTTGATCGCCACGACGTTGCCGTTGAGGTCGACCAGTGGTCCGCCGGAGTTGCCGGGGTTGATCGCCGCATCGGTCTGGACTGCGGGGAACGTCGTGCCTGCGCTGTTGGCGCTGGCACCCTCGGAGGTGGAGGTGACCGGGCGGTTGAGCGCGGAGATGATGCCGCTGGTGACGGTGCTCTCAAGGCCGAATGGCGATCCGATCGCGACGACTTCCTGGCCGACCTTGAGGTCGGCGGAGCTGCCGAGCGTTGCGGGCGTCAGCCCCGACTTGCCGACCGCCTTGATGACCGCGATGTCGGTGACTGGGTCGGTGCCGATGATCTTGGCGCTGGTGTTGGTGCCGTCGTTGAACGCGACCGTGATCGAGCCGCTCTTGCCGGCGACCTCGACGACGTGGTCATTGGTCAGGATCTCGCCGTTGCTGCTGATGATGATGCCGGTGCCCGAGCCCGCCTCGCTCGAACCCTTGACGTTGATCTGGACGACCGACGGAAGGACCTTTGCGGCGACCTTCTCGACGGCGCCTGACGGAGAGCTGGTGTTGGTGGTCTTGCCGGTGTCGAGCGAGCTCACCGTGGTGGTGCCGCCGTCATCGTGAAGCCCTTCGTAGGCTGCGGCTCCACCAAATCCGGCAGCCCCTGCGAGGGCCGCAACCGCGACGACCGCGACGACCTTGCCGCCACGTCGCTTCCGTCCCTCCGGGGGCTCATCGCCCGAGGATGCCGACGACTCGGTGGGTTCGGCGAACGCCGGGAAGGTGGCGGTGTGGGTCTCGGGAGCCGCCGCGGCCGCGAGAGCGGGCTCGTCAGGAGAGCTCGGGAATCGGTGGGTGTAGCTGGCCGGATCGGCCACCGGCGGACCAGGTGGTGGAGGCGAAACTGGGGGCACTGGAAGCGTCGTCTCTTCGCTCGACGCCGGCGCCGGAATCGTCGGCTCGTCGCTGGCCGCCGGCGGCTCGGCGGCGGGTGGTTCGGCCGCGGCTTCCGGGGTCGCCGTAGGTGGCGTGGGGGGCACGGGAGGCGGAACGGACGAGCCGTCGGCAGCACCCGGCACTGGAGTTTGCGGTGTGGTGTCGGCGGTCGAATTCTCGTCGGCCTCTGGCTCGCGCTCGGTCGGCGGGACGTAGGGACGGTCGGCGAAGGGATCGTGCGTATCACTCATGAAAGTACATTCTCGCCTATTTCTGAACAGGCACTGAGGGGGGTGTGTGAGCGCTCAAAGAAAGCGGGTTCACGCGTCGTGCGAATCCGGCAGCGTCAACGTGAAAGTGGAGCCACCTTCGGCATCCGACATCGCGTCGACCGTGCCACCGTGCCGGTCGGCGGCGCGTCGTACGATCGACAATCCCAAGCCGGATCCCGGGAGCGTACGCGCCTCGCTCGATCGGTAGAAACGGTCGAAGATGTGCGGCAGATCGGCCGCATCGATGCCCGGTCCGGCGTCGATGATGGTGAGCGTGCCGTCCGCCAGCCGCACGCGGACGGTGCTTCCGGCCGGACTCCACTTCGCGGCGTTGTCGAGCAGATTGGTGACGGCCCGTTCGAGCAGCTGGGCCTCGCCGAACACCATCCACGATTGCACCTCGACGTCGAACTGGATGTCGGAAGCCCTGAGGCGGACACGCTGGATTGCCTGCTCGACTACGTCGGCGAAGTCGAGCGGTTCGGGGTCGCGGCGCATGGGTTCGTCGCGCGCCAGCTCGACCAGGTCGCCGACCAGCGTCGTGAGCTCCTCGAGCTGGGACCTGACATCGCCCATGATCTCGTTGCGCTGGTCGGTCGAGAGGGAGCGCTCCGCATTGTCGGCGGCCTGCCCGATCAGCTCGATATTGGTACGCAGGCTGGTCAGGGGCGTACGAAGCTCGTGTCCGGCGTCGGCAACGAGCTGCCGCTGGCGTTCCTGGGAGGCATCGAGGGCGATGAGCATCGTGTTGAACGAGTTGGTCAGGCGGGCCAGCTCGTCGCGGCCGGAGACCTCGATCGGGGTCAGCTCGGCCGTACGCGCAACGTGCTCGGTCGCCGCGGTCAGCCGGCGGACGGGTCGTAGACCGTTGGCGGCGACGGCCCAACCACTCAGGCCGGCCGCCACCACGCCGGCGATGCTCGTCAGCAGCAGAATGACCTGGAGACGGTCGAGCGCGCCCTGGACGGACTCCATCGACTGGGCGACGACCAGAGCGGTGCCCGGCCCGGCCTGCACGGCGACGACTCGGTAGGGCGTGCCGTTGATCTTCACGGTGCGCATCGACTGCTGCGCCTCACCGATCGACACGGCGATCTCGCGATAGCTCTTGAAGGGCTTGACCACCACGTTGGTGGGAGACAAGAGTTCACCACCGTGAACGACGAAGATCTGCACGTCGGCGATCCGCTGAATGGTGGGCGTGAGCCCCCCGATGCTGTCGTAGTTGGCATGCGCGGCGGCGTTGGCCCGCCGGAGCATCGACTCGTCGAGCGAGCTGTTGAACTCCGCCTGCACTGTGATGTAGACAATGGCGCTGAGGGCGGCGAGCACCGCCGCGACAGCAACCGTGGTGAGCACGGCTACGCGGACCGCGAGCGACATGCGCTCGGTGATGGGTCTGACCAGGCGGCGAAGCTCTTCGATCACGGTGGCGTCTCGCGCAGGACGTATCCGACGCCACGCACGGTGTGGAGCAATCGCGACTCGCCCTCGGCCTCAAGCTTGCGGCGGACATAGCCGACATAGACCTCGAGCGAGTTCGCCGTGGTCGGGAAGTCGAATCCCCAGACCTCCTCGAGGATGAACGAACGCTCGAGCACCCGCTTGGGTCGTTGCAGGAACAGCTCGAGCAACGCGAACTCGGTGCGGGTCAGCGAAAGTGTGCGGTTGCCGCGGGTGACATCTCGGGTCACCGGGTCGAGGGTCAGGTCGGCGAACACGAGCGGAGCCTCATCGGGCTCCACCTCGGCTGCCCGGCTCGACCGACGCAGCAGCGAACGTACGCGCGCGAGCAGCTCCTCGAGCGCGAATGGCTTCGTGAGGTAGTCATCGGCGCCGGCGTCGAGACCGTCGACCCGGTCGGACACCGCATCGCGCGCGGTGAGTACGAGGATCGGGACGTCATTGCCGGCGGTGCGCAGTGCGCGGGTGGCTTCGAGCCCGTCGAGGCGCGGCATCATGACGTCCATGATGATCGCGTCGGGCTTGGTCTGCGGCACGCGTGCGAGGGCCTCGGCTCCGTCGGATGCCAGGTCGACGGTGTAGCCGTTGAACTCCAACGATCGGCGTAGGGAGTCGCGCACCGCGCGGTCATCGTCGACGACAAGAATGTGCATGATTTCAGTGTGCCCCGAGTGTCTGAGACTCTGCTGAGGTCTCGGCGGACCTACGAATCATTTGTGGTGCCGTCGAGCAGGGACTGGGCCGCCGCCGCGGCGCGTGCTCCATAGGTGCCGCCGAACATCACCGCATGCACCAGCAAGGGGTGCAGCTGGTGCAGCGGAAGTCGCCCGCGCCATCCTTCGGCGAGTGGCGCCGCTTCGTCGTAGGCGTCGAGCATGCGTTGCAGGTGGGGCGCCCCGAACAG
>JAOPXO010000182.1 GCA_025965115.1 Aeromicrobium sp.
CTCGCCTGTATTGCCGCTCACGGGAGTTGGAACAGGAACGACGACCCGCCATGCACGCTCTGAAGGGCGACCTAGTCGAGGATGACGGCGTCGAACGTGGCGGTGGTGAATCGCACCGCCGCGTCGACGCTGTCGCCGACCTCGGGGGGGCGCGCGCTGGCCGGCAGGAAGATCATGCTGGCCTGCATGTGTGGTGGCTCGGCGAACCAGCGCTGCTTGCCATCGATCGTGAACGGTGACAGGGCGAAGCCGGCAGCCTCGAGACCGCCCCGAGCCAGCGACATGCCGCGCTGCACCGCTCCGGCCGAGGCCTTGGGCGCCTCGAGTCCGATGCCGTGGCTGGTGCCGCCGGCGATGATCAGCAGGTGTCCGTCGCGTGGCATCGCTCGCTGACGGTAGCCGACGCGTTCGCCGCGAGCGACCTGATGGCTGTCGATGACCGTGGCCCGCACGGACAGTGCACCGAGATCGCCCAGCCACAGGGACGTGCCGATGCGCGGACGTATGTCGAGCAGCGGGCGACGCTCGCGCAGATTGGCCAGCTCGTCAGGGTTGAGGTGCGAGACGTAGAGCGTTGTGGTCTCGACCTGCGATGCGGCGAGTGCCGCGGCCCAGCTCTCGGCCTCCCCGAGGTTGCCGCCGCGGCCTGAGACAGAACCCAGCGGCAAGTGGATCGCGAAGCCCTCGACCTGCAGCTCGCCGAGGCCCGCCACCGCGGCGGCGAGCTCGTGCCGGTCGAGACCATGGCGCGCCATCGAGGTCTCACCCTCGATGACCACCCGGATCGTGCCCTTGAGCGCTGCAAGCTGAGCAACGTCCTCAACCCGCCCGAGTGTGTGGATGACCCGGTCGTCGAGCACGACATCGGTGGAGAACGGCCGCCACGGGGTCAGCACCATGACATCGCCATCGAATGCCGCCAGCGCATCGGGCACCTCGGCGTAGGTGCCGACGGCGATCGTGTCGACCCCGAGCGCCTTGGACTCGGTGGCCAGCAGATCGCGACCCAGGCCGTAGCCATTGCCCTTGATGACGGGGACGATGCCCGGTGTCGCGTCGACGACCGCGCGGAGTCCGCGGCGCCAGCGATCCGCGTCAACATGCAGCTCGAAGGCCATGATCAGCGCCTCCGCATATACGTGGTGAAGCCGAGGTACAGCGCCCGGTTGAGTGGGAGGTCCCACTCGCCGAGGTACTCGACCGCCTCGCCGCCGGTGCCGACCTTGAACTGGATCAGGCCGACGTGCGAGTCCTCGGGGTCGAGGGTCTCGGTGATGCCGCGCATGTCGTAGATCGTGGCACCCGCCGCCAACGCATCGCGGATCATCTGCCACTGGATGGCATTGGAGCCGCGGACCTCACGCTTGGCGGTCGTCGAGGCGCCGTATGAATACCAGGCGTGCTCGCCGACCCGCACCATCGTGGTGGCGGCGACGAGGTCGCCCTCGTGGTGGGCGAGATAGAGCACGAGCCGGTCGGATTCCTCGGCGGTGAGGGCATCCCACATACGTTCGAAGTACGACAGCGGTCGTGGCGTGAAGTGGTCGCGTTCGGCCGTCTCGGCATAGATCCGGTGGAAGTCGGCGAGGTCTGCTCGACCGCCGACGGTGACATCGACCCCGAGCTTGGTGGCCTTCTTGATGTTGCGTCGCCAGAGCTGGTTCATCCCGGCGAGCACGTCCTCGTCGGTGCCCCCGGCGAGCGGAATCTGGAAGTTGAACTTCGGCTGACCGGCCGAGAAGCCGCCCGCTGTCGCGAGCTCCTTCCAGCCGAGCTTGGTCAGAGACGCACGCAGGCCGAGCGCCGCATCGTCACTGACGTCGGCGGGCACATCAGACAGCGACGTCAGCACCGGATCGGCGATCGCCGCCTTGATCGTGGCGGCGTGCCAGCGCCGCAGGACGACCGGCGGCCCCATACGTATGCCGAATGCGCCCTGGCTCCTGAGGTGCGCGGCGAGCGGAGTCAGCCAGTCCGCGAGGTCGCCGTCGAGCCAGTCGATGTCGGGCCCCTCAGGGAGGTAGGCCAGGAAGCGCTGCAGCCTGGGGAGCTGCCGATAGAGCACGAGAGCGGCGCCGCGGATGGTCTCGCCGTCGAACCAGCCGATCGATTCACCACGCCATTCGTTCTTGACGGTGGCCCAGGCCGGTGTCTGCAGGAAGCTGACCGAGCGACGGCTCCTGATGAACGAGAGGTGTTCCGTCGCGCTGATGGACCGGACACTCAATGGGCCGAGATGGGGGGCTGACGTCACCTGACCACGCTACCAACGCCCGCGGCCTGCCGTTGCCGCCGACGATCGCTCAGGCGACGACGATGAACGTGGGTTGGCTCGGGGTGAGGAGAAGATGCATCCCGGCTTCAGCCGGAGTGCGATCGGCCTTGCGGTGATTGCACCGTATGCATGCCGCCACCGCGTTGTCCCAGGTGAGCGTGCCACCGCGGCTGCGCGGCACGATGTGGTCGACGGTCTCGGCGCGCCCTCCGCAATAGGCGCACATCTTGTCGCGGGCCTTGATCGCGCTCTTGGTGCAGAGGTTGGAGCGGCGGTGCATCCACCGCGTCACGACATAGCGGACCAGCCGCAGGACCTTGGGCTTGGGAAACGGGCCGAATGATCCGCCGGCCTCTTCCTCGATGACGGCGACCTCGCGCACGAGCATCTTGATCGCGTGCCGCATGGAGACGCGCTGGAGGGGTTCGTAGCTCGCGTTGAGCACCAGGACATATGCATCCGCCATCGGCCGGCCCCTTTCTCAGCGAAAGCGTATCCGGCGGGTCACCGGATTGGCCGCAAAGGTGGCGAAAACGCCGGTGTCGAAGCACGCAGTGCGGCACGAAACGCGTCGGTGACAAATCACCCCTAGGGTGGAGGACGTGGACATCTCTGAGCTTTTCGACGGTTATGGACCCGTCGTGGGCTTCGACGAGATGATGGCTCCGGGTGTTGAGGGCGCCGGGTCCTCCACAGTTCGCGAGAACTACGCGCAGGTCCACCAGTCATTCGAGAAGATGGGCGCCGATGAGATCCGGCTGCGCGCCGACTCCCTGGCGTCGTCCTATCTCGAGCAGGGCGTGACATTCGGGGTCGCCGGTGAAGAACGTCCGTTCCCGCTCGACATCGTGCCTCGCCTGATCGAGGCCGAAGACTGGAAGCACGTCGAGCAGGGCGTACGCCAACGCGTCCTTGCGCTGGAGCGATTCCTCGCCGACGCCTATGGCCCGGGCGAGCTGTTCGCCGACGGTGTGGTGCCGCGTGCGACGGTCATGACTTCCCCGCACTATCACCGCGTGGTCGCCGGGCTCGAGCCTCCCAACGGTGTGCGCGTGCATGTCGCGGGGGTCGACCTGATCCGTGACGGCAACGGTGACTTCCGGGTGCTTGAGGACAACGTCCGGGTGCCGTCGGGAGTCTCGTACGTCATGACCAACCGCCGTGCGTTGTCGGCGGCGCTGCCGGAGGTGTTCGCCGACCACCGCATCCGGCCTGTGTCCCAGTATTCGCAAGCGCTGCTCGCCGCACTTCGCAAGGCTGCTCCCGCCGGCGTCAGCGATCCGACCGTCGTGGTCTTGACGCCTGGGGTCTACAACTCGGCCTACTTCGAGCACACCCTGCTCGCGCGCACGATGGGCGTCGAGCTGGTTGAGGGTCGTGACCTCGTGTGTCGTTCGGGTCGCGTCATGATGCGTACGACCAACGGCCTCGAGCCGGTGCATGTCATTTATCGGCGCATCGACGACGAGTTCCTCGACCCCGTCCAGTTCCGTGCCGACTCCGCCCTCGGCGTCCCGGGCATCATCAACGCCGCCCGCGCCGGCCACGTGACGATCGCCAACGCCGTCGGCAATGGTGTCGCCGACGACAAGCTGCTCTACACGTACGTCCCCGACCTGATCCGCTATTACCTGTCTGAGGAGCCGATCCTTCGCAATGTCGACACCTGGCGGATGGGTGAGCCGGAGCAGCGCGAGGAAGTGCTCGATCGCCTCGACGAGCTGGTGCTGAAGCCGGTCGACGGCTCCGGCGGCAAGGGCATCGTGATCGGGCCGGCCGCCAGCAAGGATGAGCTCGAGGAGCTGCGCGGCAAGATCCTGCTCGATCCGCGCGCCTGGATCGCGCAGCCGGTCATCAGCCTTTCGACGGTGCCTACGCTGGTCGAGGACGGCATACGCCCCCGGCATGTCGACCTTCGACCCTTCGCGGTGCACGACGGCGATGACGTATGGGTGCTGCCGGGCGGGCTCACGCGCGTGGCGCTCCCGGAGGGTGAGCTGATCGTCAATTCCAGCCGCGGCGGTGGATCCAAGGACACCTGGGTGCTCGCGAGCCCGGCGCAGGTGGAGGATGAACCCGAAGGGGTTCCGACCGGGAGCCCCATCGCCGGCATCAGCCAGTCAGCCGGGCCGGCACTCGACGGTGAGTCCTCCGGCGTGCAGGTGCAGGAGCAGGAACAGCAGCAAGCTCGCGACCTTTCGAGCGTGTCGAAAGAGGGCGATGAGCCGTGCTGAGCCGCATCGCGCAGTCGCTGTTCTGGATCGGCCGCTACCTCGAGCGTGCTGATGACACCGCTCGCATCCTCGACGTCCAGATCCAGGTGCTGATCGAGGACCCGGGTATCGACGAGCGCCGGTCCTGTGAGCAACTGCTCTCGGTCATGGGAGTCGAGGACTACACCGGCATACCCAATCGTTGGCTGATCCTTGATCTGCTCGCTCACAATGCCGACTCTCCGGTCTCGATTGCCGCGGCAATCGGTGCCGCTCGTGAGAGTGCCCGCCGTGCCCGCGAGACCCTCTCGACCGATATCTGGGCCGCGATCAACACGACCTGGCGCGGCCTCGGCAGTGCGCAGGCGATGCGCCCGCCCGACATGTTCAACTGGGTGCGCAACCGCACCGCCATGATCTCCGGCATTGCCGACTCGACGATGTCGCGAGACGAAGGCTGGCAGTTCTACATGCTGGGCCGCAGCATCGAGCGCGTCGACATGACCGCGCGCCTGCTCTCCACGGCGGCCCTGGCCTCCGGCCCGCAGGTCGCCTGGCCGACGACATTGCGGGCCTGCGGAGCGTACGAAAGCTTCATCCGCGCCTATCGCGGTATCGAGGCCGACCGTCAGGCCGCGGAGTTCCTGCTGCTCGACCGGTGGTTCCCGCGGTCGATCGTGTCCTCACTCGCCGAGGCAGAGCGTGCGCTCAACAACCTCGAGGCGACCGGCCAGCGCTCCGGATTCAGCGACGAGGCGCAGCGCCTGCTCGGCCGTGCTCGCACCGAGCTCGAATATCGTCCGCTCGCCGACATCGTCTTCGACCTGCCGGTTGAGATGGAGCGCATGCAGCGCACCTGCGCGGCTGCGAGCGATGCCGTGTCGGCCCGCTACTTCGCCGAGAGCGAAGTCCACACCTGGCGCGGCGGAGTGTTGTTGTGAGCGAGCGTCAACGAGCGAACAATGTGCAGAGGGTTGCGCTGAGGCCCCCATATCGTGGGGTTCTTGTGGGGGTGTCAGCGTGACGATGCAGATGCGCATACGGCATACCACCGGTTACCACTACGAAAGTGGCGCCGAGGCGTCGTTCAATGAGGCCCGCATGACTCCGATGACGACATCGGAGCAGTACGTCCTGCGGTCACGGCTCGAGATCACCCCGGTGCCTTGGTCGTATGAGTACCGCGACTACTGGGGCACGACCGTCACGGCATTCGAGGTACACGATCCGCACTCGGATCTCACCGTCGTCGCGACCTCGATCGTCGACACCCAGGAGCTTCCGCCCCACCCGCAGGATGGCACCTGGGAGGCGCTCGCCGACGTGCAGGACGAGTGGTGTGAGTTCCTCGAGCTGTCTGACTGGGTCTCGCCCTCGACCGAGCTGTTGACCGAGCTGGCTCCGCTGCGGGCCGCAGCAGCACGCCCCACCGACTACGCCCTGGCGGTGATGGAGTTCCTGCACCAGCGCATTGCGTACGTCCCCGGCAGCACTGAGGTCACGACAACCGCCGCCGATGCGTGGACCGCGCAGAGCGGCGTATGTCAGGACTTCGCACACCTCACGCTGGGCGCTTTGCGCGAGGCCCGGATCCCCGCGCGCTATGTGTCGGGCTATCTCCACCCGTCGCCGGAGCCCGTCGTCGGGGAGTCGGTCGAGGGCGAGTCGCATGCGTGGATCGAGTGGTGGGACGGCGAATGGATCGGCTGGGATCCGACCAATGCGATCACCCCGGGCTCTCGTCACGTCGTCGTCGCCAAGGGCCGCGACTACGCCGACAGCCCACCGCTGCGGGGCATCTTCTCCACCTCCGGCAGCTCCAACCTCTTCGTCGGCGTCGAGATCACCCGCCTGCGCTAGTCGGTCAGTGGTCTCAGTGCGGGATGGCCTCGAAGGCCCGGTAAACCATCCAGGCCGGCCAGAACACTGCCTCGAACAGTGACCCAACGTGCTCCCAGAAGCCGTCCGCCTGTTGCCAGAAGTAGAAGAGTGCACCGAAGATGCCCAGTCCGTATATCGCGCCGCCGCCCGCGGTCGCCCCAGCGTTGTTGCCCATGGCACCCACCCTCCTCCGGTGGCGGTCGCAGTTTGGGCATTTCACCGGCGCGTCAGGTCACTGGCCTGCGCTAGATTCGGCGAATGGCCCTTCTGCACGGCGGCGCATCGATTCGCCCGACCAAGCTCGAGCTGCTGGCTACGTGGCTGCCGACCCGGCCATGGTTCGTCGGCGATGGGTCGGCGTTGGAGCTCGTGGGTGCCTACCGCTTCGATGACCCCGAGGGCGAGGTCGGCATGGAGACCCACCTGGTCCGGGCCGGCGACAGCACGATCTATCAGGTGCCGTTGACCTATCGAGCCGCCCCGCTGGATGGCGGCGAGGCATTCCTGGTCGGCACGATGGACCACACCGTCCTGGGCAACCGATGGGTCTATCACGCGAGCATCGATCCGGTCTATCTCGACGTGTTGGCCGACACGATCCGGACGGGTGGTTCGCAGGCCGTTCTCGAGCGCACGTTCGCTGACGGGCGGGTCGAGATCATGGAGCCGAGCGTGCGGGTCACGGGCAGCGGCACTCTGTCCGCCAACCCGGTTGAGCTCGA
>JAOPXO010000184.1 GCA_025965115.1 Aeromicrobium sp.
TTCGTCGCGGTGAGTGTCTACATCGCACCGTGGCACCTGCCGACCGACAACTGGTGGTACTGGGTCGTCCTGATCCTCGGTCTCGACCTCGCGTTCTATCTCAATCACCGCTTCGTGCACCGCGTACGCATTGGTTGGGCCGCGCACCAGGCGCACCACTCGAGCGAGTACTTCAACTTCTCGACCGCGCTGCGACAGAAGTGGAACCCTTGGGCTGACGCGTTCTTCTGGCTGCCGTTCCCGTTGCTCGGCTTCGCGCCGTGGACGCTGTATGTCGCCTTCGGCTTCAACCTCGTCTACCAGTTCTTCACTCATACCGAAAAGATCGAGACGCTGTGGCGCCCGATCGAATTCATCATGAACACGCCGTCCCACCACCGCGTGCACCACGGCAGTGACCCCGAATATCTCGACAAGAACTACGCCGGCATCTTCATCCTGGGACCGCATGTTCGGCACGTTCCAGAAGGAGCTGCAGCGTCCGACGTACGGACTCACCGTGCCGGTCGACACCTATAACCTGCTGCGATTGCAGTACGGCGCATTCGCCGAGCTGTTCCATGACGTGCACAGTGCGACTCGCTGGCGTGACAAGCTCGGCTACATCTTCATGCCGCCGGGCTGGCACCCGGGCGAGAAGCGCGCGGAGGCCCATCAGCCGCGCGAGCAGATCTCGCAGTCGGCGTGAGCAATGGCCGGGTCGCGCTTGTGGCGATCCCCTTCGCGTTCCTGCTGACGGCCGCCGACCTGGTCTTCCACGTGCGCACCGGCACGCTGTCGTACGACTGGCACCCGCAGGTGCTCGACCAGACGATCCTGGTGCCGTTCACGTTCTGGCTTGCTGCCGTCGGGATGCTGCTGACCGTACGCATGCTGCACCCGGGTGCGCCCGGCACCACCGTCGCGCAGGTCGTCGATGGCCTCGCGCTGGTGGCCCTGGCCTATCTCGCGTCAGGACTGTTGGCGCCCACTCATGCGGTCGCCTATGCCGTGGCGCTGCTGGTCGGCTGGGTGGTACGCCTTTTGGCGCGACCTGATCGCAAGGTTGCCGTGGTGATCGGTGTCGCGATCGCGATCGGCGGGGTGCTCGGCGAGGCCGGCCTGTCAGCGCTCGGTGAGTTCAGCTACGCCCATCCGGATGTGCTCGGCGTGCCGTGGTGGCTGTTCCCGCTCTATCTGCACGGGTCGCTGGTCGCGATCGACCTGGTGTCAGTGCTCCGCCGGTCGTCACAGACTGCGTGACAGCCCGCCGTCGACCGGCAGCATGACACCGGTCAGGAAGCTGGCGGCCGGCGACAGCAAGTACGCAGCGACGTGGCCGAACTCCTCCGGGCGGCCGTAGCGCCGCAACGGGATCGTGGCCTCCGTGGCAGCGCGGGCGGCTGCCGGGTCGGGCGCGAGCGAGTCGAGATGCTGCACGCGTTCGGTGTCGATCCGGCCGGGCAACAGGCCGTTGACGCGGATGCCACGTGGCCCGAGCTCATCGGCGAGGTTCTTGGCCGCCATCGCGAGTCCGGGGCGCAGGCCGTTGGAGATGCCGAGACCCGGAATCGGCTGCTTCGCCGACGTCGAGAGCACGAACGCGATCGAGCCACCCTCGCCGAGCTCCGCGGCCACCGCCGTGGCCAGCCGGATCGCACCGAGGAAGACCGATTCGAACGCGGCACGCCATTCCTCCTCCGTGCGCTCGAGGATCGGCCCGGCCGGTGGCCCTCCGACGCTGATGAGCGCGCCGTCGAGGCGGCCGAAGGTGTCCTTCGCGGCCGCGATCAGGCGTGCCGGGGTGTCAGCCGCGGAGTTGTCGGCGGCAATGCCGATCGCCAGCGGGCCGAGCTCGGCAACCGTACGATCGACCGATTCGTACGACCGCGACGAGATGACGACCTGTGCGCCATCGGCGACGAGCACCTTGGCGGTGGCGAGGCCGAGACCGCCCGTCGCCCCAGTGAGGATGTATGTGCGGCCGGCAAGTCCGAGGTCCATGCGGCCAGCCTAGGACGCGTTGGTCAGCAGTCGAGTCCGGAGCCGTTCTGTGATCTCGTCGGTGATCCGGACCTCGTGTTCGAGATAGTCGCGCATCGAGCCGTAGTTGGCGTTCAGGTCGGCGATGACGAGCTCCATGATCTGGGCAGGCGCGCGGCCATAGCTTGGCCAGCGCATCGTGCGATCGGGATGTGCCGCTTCCCAGTCGGCGCGCAGCTGGACCGCGGCGACGTCGGTCAGCGCGAAGTCGGCGACGATCTGCTCCTCGGAGACCCCGAGCAGAGTGAGGACGAGGGCAGCAAGGAGTCCGGTGCGGTCCTTGCCGGAGGCGCAGTGGAAGACCGTCGGGCCAGGCCCCTCGGCGATCAGTTCGATGGCCTGACGGATCTCGCCGACCCCGTCCTCGGCCACCTCGGCGAAGCGGTCGGCAAGATAGCGCCAGGGGTCGACATCGGGGTCGATCTCGGCCTGGTCGTACGCCCGGTGCTCGATGCTGAGGTTGGCGTATGTGAATCGCTCGACCTCAGGCACGCGACTGCTGGCCTCGATCTCCCACGGGTACCGCAGGTCGATCACGGTGCGGATGCCGAGGGCCAGGAAGCGGTCCCAGTCGCCGTCGCGGAGCTTGCCGAGTGAGTCGGATCGGTAGAGCACGCCGTATGCGACCGTGCGACCGTCGTCGGCGCGGTAGCCGCCGAGATCGCGGAAGTTGCGCAGCC
This sequence comes from Aeromicrobium sp., assembly GCA_025965115.1. Taxonomy (GTDB): domain Bacteria; phylum Actinomycetota; class Actinomycetes; order Propionibacteriales; family Nocardioidaceae; genus Aeromicrobium. The sequence continues at coordinate 2,703 of JAOPXO010000184.1, forward strand.
GCTCGAACTCGATGTGACGCGTTGCGGTGACCGGCCCGAGATCCATGGGCCCAGCCTAGGCGGGGGTCTGCAGCACCGAGGCCAGCGAATCGAGGGCGCCGGGCAGGAGCGCGTAGAACGACCAGGTGCCGCGCTTGGTGCGAGTCAGCAGGCCTGCCTCGACAAGAATCTTGAGGTGGTGCGAGACGGTCGGCTGGGAGAGCCCGACCGGCGCGGTGAGGTCGCATACGCAGGACTCGCCACCCTCGTGTGCGGCCACGATCGACAGCAGCCTGAGGCGGGTCGGGTCGCCGATCGCCTTGAAGCGAGCGGCCAGGGTCGAGGCGTCGCTGGCGCTGATCGCCTCGCCGGTGATGGGTGAGCAGATCGAGGTGCAGCAGTCAGCCTGCTCGAGCACGGTCAGCGTCTTCACTCTGTCTCCTTGCATTGACATCCATCAATATAGCGGAGATGCTTCCATCGACAACCATCAATGAAAGGAGTCCACCATGGATGACTGCGACTGCGGATGCTGCTGAACCCCAGGAAGGCGGTCCTCGCTGAGTTCGTGGGGACCGCCACCCTGGTGATGGCCGTCGTCGGTTCGGGCATTGCTGCCCAGCGCCTGACCGACGATGTCGGGCTTCAACTGCTGATCAACGCACTCGCGACGGTCGCGACCCTTGGCGTATTGATCGCGGTCCTGCTGCCGATCAGCGGAGCTCATCTCAACCCCGTCATCACGCTCGTCATGATGATTCGCGGCGAGGTGCCCCGACGCGTCGGGGTTGCATATGTCGCCGCGCAACTGACCGGCGGCGTGGCGGGCACGCTGATGGCCCACGCGATGTACGAACGAGCGCTGGTCTCGACATTCCACCGCGATCGCGGCAGTCACGGCACGTGGCTGGGCGAGCTGATCGCCACCGCCGGGCTCGTGCTCGTGGTGTTGTTGGCTCAGCGGGCGGCGCTTGCCTGGGCCGTACCGGCCTGGATCGGCGCCGCATACTTCTTCACGTCGTCGACCTCATTCGCCAATCCGGCGGTCACCGTCGGTCGCGCCCTCACCGACAGCTTCGCCGGCATCCGGTGGATCGATGTGCCGGGCTTCGTGATCGCTCAGGTCGTCGGCGGGCTGCTGGCCCTCTTGCTTGCTCGAGCCCTCATCGCCAAGGAGTCCGAATGACAAAGCCAACTGTCCTGTTCGTCTGCGTGCACAATGCCGGGCGGTCGCAGATGGCCGCGGGATTCCTGACCGCGCTGGCCGGCGACTCGATCAACGTATGTTCGGCTGGCTCGATGCCGGGGGACCAGATCAACCCCGTGGCGGTTGCTGCGATGGCCGAGGTCGGCATCGACATCGCCGGAGAGCAGCCCAAGAAGTTGACTGACGACGCGGTGAAGGCGTCCGATGTGGTGATCACCATGGGTTGCGGTGACGAGTGTCCGTACTTCCCGGGCAAACGCTACGAGGACTGGGTGCTTGACGACCCCGCCGGCCAGGGCATCGAGGCCGTGCGACCAATTCGCGACGAGATCCGCACTCGGGTGGCCGAGCTCATCGCCTCACTCGGCTGACGGCGAGTGGCTGACCAAGCCGACCAGATTGGCCTCGGAGTCGCGGATGAACGCCATCCACTCGTCGGTGCCAGCGGGTCCGAGGGTGTCGTCCTCGTGGCTGAAGATGACGTGCGGCTCGTTCTCGATGGGGATGCCGAGGGAGCGCAACTCCTCGACCTTCGTGCGTACGTCCTCGACGCCGAGGTAGATGACCGCCGATGGGGCCGACTGCTCGAGCAGCAGCCGGGTGCCGTCGAGGGTGAAGAACAGCAACCCCGGCGGGTCGTACTTCGCCGACGCCGGATGACCCAGCAGCTGCTCATAGAACGCGGACGCGCGATCGAGGTCATCGGCGTGCTGGGCAATCTGGATGATGCGGCTCATGCCGTCAGTCTGGCCGGGTCGAGCGGGGAAGAAAAGTGTGGGCAGGGCCGGGGTCGACTCCCCCAAGCTCTCCGCTTTCGGTGGCCAGGGCCGGGGTCGAACCGGCGACCCTCCGCTTTTCAGGCGGATGCTCGTACCAACTGAGCTACCTGGCCGTGCCTTCCCCCAAATGTCCCAGGGGTCGAGCGACGATCACCTTATCGCACGGCAAGGTACCCGAAAAAATCGGACAGAGGTCAGACGACGCTGACGGCGTCCTCGTGCGAGATGCGCGGGAGGCGGTCAAACCACGGGTTCTCGCCGGGGTGGCCGATGTTGATCACGAGCTGGGTACGCCAGCTGGTGCCGGCGAAGAACTCCTCGTCGATTCCCGCGGCGTCGAAGCCGCCCATCGGCCCGGCCGCCAGACCAGCAGCGCGTACGCCGACGATGAAATAGCCGGTCTGCAGGGCCGTGTTGTAGCGCGCGATGTCGGCACGAGCAGCGGCGTCACCGGCGAACATCTGGCCGGCTTCGGGACGCATCGGGAAGTGGTCGATCAGCTTGTCGTGGAAGTCGACGTCGGCGGCAACCACGGCGACGATCGGCGCCGTGCCGGTCTTGGCGCGGTTGCCCTCGGCCATGTGGGGGAGTAGCCGGTCACGGCCTTCGCCCTGCTCGACGAGCAACAGCCGCATGGGCTGGATGTTCATCATCGTGGGGCCGAACTTCACCAGCTCGAACACATCGCGTACCTGATCGGCCGAGACGGGCTCATCGCTGAAGGTGTTGGCGGTGCGGGCCTCACGGAACAAGACGTCGAGCGTCTCGTCGGCGAGGATGAACGGCGAAGCTGCAATCGTGGAAGTCATAGAACTTTCAACTACCTACGGGGGAAAGAAAATCCCACACACTCGAACTGAATGTGTGGGCTTCCTCACATGGCGACCCCGACCGGACTCGAACCGGCGACCTCCGCCGTGACAGGGCGGCGCGCTAACCAACTGCGCCACGGGGCCTCGTGGCTTCGCGGCGAACCGCGCACGCAACTGTAACGCACCGCTGGCCGGCGAAACAAAACGGGCTGAGCTGTCCCGGACGCTCGCGCACTAGCGCATTGGAGCCGGTTTGTGGTGAGTGGTCCGAAGGGTGAAACTCCGGTCTGACCCGCGCGAAATTGGCTTGTATGGACGTATGACCGCGAACCCCACACATGCCCCACTCTCACTGGCACAGCTGGTGGAGTGGACGAGCTGTGTGGCCGATGACGTACGCGCGGGGCTCTACGCCATCGAAGCCGATGCCGACCACCGCTGGCACGTGCGCCTGCACCGCGACGACGATGTGGACGTCTGGCTGATCAGCTGGACGACCGACCAGGGCACCCAGCTGCACGATCACGGTGGGTCGTCCGGCGCCTTCACGGTCGTGAGCGGCGAGCTGAGCGAGACGATCTGGACGCCGGGCGCCGAGCAGCTCGCCGACAACCCGCGGCACCAGGGTGACACCGTCGTGTTCGGTGAGCACTACGTCCACGACGTGCGCAACACCCAGCCCGGCACGGCGGTCAGCGTGCATGCGTACTCCCCTCCGCTGTCGCTGATGAACTACTACGACGTCGACGGGCACGAGCTCGTCAAGCTGGCCTCGGTGTGGACCGACGATCCCGAAGAGCCAGCGCCAGCCTTGCGAGCCGTCTCGTGACCACGATGTATACGTCGGTGGACGAGCTGCTGGCCTCCGCGCGCAACGAGCTCACCCGGCTCGACCCACTCGAGGCGCATGCTCGGCTTGCCGCTGGCGCACTGATCGTCGACATCCGTCCGGCTTGGCAGCGGAAAATTGACGGGGAGATTCCCGGTTCCATCGTCGTCGAGCGCAATCACCTGGAGTGGCGGCTGCACCCCGAGTCGGGCGCGAGCCTGCCATGGGCGCGGCCCGGCCAGGAGTGGATTGTGGTGTGCACCGAGGGCTATACGTCGTCGCTGGCTGCGAGCGCGCTTGTCTCGCTCGGCCTCCCGGCCAGCGACATCGTCGGCGGCATCCATGCGTGGCGCGCCGCCGGTCTGCCTGTTGTTGCCGGACCGTCGGCGATCGAGCAGATAGTCGAGAGCTAGTACTCCACGCGAGCGCCCGACCATCTCGCGATGGTCGGGCCGCTCGCCTTTGGGGTCAGGCCGGCTGCAGCTCGCGCTCGACCTGCTGAGCCGGCACCCGGGCCAGCCCTTGCAGGCGTCCCTTGAACAGCAGGAGCAGTGCGGGCAGCAACACCAGGCGTACGAGCGTCGCATCGAGCAGGATCGCGACCGACAGGCCGATACCCATCTGCTTCATCTCGAGCATGCTCAGCGTCGCGAACACTGCGAATACCGACACCATGACAGCCGCCGCGCTGGTGACGACGCTGGCGGTCTCACGGATGCCGAACTCGACGGCGCGCTCATATGGCAGACCCCGGCGCAGACCCTCGCGCACCCGGCTCAGCACGAACACGTGATAGTCCATCGACAGACCGATCAGGATCACGAAGCAGAACAACGGGATCCAGTCGACGACGAAGCCCGACGACGTGTAGTTGAGCGGGCCGTTGGCCCAGCTGTGCTGGAAGACCAGCGTCAGCACGCCGAATGCGGCACCGACCGACAGCAGGTTGAGAGCCGTGGTGATCAACGCGATCGTCACGCTGCGGAACGTCCAACCCATCATGACCAGCGTCAGGATCAGCACGAACCCGATGACCCAGGGCAGGGTCGAGGCCCGGTGCTCGTAGTCGTAGTCCTCGGCCGCCACACCGCCGACGTATGTCGTGGTGGCATCGATGTTGCCGGCCGCGCGGGGAATGATGCTGTTGCGCAGCTGCTCGATCCCGCCGTCGATGCGGGGATCGCTCTCGTGATGATTAGCGAACATCGACAGGACCGTCGTACGCCCATCCGACGACGTGCGGATCGGGGCGTCGCTGGCGGTGGCAATGTGCGCCGCAATGGCCTGTTGCTGGATCTTCTGCAGCGCGACCGTTGCCGCTGCCGAATTTCCACGCGTCGACTGCAGCACCACATCGATGCTGGGCCGCTCCGAGGGGAACGACTGCTGCATCCGCTGGTACGCGTGCACGGCCGGGATGTCCTGCGGCAAGGTGTTGATCGTCCCCTGGTGGGTCGTCATACCGAGCGCCGGACCAGCGAGTGCCAGAAGCGCACCGCCCGCGAGCACAGCCGACAACCAGGGCCGACGGATGATCGGTCGCACGAGTCGGCCGCTGATGCCACCGGCACCGATGCGACGGTTGAGCCGCCACAGCAGGGGGATCCGGGGACGGTCGGCGAACCTGCCGAGCTTGGACAGCAGTGCTGGAAGGACCGTGAGCGACCCGATCATCGCGACCGCCACGACCAGGATCGATCCGACTGCAAGGGCGGCGAAGGTGACGTCACGGGCGAGGAACAGCCCGGACATCGCCACCATGACGGCGAATCCGGAGACCACGACCGCACGGCCCGAGGTCTCAGCGGCGATCTCGATCGCGTCGATCGTCGATCGACCTCGGCGTCGTTCCTCACGCTCACGGCGCAGGTAGAACAGTGAGTAGTCGACGCCGACGGCCATGCCGATCAGCAACACCACATTGGCGGTCGTGCCGGAGTCCGGGAACAGATGTGACAGCGGTGCATACAGCCCCAGCGCCGTGATGACGGAGCTGAAGGCCAGCAGCACGGGGATGCCGGCTGCGATGAAGGCGCCGAATGCGACGAGCAGGATCGCGAACGTGATCGGCAGGCTCATCGACTCCGCCGATCCGAGATCCTCGCCGACCTTGGTGTTGACGCCCTCGTTGATCGAGGCGGTGCCGGCCTCCTGCACGTCGAGCTCGGGGTGCGCCTTCTGGACGGCGGCGGTTGCATCGAGCACCGCGCCGACGTTGTCGGAGGCATCATCGGCGTTGCCGGACATCGTGATCGGCACGAGCAGCGCGTCCCGAGACTTCGACCAGATCGGCGGCCCGACGCCGGCGACGCCATGGACGTCCGCGGTCTTCTGTGAGACCTCGGCGGCGACCCGCTCCGCGTCCTGGGCGTCGAGGCCGCCCTTCGGGGCCGTGATCAGCACGGACTCGGTCGGCTTCTCGGTGAGCTTGGCCTGCTCGAGAATCGCCGACGCCCGACCCGAGTCACCGATCCGAAAGTCATCCGAACTGGTGTGTTGGGTGGGTATGAAGGCGAGGCACGCGATCGCCGCGACGACGAATGCCGCCCAGAGACCGATCGCCCGCAGGGGATGAGTCGCACTCCATCGAGCAACTCGTACGGTGGGTGTGTTGCGAGACATGGTGTGTCCTTCCGTGTGTGACTTGGCCGTTCTTGACTGGTTGGTCCAGCCTTGTGGCTCCGGAAGGCGCAGACGATGGTGCTGGATCCCCGATTCGGAGTGGGTCTGGCCCCACTGACTGGTCGCCGACGTTGCGCCACGATGGAGGACATGACCACCACGACAAGCACTCATGAAGAGACGTTCGCCCAGGGATTCCGTCGGCGCGTCGAGCTGACCGGCCTTGCGCTTGCGTACGTCTTCCTGGCCGTCCCGGCTGTCGCGCTGGTCTGCATCCTGAGCACCGCCCTCGGTGTGGCCATCGTGGGTGTCGGTATGGCGCTCCTCTTGCTGTTCGTACCCCTCAACCGACAGCTCGCCAACGTGCATCGTCGGTTGTCCGGCCGGATCCTTGGCACACCGATCGAGGAGCCATACCTCCCCACCACGTCGAAGTCCGGGTTCACCCTGCTGCGCGCCTGGATGATGGATCCGGCCCGCTGGCGCGACTTCGCCTGGACCTGGATGTCGGCGAGCCTCGGCTGGGCGGTGGCGTGGATCGGCTTCGGGATGGGGCTCGGCGTCCTGTGGTATCTCGTCTTCCCCTTCGTGTACGCGGTGACGCCCGACGGGGTTTTCGACATCAACTACGGCATCTTCAAGGTCGACAGCAATGCCACTGCGTTCTTCGAGTGGGTATGGCTGGTCGTCGCGTTCGCGATCTGGTGGAAGCTTGAGCCGCTGGTGATGCGTTGGAGGGCCGAGCTCGACCGGTCACTGCTGTCGCCGTCACGCGAGACGCTGGAGCGTCGCGTTGCGCAGGTCTCGGAGTCTCGCGCCGAGAGCATCGACCATTCCGCGGCCGAGCTGCGCCGCATCGAGCGCGATCTGCACGATGGCGCACAGGCCCGGCTGGTCGCACTCGGGATGAACCTCGGCATGGCCGAGGAGATGCTGGCCCATGACCCGGAAGGTGCCGCAAAGATGCTAACCGAAGCACGTGCAGTCACCACCTCGGCCCTCGGCGACCTGCGATCGGTCGTCCGCGGCATCCACCCGCCGGTGCTCGCCGATCGCGGCCTCGCCGGTGCGATCCAGGCGCTGGCCCTCGACATGTCGACGCCCACCTCGGTGATGATCACCCTTGCCGGACGTCCGGCGGCGCCGGTTGAGTCGGCGGTCTACTTCGCCACCAGCGAGCTGCTCGCCAATGTCGGCAAGCATGCCGGCGCGAGCCGCGCGACGATCGTCGTCACCCATGACGGTCGCGCTCTGCGGGTTGTCGTCGAGGACGATGGTTCGGGCGGGGCCGACATCGCGGCCGGCTCGGGTCTCGCGGGGGTCGGTCGCCGGCTGGCTGCCTTTGACGGCACGATGGACGTGGTCAGTCCCGTCGGGGGGCCGACGGTGGTCACCCTGGAGGTTCCGTGCGCGTTGTCATCGCCGAAGACCTTGCCCTCCTCAGGGACGGCCTGAC
>JAOPXO010000193.1 GCA_025965115.1 Aeromicrobium sp.
CTTCGTGGGCCGGCACCTCCGCACATCCTGAATCGCGGAGGGTGTCTTCGACCTGCTGGCCGAGACGGGCAAGGTCATCGTCGGAGACCGGGCGGCCCTTGCAGGCCTTGCGGACGCCGGAGATGGCTTTGTCGCGGAGGAAGGGCTCAGTGGCCCCGGAGCGTTTGACCACGGTCAACTGCATCTGCTCGATCGTGGTGAATCGCTTGTGACATTCAGAGCAGGAGCGGCGACGGCGGATGGCTCCACCCTCGTCGGCGACACGACTGTCGAGGACCTTGGTGTCGGTGTTCTTGCAGAACGGACAATGCATCGCCTTCTCCTCTCATACCGAAGCTGGCGTAACCGTCAACTGGGGACGAATGTGTGGAAATCGTGTGGATTCCGAGCTATTTCGGTGGGTAACCCCCACCAACCTGTGCACTACATGTGGACTAACAACAATGGTGTAACTACTACATCTTGTGCCACTGTACGCCGCTGATCAGGTCCATGCAACAGAATCCCAGAGGCTCCCGACACTTTTTCTGAAAGACCCTGAAACCGCAGGTCAGGGCCGTTTTGGAGTCCAAAATCCCGGCGTGTCGCACGTCACTTTCAGAGCTTTTCGAGCTCTCGCTCCATCGACTTCGCGGCATCGTCCCCGAGCTTCTTCAGGGGCAGCCCCATGAACGGCTCAGCAAGTCTGGAGACGCCGTGAAACTCGAACTCCGCCCGGTACGTCACCTCGGCCCTGGCCTCCGATCCGGTCACCGTGATCGTGTCCGTGGATGTCAGAGCCTTCGTCTCGCCAACAAGGGTGATGGAGCTGCCGGGTGTCACGTCAGTGACGGTGTAGGTCAGCTCGACCTCCCTGCCACCGAACTCGGAGACGTTCTTGTAGACGGTTCCGACTCCCCCGTCGCCGCTGACCCGCGTGGTCTCCTTGGTGCCTGGATCCCAGTCGTTGGTGCTGCGGAAGTCAGAGAGGTAGTCCCAGACCAGATGGGCCGGCTTGTTGACAGTGACGGTGCGCTCGATTGTCTTCATACCTCGACGCTAGGCACGTCGGGCGGGTCCTGCAGGGTGAGCCGATGTGATCCTTCAGGCATCGGATTGCCGTGTAGAAGGCGAGATGCGGGGTAGGTCGATCGTATGGCTACTTCACGCAAGACTCCGTCCTTCACGATCCCGGGCCTGACCGAGGCCGAGGGAGAAAAGCTCGCCGGCATACTCCAGGACCGCCTCAACGCGCTGAGCGATTTGCACCTGACGCTCAAGCACGTGCACTGGAATGTCGTCGGCCCGCACTTCATCGCGGTGCACGAAATGATCGATCCTCACGTCGACGAGGTCATCGCGATGACCGATGAGACCGCCGAACGCATCGCCACCCTCGGCGTCTCCCCCAAGGGCACTCCAGGCTCGATCGTGGCCGGGCGCAGCTGGGACGACTACTCGCTCGGCCGCGCGACGACGAACGAGCACCTCGGCGCGCTCGATGAGGTGTACGTTCACCTGATCGAGTCGCACCGCGACGCCCGGGAGGCCGTTGCTGACCTCGACGCCGTGACCGAGGACATGATCATCGGCCAGCTCAAGCAGCTCGAACTGTTCCACTGGTTCGTACGCGCCCACCTCGAGAACGCCGGCGGCACCCTGTCCACCGCAGGCACCGATACCGAAAAGGGTGCGGCCAGCAAGGCCAGCAAAGGCGCGACCGAGGACTGAGCACCTCCACTGACGGTTGAGTAGGGACGAGGACCGTATCGAAACCACTCGAGCATACGAACTCACCAGGTTTCGATACGAGATGCTGACCCGGCTGGTACGCCCCTCCGAGGCCGCACAAGCGTACGAATTCGCGCTCGTTCGCACGGAGAATGAGTCCGAACGGACGTTCCTCGCCGGCCGCCTCGACGAATCCGGTGGAACCCCCGGGAGAAATCGAAATAAATAGTCGAGACGATCCGTCACGTTCACGCTGGGCAATCGTTGCTTCTTGTAAGCCGCGTACTGTCACGTGGCCCTCAGTGCATTTTTCGTGGAGGTCCACATGTCCCGCCGCATCCTCACCGTCGCCGCATCAGCGGTCACCGTGCTCGCATCGACCCTCGTCCTGGCGTCGCTGCCGGCCAGCGCAGCCCCGGACCCCGCCACTCCTTACAACTACGAGGCGCACGCCGGCGGCACCCTCATCAGGGTGGTCGGCAGCACCGTCTCGTCCGATCCCACTGCAGCCGCGTCGATCGAGGGATCGACCGCGAGCACGACGTTCCCGGTCCAGCACTCCAACTCCACGGCCAGCGTGCACGTCGGCACCGTGGCGAATGCCGGCGTGATCACGACGACCGCCGGGGCCACCAAGGTGGGCACCAATCTCACCTCCACGGCCACCGCCGAGACGGCCGCTGTCAACCTGCTCGGTGGACTCATCACCGTCGACGCGGCCAAGACCGTGACCAACGCCCACCGCATCGGCACAGACCTGAGCGGTGACAGCGACACGAAGTTCGTGGGCGTCACGATCAACCACAAGAAGATCAACCTGCTCAACGTCCCCAACAACTTCGGCATCAACATTCCCGGCGTTGCCTCGGTGATCCTCAACGAGAGCAAGACCGTCATCGACGGCGGCAAGGTGACCGAGACCGGTTCGGCCGTCAAGGTCACGCTCCTCAAGAAGTACGAGGGCGACCCGGTGGGCTCGACGATCGCGGTCAACCCGACGTCGGCAACCCTCACGCCGAGCCCGGCACCGTCGACTCTGGTCAGCGGCATCGCCTTCGGCGCGTACGTCGAGGTCACCGCCGGCAGCTCAACCAGCATCATCTCCGGTCCGATCGGCGGCATCTCCACACCCCCGGGTGGCACCTTCGGCTACGACATCTTCAACCGCATCGTGGGCGCCGACATCCCGCTGGTGATCAAGAGCGGTGTCATTCAGTCCAGGGCCAATGCCCTCACGTCGCCGAATTCGGCAGACGTGACGCACGAGGCCAAGATCGCTGACATCAACGTGCTGAACGGACTGATCAAGGCCAATGCGATCACGGCAACATCCCGGTCGCAGAAGCTGCCAACCGGGCAGCACATCCAGACGCCGTCCTCCGAGCTGGTCGGCCTGGTGATCGGTGGCAAGAAGATCTCACTGCTCAACACCTCCCCGGGCACGGTCATCACCCTCCCGGGTGTGATCAGGGTCGTCATCAACGAGCAGACGACCAACGCGCTGGGCAACCAGGTGGCGGCACTTCACGTCACCCTGCTGTCGCCCCGAAGCGGCCTGAAGACCGGTGCCGAGATCTACATTGCGGTCGCCGGTTCGGCGGTCTTCTGATCGATCTCCGCGGGTGTTGACTAGCCCGCTCGGAGATACTCCAACGCAGCATCAGTGAGGCGGTGGGCCGCAATGCGGCTCGCCGCCTCATGCGTTTTGGCTTGCCGGATCAGGTCGTCCTCATTGACGCCACGATCGCCGTAGTAGCCCTCGCGGACCCAGCGCTCGTATGTCGACGGGGTCACCTCCGGGTGGAACTGCCAGGCGATCGCCCGCGCGCCGTGGGCCTCGTCGATGAAGCACTGCGGTCCACGCCACGACGTGCCGAGCACCCGCGCGGACGGCGGAGGTGCGAAGACGTCGCTGTGCAGCTGGGCCCAGGGGCCTTCGGGGCACAGCACCGGATCAACCGTGTCGACGCGCTGCCACCCGAGCTCAGCGACATCGGCGCGCCATGAGGTGCCACCGAGGGCTCGCGCCATGAGCTGCGCGCCGTAACAGATGCCCATCACCGGGGTGCCGGTCGCCAGCGCGGCTCGTACGTATGCCGACTCGGACTTGACCACGTCAGCCCATTTCGGCTCGTGGGCTGCCTTGTCAGAGCCCAGCAGCAGGATCAGATCGGGTGGATCGAGCGGGTCGTAGGTCGGCAGGTCGTCACGGTCGAGCTCGATGATCTCGCTACCGAGCTGCTCGAGGCGTTCGACGACATAACCGCCGTCCTTGTCGACCGGATCGGCCACGACGTATGTGCGCATGTCTCAAGTGTGACGCACAGACGCCCACGGTGACCTTCTTCCCAGGAGTCACGGTGGGCGTCTGTTGTGGCGGGTGGTCCTATTTGTAGACCGGCACCGCGATCTCCGAACCCACTTGCAGGGCGGAGGCGTTGGGGAGGGAGTTGAGCTGCACGATGTCGTCGACCGTGGCGCGGATGTCGCCATTGGGGTTGGCGTCGGAGGCAATCTGCCACAGCGTGTGACCCGGCAGCACGCGGACCATCGTGGTCTGCGGGGGCGTGCCGGCGTGGCCGGTGGCGGACGTGGACGGGCCGAACATGACCACGAGCAGGGTGATGACCAACAGGGCTGCGGCCAGGATCACGATCTTGCCGCGACGGGTCAGGCGAACGACCGGTGCGGGCTTGAGATCGGGCACCGCGCTCAGATGGCGGACCGGGTGCGTGACCAGGTCTGCGGAGCTGCGGTGGGTGCTGCCTTGATCGAGTGCGATGGTGCTCATGAGGTGCCTCCGTGGGGGAAGTGAGACGGTGGATCTGGTGCTTGGTGCGTTCGAGCGAACCCTGTTCTTCGATGTCATTCGATGGTGCGAACAGGCGTTCGATCGAACACATGTACGACGATAAGGCACGCCGCTGACAAAAGCACGCATCTGTCGAACACAATTTCGAGTGACTCTCGTCGCATACCGCTTTCAGACTGGGATTGCAGGCAGGATTGACGCGCAGATATTTCGTGGAGAGGCGGCGACACGCGCTTCCGACTACGGTCAGGGCATGGCTCAGCCCGTTCGAACAGCCGTCACGGCGTGGAAGCAGGCCTCGGCTCATCAGGCGCCCCTGCTGGCCGCCGGAGTGGCGTTCTACGCATTCCTCTCGCTGTTCCCGGCGATCATCGCGGGCGTGCTCACGTACGGCCTTGTGGCGAGTCCTGAGACCGTGCAGCGCCAGTCCCAGAGCATCTCCGATGCCCTGCCGGCCGACGCGGCATCTGTCGTCACGACGCAGCTCGACTCGCTGACCTCGACCTCATCGCGATCGCTCGGTATCGGCCTGGTTGTCGCTATCGTGCTGGCGTTCTACAGCGCGTCCGGCGGCGTCGGCAACCTGATCGTGGCGATCAACCAGATGTTCGGCCGGAGCGACAACCGAAGCTTCCTCAAGAAGAAGCTGCTGGCACTGCTGCTGACGGTCGGCGCGATCGTGTTCCTCGTTGTCGTCGTCGCGCTCGTGGCCGTCGCGCCAGCCGTGTTCGACTCGGTCAACGACCTGCCAGGGTCGCGCGTGCTCCTCGACGTCGCCCGCTGGGCGTTGCTGGTCGCCGCCGTCGTCGTGGCGATCGGCGTGCTGTTCCGGGTCGCCCCCGACCGTGCCGATCCGCCGCGACTCATCAGTCGGGGCGTACTCATCGCCAGCCTGCTCTGGATCGTGGTCTCGGTGGGCTTCTCGCTGTATGTCGACAACTTCGGCAGCTACGGCAAGACGTACGGCACCCTGGCAGGGGTCGTCGTGCTGCTGTTGTGGATCTGGATCGGCATCTACGCGCTGCTGCTCGGCGCGACAATCGAGGCCCTCCGCGAGGGCGATCCGATTGACGGACGCCACGCGGGCTGAGAGCGTTCAGGCGCACACCCCTCTGCGTCAGGAGTCCCCCGTGGCCGGCTTCATCCCCAAGAACCCCGCACAGATCCTCAACCGTGCCGACAAGACGCTGATCAACGTCGACGGCGTGCTCGGTCGGGTCGAGGGCACGCTCGCCGAGGTCAGCACGACCCTCACGGCGGCCGGGGCCACCCTCGAGGAGACCCAGGTGACCCTCGTCGAGGTACGCGGCCTCCTGACCGAGCTGCATGACGAGCTCGAGCCGCTTCGGCAGGTGCCCGCGATCGCCGCCCAGGTCGCCGAGATCCACACGATCGTCGCGGGACTGGCCAAGAACGGCTAGCCCAGCTGCCCGGCTAGGGTCGGAGCGTGCGCGACTTCTACCCAGCCATCGAACCCTTCGACTCCGGATTGTTGGACGTCGGTGACGGCCAGCAGATCTACTACGAGATCTCCGGCAATCCCGACGGCAAGCCTGCGGTCTATCTGCACGGTGGCCCGGGCGGCACCTCGAGCGCTGACCAGCGCCGGGTGTTCGATCCGGCGAAGTACCGCATCGTGCTGTTCGACCAGCGCGGCTGCGGCAACAGCCTCCCCCACGCCAGCGCGCCCGAGGCCGACCTGAGCGCCAACACGACCTGGCACCTCGTCGCCGACATGGAGTTACTCCGCAACCATCTGGGCATCGACCGGTGGCTCGTCTGCGGCGGTTCATGGGGCTCTACGCTCGCCCTCGCATACGCCCAGACGCACCCGACAAGCGTCAGCGAGCTCGTCCTGCGCGGCATCTTCACGCTGCGCAAGAGCGAGCTCGACTGGTTCTACGAGGGTGGCGCGTCCTCGATCTACCCCGACCTCTGGCCGGGTTTCCTCGCGCCGGTGCCCGAGGATGAGCGCGGCCACCTGATCGCCGCCTACAGCCGTCTCCTCAACGACCCGGACCCCGCCGTCCACGTGCCTGCCGCTACGGCCTGGTCACGCTGGGAGTCGTCCACGATCACCCTGCTGCCCGATGAAGAGCTGATCAACCACTTCACCGAGGACGCGTTCGCGGTCGCATTTGCCCGCATCGAGAACCACTTCTTCATGAACGGCGGCTGGTGCGAGGACGGCCAACTGATCCGCGGCGCTGCCGCCCTGCGCGACATACCCGGCGTGATCATCCAGGGTCGCTATGACATGTGCACGCCGGCGGTCACTGCCTGGGACCTGCACCAGTCATGGCCCGAGGCGGAGTTCAAGATCATCCCGGACGCGGGTCACGCCTTCGACCAACCCGGAATCCTCGACGCCATCATCGAGGCCACCGACACGTTTGCCGGTTGACGGTCAGAGCACTCGGGAGAGTACGTACGCGAGTGCTCCGACCACGACCACGAGCAGGATCAATCCACTGATCAGCTCGATATGGGGTCGACGACCCTTCGGCATACGGTCCTCCGCGAGGTCGACCTCGAAGTCGGGCAGCAACAGCTGGAGATCGGCATCGGCGCCGTCGGCATGGCCGTTCGCGATCAGCAGCGCGCGAGCTGCGGCCTCGACACCGGACAACCCGGCCGCCGTGGTCGTGCCGACGCCCTTGACTTCGACGTCCCAGCTGTCGCCGGACTTGGTGCCCACGACCAGATAGCTCATCGAATTCCTGCCTTCTTGAGTCGGCGCGCGCCGACCTTGCGGACCAAGGGATCGACGTGCATGAAGACGCCGGGGGCGAACGAGCCAGCGCGGGCAAGTGCTCCACGCCAGGCCGGCAGGGTCTTGTAGACGCGTCGGGTGCCGAACATGTCGACCAGCTCGCGAGCCACCTGCTGCGGGGTGAACAGCACTCCGGCGGCCAGCGCAGCGCGTACGTCCCCGTCATTGGCCATCCCGTCGACCATCGCGGTGTTGACGCCGTCGGGACACACGGCGTGTACGCGGATCTTGTCCTTGCGCAGCTCGCTCGGCAGCGAGGTGGCCAGCGACAGCACCGCCGCCTTCGTCGCCGCGTACACACTGAGGCCGGGCACCGGTGCGTGGGCGCTCAGCGAGGCGACGATGCCGATCTCGCCGCCGGTCGCGTCCTTCTGATCGCGGAACGCATCGGCAGCAGCGCGTACGCCCCAGATGACGCCCAGCACGTTGACCTCGACCGTTGTACGAATTTGACTCACTGTCAGCGCGGCGGTGTCGCCCTCGAACAGCACCCCGGCATTGCACACCCAGGCGCCGAGCGGGGCGATCTGTTGGGCCCGCGCGGCCATGTCGCGGCTGGCTTCCGGGTCGGTGACATCGAGGCCGAGGCCCAAAGCGGCGCCGATCTCGTGGGCGGTGACCTCGGCGGCGGACGCGTCGAGATCGGTGACGATCACGTCATATCCTCGCCCGACGAGCTCGGCGGCGATGGCCCGACCTATCCCCCGCCCGGCGCCGGTCACCACCGCAGAACGCGGACTTCCGGGCTTCACCAGGGTCTTTGGCACGGGTTCAACCTAGGCGGCGGCAGGCGCGACACGCCATCGAACATATGTTTGAACTGAACGTATGTTCGGGTCTAGTCTGCGTACATGACCGATGACCACACAGCCGACGTCACCGAGCTGCCCGACGGCCCCGCCGACTCGACCGGACTGACCGCGCGCCAGCAGAAGGTGCTCGTGTTCCTGCGCGATGAGATCGAGAAGCGTGGTTATCCGCCGAGCATGCGCGAGATCGGTGCCGCGGTCGGTCTGACCAGCACGTCGTCAGTCGCTCATCAGCTTCGGGCCCTTGAAGCGCTCGGCTACGTCAAGCGCGATCCCAACCGTCCGCGAGCTCTGGAGATCTTCCTGCCCGACGTCATGGCTGCTCGCCGTTCGATGAGTGCCGCGCCCGATCTGGACTTTGATGAGACCGGCATCGGCGACGCCATGCCGACCGCGGTCAACGTGCCGATGGTCGGTCGTATCGCCGCCGGTGGGCCGATCCTGGCCGAAGAGCGGGTCGAGGAGATCTTCCCGATGCCCAAGTCGCTCGTCGGTGACGGCACGCTGTTCATGCTCGAGGTCTCCGGCGACTCGATGATCGACGCGGCGATCTGCAGTGGTGACTACGTCGTCATACGCCAGCAGCCCACTGCAGAGAACGGTGAGATCGTCGCGGCGATGCTCGATGGCGAGGCCACCGTCAAGACATTCCAGCGCAAGGACGGCCAGGTCTGGCTGCTGCCGCACAACAATGACTACTCCCCCATCGACGGCACGCACGCCACGATCCTGGGCAAGGTCACGGCGGTCATCCGGCGGGTCTGATCCGGCTCTTGCGTGCTGACGTGGGGATGTTAGCGTCGGACGCAGATCATTCGTCGAGGTCCGGGGGGACTCCATGCATCTGTTCACCAACCGCGCGCGCCTTGCCGCTGCCGGTCTCATCACCATCTCGCTGACGTTCGTCGTCGGCCCGGCGCAGGCGCACCACGATCCGCTCACGCCGCGCACGCAGTTCACGATGGAGCCCGACGGCTCCAGCGGAGCCACCGAGGGTGGCGCCGGCATCCCTAACGTCGACTCGGTCAAGAAGACCATCGCGACCTACTACGGCGACACCGGCAATGGCATCTCCAACAAGACCACCTCGCCGTACATCTCCGAGATGGACAAGATCATCAAGCGCGCCACCAAGGAGCTCCGACCCGTCTATGCCGAGGCGATCAAGCACCACAAGAAGCCGGCGATCGTCTTCGACGCCGACGACACGACCCTGTGGACATATGACATGGAGGTCGGCGCGATGCACTTCACCTTCGACCCTGCCCTTCAGGACGTATGGGTGCAGGACGAGCGCTTCCCGGCGACGCCGGCCATGGTCGACTTCGTGACCAAGGCCGCAGACATCGGCTTCACGGTGTTCGGTCTGACCGGTCGCAGCGACGCCCAGAAGGACGCGACGCTCGGCAACCTGACCAAGGACGGCTACACCGATTTCACCGCTGATCGGTTCTACACCAAGTGGACGGGTGTCGGCTCGTCACAGCAGCCCTCCTACATCACCTGCGCGTTGGCAAAGTGCACGACGGTCGAATACAAGTCGCAGACCCGCAAGCACATCGAGTCGCTGGGCTATGACATCACGCTCAACGTCGGTGACCAGTTCTCCGACCTGCAGGGCGGCTACTCAGACAAGACGCTCAAGCTGCCGAACCCGACGTACTACCTGCCCTGAGACCCCCAGAGCCCCTCCTCGAGATGTGGCGACCTCTCGGGGCTCACGTCTCGGGGAGGCCTGGGCTCAGGCGATTGGGTGGTTCTGGCGGGCCTGCCAGGCGCTGGTGACCATGTCGGCGATCGAGTGCCGCATGGCCCAGCCCAGATCGCGGGCGGCCAGCTCGCCCGACGCGACAATCCGCGCCGGGTCGCCGGGTCGCCGCTCGGCGATCTCGGGCTCGAAGGCGATGCCGGTGGCTTCCGCCACGGCGGTCATGATCTGGCGTACGGACACACCGTCGCCGCTGCCGAGGTTGTAGACAGGCTCCAGCTCGGTGCCGGCCAACAGCTTCTGAGCTGCGACGACGTGAGCCTCGGCCAGATCGGCCACGTGTACGTAGTCGCGGACGCAGGTGCCGTCCGGAGTCGGATAGTCATCACCGTTGATCCGTGGAGTGCGGTCCTCCAACAGCGCTTCGATGACCAACGGGAAGAGATTGTGCGGGCTCGAGTCATAGAGATCGGGCACCGCTGAGCCAACGACGTTGAAGTAGCGGAGCGAGGTGTGATGCAACGGGAACGCCTTGGCGGCATCGCGCAGGAGCCACTCGCCGATCAGCTTGCTCTCGCCGTACGGCGACTCCGGCGCCGGCGGCGTCTGCTCGGTCACGGTGTCGACATCAGGAGTGCCGTAGACCGCTGCGCTCGAGGAGAACACGATCTTGTCGACATCCGCCTCGTGCATTGCCTGCAACAGGCTGACCATGCCCTGGACGTTCTGCTCGTAGGTGTGCAACGGCCGGTGCACCGACACACCCGCGTACTTGAAGCCGGCGAGGTGGACGACGGCCTCGACCTCGTGCTCCACCATGGCCTTCGCCATGATCGTCGACTCGAGCACTGAGTTGTCGATCAGCGGCACGTCATCGGGCACGAACTCGTGGTGTCCGCTGGAGAAGTCATCGACGACGACGCAGTCAAGACCGGCCAATCGGAAAGCCCTGACGACGTGCGAGCCGATGTAGCCGGCACCGCCGGTGACAAGAACCGTCATGCCTGCAGCCTAGGGAACGGTGCGGAGTCGTCAATCGATCGGGGTGTCGCCACCTGCCGTTTCGGCGGTCGCGGCGGCCGCGTCGAGCCTCTTGAGCGCTGCCAGCGCGGTGTCACGATCCGTGGTGCGCCACATGTCGGGCAATGACGCTGCGAGAAATGAGCCGTAGCGGGCTGTGACGATGCGCGGATCGAGGATCGCGACGACGCCCTTGTCAGTCGCGCGCCGGATCAGACGGCCCGTGCCCTGGGCGAGCAGCAGCGCCGCGTGATGCGCGGCGACATCCATGAAGCCGTTGCCACCACGCTTCTCGACGAGCCGCTGTCGAGCACTCATCAACGGATCATCGGGCCGCGGGAACGGTACGCGGTCGATGATCACGAGCTGGCAGGTGGCACCGGGCAGGTCGACACCCTGCCAGAGGCTGAGGGTGCCGAACAGGCAGGTGCTGGGGGTCTCGGCGAACCTGCGGGCCAGCTCGGGCAGCTGGGCGTCTCCCTGGCACCAGATGTCGATGTCGGGGAGCCGTGTGCGTACTTCCTCAGCGGCCTTCTCGGCGGCGCGGCGCGAGGAGAACAATCCGAGCGTACGACCGCCAGATGCCTCGACCAGCGCGGTGATCTCGGCGAGCTGGGCCTCCTCGAGGCCGTCGCGGCCCGGCAGTGGCAGGTCCTTGGCGACGTAGAGCATGCCCTGCGTCTGGTAGTCGAACGGCGAACCGACGTCGAGGGAGCTCCAGGACTCATCGCCGGGCTCGAGACCCAGCGACCTGGCGACCGGGTCGAAGCCGCCGCCGAGCTTGAGAGTCGCGCTGGTCAGGACGACGGTCTTGTCGGCGAAGAGCTTCTCGCGCAGGCTCGCCGAGACGTCGATCGGTGCGATGTGCAGGCGCTTCTCATTGCGGCCGGCGCTCATCCAGAGCACCTCGGTCTCGCCCTTGGCGGCCATCCGATCGGCGACCTTGCGTACCTCATCGACCATGCCGCGGGCCTGCTGGCGACCGGCGTCGGGCTCGGACTTGCCGTCCTCCTTGGGGAATGCCGACAGGCACGCTCGAGCCGCATCCCGGATGAGCGCGAGCACATCCAGGAGGGTGTCTTCGGGCGCGTCGATGCGGCCCTCCTCGGTGCGCGCGAGTATGTCCGCGAGCGCGTCCGAGGCGTCGGTCAGGTTGTCGGCCTCGACCCCCTTGACCTGGCTGCGCGCTCGGCGGGCGGCTCGCTCCACGATCGCCGGGTCGAGCTCATCGGTCGACGCCTGGGTCACTCGCGCGGCCAGCTCGTGGGCCTCGTCGACGATGACGGCGTCATACTCCGGCAGCATCGGCACGCCGTCGATCGCATCGATTGCCAGCAGTGCGTGATTGGTGACGATGAGCTGGGCGTCCTGGGCGTCCTCACGCGCGAGCTCGGCGAAGCACTCCTGCGCGTGGGCGCAGCGTGAGGCGCCGAGGCATTCGCGGTGGTTGACGCTGACCTGGCGCCAGGCGCGTTCGGTGTGCGACGGCGCGGAGTCACGGTCGCCGGGGTGCCCGGCCTCGGCCTGCTCCTCGGCCCACTCGCGCAGTTCGACGACCTCGGCGCCGAGCGAGCCGTCGGGTACGTCGATCAGCGTGCCCTGGTCGTCGGGGGCACCCTCACGTATGCGGTGCAGGCACGCGTAGTTGCCGCGGCCCTTGACCACGGCGTGATGCGGCACCTCGCCCAGGGTCGCGCGGGCCGCATCCTTGAGCGCCGGGATGTCGCGCTCGACCAGCTGGTGCTGCAGGTTGAGGGTCGCGGTGGCGACGACGACGCGCTTGCCGTGCAGCAGGCTCGGCACCAGATAGCCGAGCGACTTGCCGGTGCCGGTGCCGGCCTGGACGAGCAGGTGCTCGCCGCTCTCGAGCGCGTGGCGTACGGCCTCGGCCATCTCGACCTGACCCGGGCGATCCTCTCCCCCGACGGCCTCCACTGCGGCGTGCAGCACCGCGCGGACATCGGGGGTTTTGGGCATGAGCGAAGGCTATCCGGCGCTACCGACTCACCGGCGCGTACGTCCACAGCCGCGCCGGTCTAGTTCGAGCCGAGCAGTTGCTCCTTGGCCTGCGCGAACTCGGCATCGCTGAGGTCACCGGACTTGTGCAGCGCCGACAGCTTCTCCAGCTGACCGCTCAGGCTGCGCTCGCCCGAAGAGCCGTCGGGGGCGTCATCGGGGGGCGGAGCGGAGTCGTCATATGAGCTGGCCGATCCGCTGTCGGGGTCGTCGGCAGCGTCGACGAACCGTTGCGGATTCTTCGGATCCACCCGGAGGTTCATCTGGGATCCTTCGCCCAGAATCTCGCCGAGCATGAACGTGCCCTTGAGCACGGCTTCATACGGCGGAGTGCCATCGTTGCGTACGATCCGCAGGCGCAGCTTGCGCTTGATGTAGACGTTGTTGATCACCGTGTTGAAGAATCGCGGCTCGATGACCTTGAGCACGGTGCCGACGGCCGGGACACCATGCGCGCGGAGGTCCTCCTCGCGATCGGCCGAGGTGTAGATCCACCACGCCGTGGCGCCGGCCACCAGGGTCCACGGCGCAACGAAGAGCCACGAAGCCGGCAGGGTCCAGTCGACGAACCACGGCAGCATCGACGCCACGAGCCACAGGACCAGGGCCTGCTTCCTGGACAACCGCATGACCGCCATGAACACGAAGAACTGGGCGAGATAGCCGCCGATCCACCACCCGATCACCGCGCCACCGACCTCGTCGTTGACGCTGGTGCCGCGTGCCGCTATGACGCCCGGCACGATGACCAGCACGACCCAGGCGACGAGCAACAGCTCCAGACGGCGCTTGTCCATGCCGCCACGATAGTCGCGCGCACGGGCGTACGACCGGGGTTTATGCCGGTGTTTCAGGAGTTCTGCGACTGTCACTCAGCCGAGGCGTTGCATCGTGGGCCACAGGGTTGCCCACGGCTGGCGCTGCGCCGTGCACACCCAGACCTGCTCGCCCTGCTCGTCGTTGTCGACGCCGAGCCCATTGTCGATCGTGGCGGCGGGTTGCACGTCGGCAAACCACCGCGTCAGCTCGGCCTTGCTGAACCCGATCGCCACCACGGTTGAGGTGTCCGGCGGCGGCCCCCATGTCCAGAACGAGTTGTGCACGCTGAACACGCCGGCAGCGTCTGGGCGGTAGCGCAGCATCGCACCGGCCTCGCCATAGTTGCCGGTGAGCACGATCGGACGTACGCCTCCGCGGCTGTTGTCGCTGACCACGCCGGCGACCGTGTCGGCGAACCTCGGCCAGCCGATCGTCTCGCCGGCGTCACTGTTGACCGCGAGGATCGGGGTGCCAGGTATGTCATGCGCCGGCACCAGAGGCAGGAACAGGTACGCCGCGGCCGCCATCGACCCGGCCAGCGCGACGCCGAGGGTCACCCGGCGGGCGGCATTGCGGCCTCGAGCGACCCAGCGCAGTGTGGGCTCGGCACCGGCCGCGAGCAGGACTGGATACATGCCGGCCAGGTAGTAGGGCTTGCCGCCGGTGATGATGAAGATGGCGGCAAGGGCGACATGGGCGACCGCAAAGAACCGCCACTGTCGTAGCTGTGGTGATCGCGCGAGCTGCCACCAGCCGACCATCCACACCGGGAACAGCAGAGGGCTCACGAGCAGCAGCTGGAACGGCAGGAACGCCCACCGGGGCTCGCTCGTCGCCGAGCTGCCGTTGGCGATCGCCCGGCCGAGCTCGATCTGCGGCCAGCCGTTGGCCGCCTCCCAGATGAGGTTCGGCGCCCACAGCGCGACCGCTGTCGCCACACCGGCCCACATCCAGGCCGATCGCAACAGCTGGCGTGGCCCCGCGACCAAAACCCCCACGGCAATCCCGGCCAACAGGAACGCGACGAGCACCTTCACCTCGAGCCCGACTCCGACCACCAGCCCGACCGCGAGCCAGATGCGGCCGTCGTCCCGCACCGCCCGCACGAGCAGATAGCTCAGCAACGTCCACACCAAGAGGTCGTACGTCGAGGTCGACATCAGGTGCCCCACCGCGTACGTGATCGAACCCACCGCCATGCAGGTCGCTGCCAGCACCTGACCGCGTCGGGATGCTCCGAGCTGGTGCGCGATCAGGCCGGTCAGCCCCACTGTCACAGCAGCGGCGATCGCGGACGGGAGCCGGAAGATGAGCAGCGATCCACCACCGAGGGACTCCATGGCCCTGGCCAGCAACGGAATCAGCGGAGGCTGATCTACGTACCCGAAGGCCGGATGGTGTCCCGCCGCGATGAAGTAGAGCTCATCGCGGTGGTAACCGTAGCGGCCACCGACCGCGAACAGCAGCAGACCGACGAGGGCCGCAATCAGCGCCAGCGGACGGTGCGCGACATCCGTCCTGGCCATGGCAATCGTTGATTCAGACGGCGTAGGGCTCGAGGTCGTGCGCAAGGTGGCCGTGCACCCGGGCGACCACGTGCGTGCCCTCGGCTTCGTGGTCGAGCGACTCGATCTCGCCCGCTGTGTGGATCTGGTTGAGCAGATCGCCGCGCGCGTAGGGCAGCAGCACGTCGACGTGGGTCTCGGGCTGCGGCAGATCGGACTCGATCGCGCTGAGCAGCTCGTCGATGCCTTCGCCCGTGCGCGCGCTGACCACGACGGCGTGCGGCTCCTTGGCGAGCAACATCTTGATCGTCAGCGGATCGGCGGCATCGGCCTTGTTGATCACAATGATCTCGGGGACGCCTTGGGCTCCGACGTCGGCGAACACCGCGCGTACGGCCCGGATCTGACCCTCCGGATCGGGGTGCGCACCGTCGACGACATGGAGCACGAGGTCGGACTCGGCGACCTCCTCGAGAGTCGAGCGGAATGCCTCGACGAGCTGGTGCGGGAGGTTGCGTACGAACCCGACGGTGTCAGACATCGTGTAGACCCGGCCGTCGGAGGTCTGGGTGCGGCGGGTGGTCGGGTCGAGGGTCGCGAACAGCGCATCCTCGACCAGCACCCCTGCGTCGGTCAGGCGGTTGAGCAGGCTCGACTTGCCGGCGTTGGTGTAGCCGGCGATCGCGACGGACGGAATGGTGTGGCGCTTGCGCTCGGCCCGCTTCGCGTCGCGAGCCGGCCCGTAGTCGCG
>JAOPXO010000194.1 GCA_025965115.1 Aeromicrobium sp.
GAACGAGTCGTCGAGCACTCCGATGCGCTGGGTCCACGATCGGTTGAAGCTCCGCAAGGTTTCCACGGCGTCAGTCATTCTCTGACCTTAGTCAGAGACTCTGCCGCTCGCCAGACAATACGGACCGTCAATCGTGTGGTGGCAGCTCTGCGTGCTCACGGATCCACGCATGCATCGCGATCGCGGCGGCGGCGCCCGCGTTGATCGACCGAGTCGAGCCGAACTGCGCGATCGACAACGTACGAGCACAGGCTGCACGTGCCTCGTCACTCAGTCCGGGACCTTCCTGGCCGAAGACCAGCACGCACTCCCGAGGCAGCTCGGCGGTCTCGATCGGTTCCGAGTCGTCGACGTTGTCGATGCCGAGCACGACGAGTCCTGCCTCGGCCGACCAGCTGGCGAAGTCGGCAACGGTCTCGTGGTGGCGTACGTGCTGGTAGCGATCGGTCACCATCGCACCGCGGCGGTTCCACCGCTTCTTTCCGATGATGTGCACCTCGGCGGCGGCGAAAGCGTTGGCCGTACGCACGATCGAACCGATGTTGAAGTCGTGCTGCCAGTTCTCGATCGCAACGTGGAATGCGTGCCGGTGCAGGTCAAGATCGGCGACGATCGCCTCGAGCGTCCAGTAGCGGTAGCGGTCGACGACATTGCGCCGGTCGCCGTCGCGGAGCAGCTCGGGATCGTACTGGTCACCGATCGGCGGCTCCCCCACCCACGGTCCGACGCCCACGTCGGTGGGCAGGTCCGACTCGGTCATGGGGTGATCCCGAACTCCTCGCGGTAGCCGCGGATGGCGTCCAGGTGCTCGGCATGACGACCGGTCTCCTCGACGTACTCGATGATCTGACCCAACGTGATGATCGAGATGACCGTCACGCCGAAGTCACGCTCGACCTCCTGGATCGCCGAGAGGTCGCCCTGCCCGCGCTCCTGCCGGTCGACGGCCACGACGATGCCGACCGCCTTGGCACCCTCAGCCTCCACGATCTCCATCACCTCGCGGATGGCGGTCCCGGCAGTGATGACGTCGTCGACGACGAGCACGCGACCTTCGAGGGGCGAGCCGACGATCAGGCCGCCTTCACCGTGGTCCTTGGCTTCCTTGCGGTTGAAGCACCACGGCACGTCGAGGCCGTGCAGCGCGGCGAGCTGGACCGCGGTCGCCGAAGCGATCGGAATGCCTTTGTAGGCCGGGCCGAGCAGCACGTCGAACTCCAGCCGACTGTCGACGACCGCGGACGCATAGAACTTGCCGAGCCCGGCCAGCTTTTCACCGGTGTTGAACAGGCCGGCATTGAAGAAGTACGGCGACGTGCGACCCGACTTGAGGGTGAAGTCGCCGAACCGCAGCACGTCGTGGTCGAGGGCGAACTCGATGAATTCGCGCTGGTAGTCCTGCATGGGCTCAGCCTAGATGCAGGCCGTCAGCTCGACGTGCCACCGGTCTTGGTGGTCTTGACCTCGGTCGAGACCAGGTCACCGATCACGACACTGCGATGACGGGTGTGGAAAAGCTCCGAGCAGGTGAGCATCGTGATGACGGCCTTCGTCGGGTGCACACCCTCCCCGCGCGGATCCGGCACGGCATACAGCGGCCAGCCGGCCGTGAAGTCGACCGTGATGCTGGTGCCACTGTTGCGCAGCTTGTAGGTGTAGATGTCCTTGCGGGTCTCGACGACGACGAGGTCGCCCTTCCTCAGCTTGGGGAACTTGCTGAACGGCTCGCCATGGGTCACGCGGTGGCCGGCAATGGCGAAGTTGCCGATCTGTCCGGGCAGTGCGCTCTTGGTGTCCCAACCAACACCGCGGGCCAACGCGTCTTTGCTGAATCCCTTGACGATCGGGACCTCATACTTGTCGCCGAATCGCTGAACCCGGAGCAGTCCGATCGCGTCGCCGTCGAGCCCCTTGCCCCAGTCGGTGACGAGCTGCTCCTTGACCTGGGCCTGCTTGTGCTTGGAGACAATGTTGGTGCCGAAGTACTCCCAGGCGATGTATCCGAGGAGCGCGACTCCGATGAGGACGAGCGTCACACCGAACGCCGTGACGGCCCGCCGGCCGTTGCTGCGGCGGGGGGCTTCGGGAACGACGGTTGTGGTCACGACGGCGATTCTTTCATTGAAGTCGGAGGCTCGTGTGGGCGAGTGCCAAACATCTCACGGGAATTTCAGTAAAACGTTCAACGAGTGACCACCGGTCGCGTAGCATTTTACGAGCAGGGTCAATGTGCCTATGGCTGTTGGCGCCTGTTGTCACCCCACCGTTTCACCCCCCGAGAACGGTGGGGTGACTTATGTCCGGGGTCAGTTGCCTCAGACCGCGTCGAGGGCGGCAGGATCGGCCGTGCGGAACGACCGCGCGAGCAGCAGCACAATCGGGATCAGTACCAGCGGTATGACGAATGCCCACCGCAGGTGGTCCGCCGAAGCGGCCGCGCCGATCAGCCCGCCGCCGAGGATTGCGCCGAGGTAGTTGGCGATGTTCATCCGAGCGATCGCGACGTCGAGTGACGCGGCCGGGACCGCGCCGGCGAGGGCCGCGAACGACAGCGGCGCCAGGATCGCCAGGCCGAGACCCACGATGAAGAATCCCGCAATCGCCATGAACGGAGCAGCGGCCGTGACCACGACGATGAATCCCGCGATGCCGACCGACGTACCAACGGCAACGACCTTCGGGGCTCCGACCCGACGCACCAGGAAGTCGCCGCCGAATCGGGAGAGCAGCGCGCCGGCTTCGTACGCTCCATAGGCCAACGGGGCAACGCTCTTGGTGGCGTCCAGGGCGTCCTTGAGGTAGACGCTGCTCCACGTGAGGATGCCGGTGTCGGCGGCATAGAACAGCAGGATGACCAGGCCGAAGACGAGGATCGGTCGCCAAGGCAGCTCAAGACCCTTGGCGGAGAGTCCGGCGTCGTGCTCCTGGGCTTCAATGAAATGCGGTGCGGCGGCAAGCGCGATCAGCCAGGTGACCACCGCGATGATGACCAGCGAGATCGCGAACGGCAGATCGATCTTGGCGGCCCCAGACGCATACAACGCACCGATGATGCCGGCGACCGACCACATGCCATGGAAGTTGGCCATGATGCTGCGGCCGTATGCCTGCTGCACCCGCACACCCTGCATGTTCATGCCGGCATCGACCGCGCCGACTCCGAGTCCATACACGATGAACGCGCCGAGCAGCAGCGGCAGATCGGGGGCGGCGCCGACGAGCAGTGCGCCGAGGCCGATCGTGAGAAGCGCCAGCCGGAACGCCTTGGCGCTGGTCTGACGCTCGGCGATGAGTCCCGCGATGACACTGCCGACGCCAGACACCACCGCGACCATCACCAGGATCCCGGTCAGCGCACCGTCGCCTAGATCGAACTTGTCCTTGATCCGCGGCGTCTGCGTGACGATCGCGGCGAACACCAGGCCTTGGAGGAAGAACCCGGCCGCGACGGCGATGCGCGTGCGTCGAAGCTCTGGAGTCACTGCGTCATCGTAGGGCCGCGGTGGGTCGCTAGGGTCGGGACGGTGAA
>JAOPXO010000211.1 GCA_025965115.1 Aeromicrobium sp.
GTCCCGCACCGGGCTATCCCGCCTGCCCCGAGCACACCGAGAAGCAGACCATCTGGGAGCTGCTCGACGTCGAGGCGAACGCCGGTATCGAGCTGACCGAGAGCATGGCGATGTGGCCCGGCGCGGCAGTCAGTGGTCTGTATTTCTCGCACCCGCAGTCGCAGTACTTCGTCGTGGGTCGTATCGGCCGCGACCAGGTCGAGGACTACGCCGGGCGCAAGGGCTGGACCGTCGACGAGGCCGAGAAGTGGCTCTCCCCCAACCTGGGTTACCGCACCGAGAACGAATAGCCCTTCGTGCTCGTCCCTCGCACTGTTTGCCTGAGTTCGCTGCGCTCACTCCGGCGGGGTATGCGGGCTCGGCCCGCCGACGCTTTCCTCGCTCCTTCGGGTGCTCGGGTTGGACCACCCTCGCGTTGCGACGGTGTTGCGGTCCTCCCGGGTTAGGCTGAAGTGTGAGTTCCACCCCCGATATTCCTCAGCTGCGGGATCCGTGGATGGTCGCGGCATTCGAGGGCTGGAACGACGCCGCCGATGCCGCATCGGGCACGGTCGACCACCTGATCGAGGAGTGGGATGCCGAGCTGCTGATCGAGCTCGATCCTGAGGACTTCTACGACTTCCAGGTGCACCGACCGCACGTGCACAGCGGTGATGACGACGAGCGGGTCATCACCTGGCCGGCGCCCACGATTTATCACGCGCGTCCCCGTCGAAGCGAGCGCGATGTGTTGCTGCTTCGGGCCCCAGAACCCAACTTCCGTTGGAAGGCATTCTGCTCAACCGTGATCGGCGTCGCGAAGCTCGCCGGAGTCAGCGAGCTGATCACTCTCGGCGCCTTGCTGGCCGACTCGCCCCACACCCGACCCGTACCCGTCAGTGGCTCGACCACCGACGTGACACTGATGGACCGGATGTCGTTGGAGCCGTCGCGCTACACCGGTCCCGTAGGCATCACGACGGTGCTCAACGAGACCGCGAGTCGAGAGGGGATTGCCACGGCATCGCTCTGGGCGGCCGTGCCGCACTACCTCGCCGAACCTCCCTGCCCCAAGGCGACGCTGGCGCTGCTCGGCGCGTTGGAAGACGCCGTGGGCATGCCTCTCCCCCAGGGCGTGCTCGTGGAGATGACCGATGCCTGGCAGCGCGGCGCCGAAGACCTCACGTCTCGAGATGCCGAGATCGCCGAGTACGTCGAGGCGCTCGAGAACGAGCGTGACACGAGCGATCTGCCCGAGGCCAGCGGCGACGCCATTGCCCGTGAGTTCGAGCGCTACCTCCGCCGCCGCGACGATCCCGAATAGCCGTCAGAGAGCTATGCCGAGCAGGGCGTCGATCGCGACCTTTGCCGTGCGACCGGCCTGAGGGTCCTGCGCGGAGTCGTCGGCCGCCCACGCGTCGACCGCGGCGAGCGCTGCGGGTGCATCGAGGTCATTGCTCAATGCGGCCCGGATAGCCGCCAGCAATGACTCGCCCGACGGTGCCACGGTGCGTGCGACGGCGTCTCGCCACTGAGCCAGGCGCTTTTCAGCCGACTCGATCTCATCGCCGAACCACTCCCAGTCGCTGCGGTAGTGGTGCGCGAGCAATGCCAGTCTGATCGCCATCGGGTCATGGCCGTCGGCACGGAGCTTCGACACCAGCACCAGATTGCCCTTTGACTTCGACATCTTTTCGCCCTCATAGCCGACCATCCCGGCATGGACGTACGCGTTGGCGAATGGCTCATGGGTCGCGACAGTCGCCTCTGAGGCGGACATCTCGTGGTGCGGGAAGACCAGGTCAGACCCACCACCCTGCACGTCGAATGCGGTACCGAGCTTGTCGAGGGCAATCGCCGCGCACTCGATGTGCCAGCCGGGCCGACCGCGGCCCAGTCGGGTCTCCCACGACGGCTCCCCCGGTCGCTCGGCGAGCCACAGCAGGCAGTCCAGCGGATGCTTCTTGCCAGGCCGCTCCGGGTCTCCCCCGCGCTCCGGGAAGATCCGCAGCATGGTCTCCTCGTCGAAGCCGGACACCAGCCCGAACCCGGCGTCAGCATGCACGTCGAAGTAGAGGTCGTCGTCGACTCGATAGACCGCGCCCACCGCGTCCAGCCGGTCAATGAGGTCGACGACGGACTCGATCGACTCCACGGCGCCGATGTAGTTGGCCGGGGCGATGATGCGCAGCGCCGTCATGTCGTCCCGGAACAACTGGGTCTCGCGCTCTGCCAGCTCGACCCAGTCCATCCCGGTCGCGGTGGCACGCTCGAGAAGAGGGTCGTCGACGTCAGTGACGTTCTGCGTGTAAGAGACGTCGAGTCCGCGATCGCGCCATACGCGCTGCAGGAGATCGAAGGCCAGATAGGTCGCAGCGTGCCCAAGGTGGGTGGCGTCGTAAGGCGTGATCCCGCAGACGTACAACCGCGCGGTGCCCTCGGGATCGATCGGGACTACCCCAGCCGAACTGCTGTCGAAGACCCTCGCGGCAGAACCGGTGCCGAGTTCGAGATCGCTGAGACGAGGGACCCCAGGACTCGACCAGCTGCGCATGGCTCGAGCGTATCTGTTGAGGACACGCGGCCATTCGACGGCTGCGGCGTGGATCGCCCGGGCAGAATGGCGAGGTGATCATCGATTGCGCGGTCTATCGCGATGGCGTCCGCGAATCCAGCGGACATGACAAGGATTCCCTCGACGCCTCGCTCGCCGGACTGGGTGAGGACGACTTCCTGTGGATCGGTATCGGCAACCCGACCAAGGACGAGATGAACCGGGTCGGGGCCGCCCTCAAGCTGCATCCGCTGTCGGTCGAGGACGCGCTTGAAGCGCATCAGCGGCCCAAGGTCGAGCGCTACGCAGACCATCTGTTCATGTCGATCCGCACGGTCACCTATCGCGATGACGACATCCAGACCCACGAGGTCAACATCTTCCTGGGCACCAACTATCTGCTCACGGTGCGGCACGGCGGTCCGTCGCTGAAGGAGGCCCGCAAGTCGGCCGAGCAGATGATCGAGCCGCTCTCGCACGGCCCGACGGCCGCTCTCTACTCGGTGGTCGACTCGATCGTGGACCACTATGAAGCTGTCGCCGGCGAGCTCGAGGTCGATGTGCAGGAAGTCGAGACCTCGGTGTTCTCCAACCAGCGCACCAGCGACTCGACTCGTATCTATCGGCTCAAACGCGAGACGTTGGAGTTCCGTCGAGCCGTGCTCCCGCTGAAGGAGCCACTCAACCGGTTCGCCATGATGGCGACGCCTGAGGACGCCCGGCCGTACTTTCGAGACATTGCTGATCACCTCGCACGGGCGGCGGAGGCCATCGACAGCATCGATCACCTGCTCGACAACGCCCTGCAGGCACACCTTGCGCAGCTGAGCGTGCAGCAGAACGAAGACATGCGCAAGCTGACCGCGGGTGCGACGATCTTCGCCGTGCCGACCGCGATCGCCGGCATCTACGGGATGAACTTCGAGCACATGCCAGAGCTCACGTGGACATTCGGCTATCCGCTGGTCATCGGGCTGATCGGCGTGATCTGCGGCTATGTCTATTGGCGCTTCAAGCGGTCCGGCTGGCTCTAGCTGACAACGACCTGTGACGAGATCACGCCGAAGCCGACGAGCGCCAGCACCAGCACTCCGAGAGCGATCCGATAGATCACGAACGGCGTGTACGACTTCGTGCTCACGTAGTTGAGCAGCCAGCGGATCACCGCGAGGCCGACGATGAACGAGATCACTGTCGCGACGATCGTCGGTCCGGTGCCGTAGGCATTTGCCTGGTTGGGGATGTCCTTGAGGTTGTAGATGCCGGCGCCGAGCACAGCAGGGATCGCCAGCAGGAACGCATAGCGCGTGGCGGCCCTGCGGTCGTAGCCGAGCAGCAGACCCATGCTGATCGTGCCGCCGGAACGGGACACGCCGGGGAACAACGCGCATGCCTGGGCCAGTCCGAACAGCACGGCGTCGCGCATAGTGAGTTGTTCGATCGGCCGATTCTTGCGCCCGACCCGCTCGGCGAAGCCGAGGATGAGTCCGAAGACAATCAAGGCGATCGCAATCAGCACGACGTGCCGGAACTGATGCTTGATGGTGTCCTGGAACAGCACGCCCAGCAGTACGATCGGCAGCGATCCGATGATCACGAACCAGCCCATGCGCCATTCGAGCGCCTCACGGGCTTCGACGTTGAACAGCCCACGTAGCCAGCCGCCTGCGATCGTGACGATGTCGCGCCAGAAATAGAGCACCACGGCAAGCTCGGTGCCGATCTGGATCACCGCACTGAACGCAGCACCAGGATCGTCCCAACCGAAGAACTTGGGGAAGATCGCGAGATGCGCACTACTGGAGATGGGAAGGAACTCGGTCAGACCCTGGATCAAGCCCAGGACCACGGCACGGAAGAAGTCCACTGTGCGAGCCTACCTGCGAGGCTTCCGCCCTCCGACTAGCGTTGCCCCCATGCAGTATCGGCGCGTCGGTCGTTCGGGCCTCGAGGTCTCACGGCTTGCCCTGGGCACCATGACGTGGGGCACCGCGGTCGACGCGTACGAGGGTGCGGACCAGCTCTCGGCCTTCCTTGAAGCCGGCGGCACCCTGGTCGACACGGCACCGATCTATGGCGATGGTGCCTGTGAAGAGCTGCTTGGCACGCTGATCGCCAAGGCGTCCGTGCGCGACCAGATCGTGCTGGCCGGCAAGGCCGGTCTCATCCGCCGTGGCGATGAGACGGTCCGCGACGGATCGCGACGTACGCTCCTCGATCAGCTCGACCTGTCCCTGCGACAGCTCGGCACCGATCATCTCGATCTGTGGCAGGTGCACACCTATGACCCACTGGTGCCGCTCGAGGAGGTGCTCGGTGCGCTCGAGCATGCCGTACGCACCGGGCGCACCCGTTATGTCGGCATCTCCAACTTCACCGGTTGGCAGACTGCGTTCGCCCACACCTGGCTCGCCGGACGCGCAGAAGCGCTCCCACTCGTGAGCACCCAGGTCGAGTATTCGCTGATCCGGCGCGATGCCGAGCGGGAGGTCATCCCGGCCGTTGAGCACCTCGGCATGGGCGTGCTGGCGTGGTCACCTCTCGGCCGTGGCGTGCTCACCGGCAAATACCGCGGCGGCATCCCGGCCGACTCACGCGCGGCCGACCCGCACTGGGAAGCATTCGTCTCGGCGTACCTCACCCCGGCCAAGGCTGGGGTCGTGGAGGCCCTGGCACGTGCCGCCGAAGGACTCGACGTCACGGAGGCGCATGTCGCGCTCGCCTGGTTGCTCGGCCGACCAGGGGTGTCTGCGGCGATCGTCGGCGCCCGCACAACCGCACAGCTGCAGGAGAGCTTGGCGTCGGAGGATCTGGAGCTACCGCCCGAGATCATCCAGGCGCTCGACGATGTTTCAGAGGACACCTGATGAGAGGAAGCCGATGATCGAGTATGAGTTCTGGAATCTCACGATTTCGCGCCGGCAGTCGCGCCAGGCGGTATGCAGGTTGCTGACCGATGCGGCCGAATATCAGGGCTGGGAGCTCGACCGATTGCGTATCCCCGACACCGGTGACCGGACGGTTGTGCTGCGCCGCAAGATCATCCGCATGCGCAGCACGCTCTAGATCAGGTTCAAGAACTCGTCGAAGACCTTCGACCCGAACTCGAGCGCGTCGACAGGCACTCGCTCGTCAACGCCGTGGAACAACGCGGTGAAGTCGAGATCGGCCGGCAGTCGGAGCGGGGTGAAGCCGTATGACGTGATGTCCAGCTTGTGCCACGCCTTGGCATCCGTGCCGCCCGACATCAGGAATGGCGCGATATGGGCGTCAGGATCTTGGGAATGGAGCGCCACCGTCATCGCATCGACCAGATCGCCCTCGAATGCGTATTCCAGGGCGGCGTCGGTGATGTAGGGCTCGACCTGGATGCCGTCGCCGACGATCTCTTGGATCGTGGGCATGAACGTGTCGGAATGGCCCGGCAGGTAGCGACCGTCGACGTAGGCGATCGCCTCGCCGGGGATCACGTTGTGCTTGTAGCCAGCCTCGAGCATCGTCGCGTTGGTGGTGTTGCGGATGCCGGCGCCGATCATGCGTACGGCGGGTCCGAAGTGCTCGAGCAGCTCCCCCGGCGTGCCATCGCTCCCGGTGAGCTCGCGGACCTTGTCGAGCAGCAGCCTCATCGACGGACCCGGTTCCGCAGGCCATTCATGTTCACTTAGTGTCACCAGACCATGCGCCAAATGCGTTATTGCGCTGTCGGTATTTCGCATCGAACCGTGACCTGCGGTGCCGTGGGCGCGCAGCCGCATCCAGGCGATGCCCTTCTCGCCGGTCTCGATCAGATAGAGCCGCTGGCCACCGATCTCGGTCGAGAATCCGCCGACCTCGCCGATGGCTTCGGTGCATCCCTCAAACAGATCGCGATGGTGCTCGACGAGCCAATGGGCGCCCTTGAGGCCTCCGGCCTCTTCGTCGGCGGTGAACACCAGGGTGATCGGCCGGTCCGGGATCGCTCCAGCACGCTGACGAGCGCGGACGACCGACAGCAGCATCGCGTCGAAGTCCTTCATGTCGACTGCGCCACGACCGAACAGATAGCCGTCGACAACCTCGGCAGCGAACGGGTCGACCTGCCAGTCGGCGGATTGGGCGGGGACGACGTCGAGGTGCCCGTGAATCAGGAGACCGGGTTTGGCGGAGTCCTGGTTGCCCCAGCGGGCGACGAGGCTGGCCCTGCCGGGCTCGGACTCGAAGATCTCCGAGTCGATGCCGACCTCCGCGAGGGACGCTGCGACATATTCAGCGGCCTTGCGCTCCCCCGGGCCGGAGTCGTCACCGAAGTTCGACGTGTCGATGCGGATCAGGTCACGACAGATCTCGAGTGCTTCAGTTTCCGGTGTGTGCCCCATACCCCGATCGTACGGCCGCCGGTCAGTCGGCGAGCAAACCATCGATCACACGGGAGAAGAGCCGCCTGCTGGAGGCACGGATCATTCCGTCGAACGCCCGCGGCACACCGGTCACCCGGATCTCTTCGCGCCAGGTGACTCGGCAGCCAGCTCCGAGCGGATCAACGCTCAACTCAGCCCAGCCCTTGACCACCCGACCGCGCTTCTCGAGCCGGCAATATGAGGGCCGGTGCGACTCCACGACGTCCATCGGGTCATGAAATCCGACGCGACCGATCCCGGTGAACGCATCGAACCCACGAGGGGTGAGCGTGATCGAGGTGAGCGGCACGTACTCACCGTGCTTCGGCCAGTCAGTCAGTCGGCGCCAGGCTTCAACAGGCGTCAGGGCTACCTCGCGCACGATCTCGATCAGGGCCACGGCACGATAGTTGCATGAGCGAGCGAAGCGAGCGATTGATTCAGACCAGGGCGCCGTGTGTGACCCGGCCGATCACCCACGGGGCCGTGACCCTGCGAGGTGCGGCATGAGCACCATGCCGTTCAGCTCGATCGACGACGTCAAGAACAAGCTCGCCGCGGCGGGCTACCTGGCGTCGGATGCGGTCGCGACCACTGTGTTCCTCGCCAGCGAGCTCGGCAAACCGCTGCTCGTGGAGGGTCCCGCGGGAGTCGGCAAGACCGAGCTGTCCCGCGCGGTCGCCGATGCCTGTGGTGCTGAGCTCGTACGCCTGCAGTGCTACGAAGGTGTCGACGAAGCTCGAGCGTTGTACGAGTGGAATCACGCCAAACAGCTCTTGCGGATCACGGCTGGCCGCGACGAGACCTGGGACGCGGCTCGCAACGACATCTTCAGCGAGGAGTATCTACTTTCGCGTCCGCTCCTCACCGCGATCCGCAATGAGGGACCGACCGTCCTGCTGATCGACGAAACCGACAAGGCCGATGTCGAGATCGAGGGCCTGCTGCTTGAGGTGCTCGGCGAGTTCCAGGTGACAATCCCCGAGTTGGGCACGATCCGTGCCACGCAGCGGCCCTTCGTCGTCCTCACCTCGAACGCGACGCGGGAGCTGTCGGAGGCGCTACGGCGTCGATGCCTGTTCCTGCACATTGACTTCCCCGATCCCGAGCTCGAGCAGCAGATCGTACGTCTGAAGGTGCCCGAGCTCGACAGCACGCTCGGCGACTCACTGATCCGGGTCATCAATGCCCTGCGCGCGATGCCGTTGCGAAAGGCTCCGTCGGTCGCCGAGACGATCGACTGGGCTCGCACGCTCGTCGCGCTGGGCGCCGACATCCTTGACGACGATGTGGTCAAGGAGAGTCTCGGCGTCATCCTCAAGCACCAGGACGACCTGGAGAAGGCGCGCACTCGACTTGATCTCGACGAGGTCCTCGGCGCGTCATGACCCAGCCCGTCGCAGCGCAGCAAGACCTCGCCGGGCGACTGGTCGAGTTTGTCGGAGCGCTACGGAGCAAGGGCATACCCGCCGGCACAAGCGAGACCGTCGACGCCGCAGCGGTGATCGATGTCCTCGGGCTGAGCCAACGCGAGCAGCTCCGCGAGGGGCTCGCCTCGGCGTTGGTACGCCGCGGAGGCCAGCGTGATGTGTTCGACATGACGTTCGACCTCTACTTCCCCGCTGGAGTCGGCGCAGCGCAGGCGGCGCGTGAGACGGAGGAAGGGTTCGATCTCGAGGATCTGCGCGATCTGCTGGCGATGGCGCTGGCCGAGAACGATTTGCGCACCCTCGAACAGGTTGCCGAGATTGCGGTCGACCTGCTGGGACAGGTTGGGGACCCAGCCAGCACGACCGGCGGGTGGTCGGCGTACCAGACCCTCGAGCGACTCCGGCCGCAGACGATCCTCGTCCAGGCGTTGCAGCAACGCGGCCAAGGCGGAGGCCAGGGACAGGGTCAGGGCAGCGGCCAAGGGAGCGGCGGCGATTTCGCCGACCGGCTCGAGCGCGACGAGATTCGCCAGAACATCGACCGATTCCGCGCCCTCGTCGCGAGTGAGGCGCGTCGACGCACCGCGGAGCTCCGCGGACGCGATGTGGTGACCAGGCACGCCGTGCGAGCCGGCAGCGACCGCATCGACTTCCTGAGTGCCAACAAGCAGCAGCTCGAGGAGCTCGGACGAACGGTTCGACCGCTGGCGCGCAAGCTGGCAACCCGCCTTGCCGCCCGGCGTCGCAAGGCGCACCGCGGACGTATCGACATACGGCGCACTCTCCGGCGATCGATGTCAACAGGTGGCGTGCCGATGCATCCGGTCTTCGCCAAACCACATCCGGCTCGCCCGGAGCTGGTGCTGCTCTGCGACGTGTCGGGTTCGGTCTCCGGCTTCTCGCAGTTCACGATGCATCTGGTCCAGGCCATGAGCGGCCAGTTCAGCAAGGTCCGGGTCTTTGCGTTCATCAACGCGATGGACGAGGTCACCGATCTGGTCAAGGAGGACTCCGATGACCTGTCCCAGCGCATCGCCCGCGAGGCCCACATCACCAAGTGGCACACCAGCAGCGACTACGGCGAGGCCTTCGCGGACTTCCACGCCGACTACATGAACGCGATCGGCCCCCGCACCGCGGTGATGATCCTCGGCGACGCCCGCAACAACAACCAGGATCCCAATATCGGCGCTTTGCACGAGATCAGTCAGCGCGCCCGTCGTACGTTCTGGCTGAACCCTGAGCACTCGATGCGCTGGGGACTCGGCGACTCGATCGCACCGACGTATGCCGAGGTGGTCGAGATGCACGAATGTTGCAATGTCGACCAGCTCACGAAGTTCATCACGCGCTTGCTGCCGGTCTGACGAATCCCATCGTTTCTGGGGTCAGACACGATCTGGAAACGTCGCGACACGACGCTGAAACCGTCTGTGAGGCCCGCTTACATGAAGTTTACGAACGGGCCCGTTTGCCCGCCTCCGGCCGAAACATGAGCCTCCCACACTGGACGCGTGGTAGCCCTTCAGCCGAATCCGACACTCATCGCCGACGTGACGCGTGGAACCCGCGTGACGGACCAGATCACGGCTTCGTCGAGCAGCACGGTGTTCCGCTTGTTGCGGTTTGCGTTCGCGAACATCCGCCGCCGGCCGGAGCGCTTCCTGTTGGCCACCCTGGGAATTGCGCTCGCCATCATGTCGGTGACCGTGGTTCGGACGATCTCGGCCAGCTTCGCCAACACCGGCAGCGCATCCGTGACGCGTGTGCTTGGTGGGGACTCGTTGTGGGTAGTGCCGGCGTCGGGAATTCACTACAACAGTGCAGCCGACGCCATCGTCGCGGACGGGCCCGCGCCGACGATGGCCGTGCCCTCCGGCTGGACGGCCCACAAGGTCATTGCCGGTGCCTGGAAGCCGAACAGCGCGACCGTGGCGGTCTATGGATCGTCGACCGCAAAACCGGGTGCTGCTGTGCTCGGCAAGAAGGCCGCCGCCGATATCGGAGTCTCCACGGGCGACGCGCTGCCGTTCGGGGGTCAGTCGCTTGCGGTGACCGTGCGGGGCGACGACTCGATCGTGACGGTGCCCTACGACGCAGCGCGAAGCGTCGTCGGCGATCGAGGGTGGTGGACTCTCAGCGAACCCAAGGCTGACAAGGGTCGCAATGACCTCGGCGCGTTGCTCTCCTCCTCGACCGGCCTGCCGTCCAGCACCAATCCGGCAGACAAACCGGCGGCCAGCGGGCACGGTCTGATCTACGACACCGTCGGTGGTAGCGGCGCCGTCACGTTCGAGCAGGAGTTCTCGGCGCTGTTCTCCGGCAAGATCACCGGTTCAACGCTCGGGCTGATCTCGACGATCGGCCTGATCCTCGGTTTCGTGATAGCGATCTCTTCCTTCCTTGCCTCGGTCCAGGAGCGACGTCGGGAGTTCGGGATCATGTCGAGCATCGGACTGGCCGACGAGGTGCTCTACTTCTTCCTCGTCGAGTCGGCCGTGATCTTCCTGGCCGCGTACGTCATCGGCATCAGCACCGCCGGGGTCGCCGTTGCGTTGGTGGTGCCGGGGATTGCCACGCCGATCGCCTGGGCCCAGGCAGCCGGCACGGTTGCCGCGTATCTTCCGGCGATGGCGATCGTCGGCGCGCTCGTCCCCGTGCACCGACTGCTCCAGCAGCGTCCCGTCGAGCTGCTCTCGGAGACCTCGTGATCCGCCTTGGCCTGTCGTACGGCCTGCTGTCGAGCAAGCGCCGCGCGAAGGCGATGGTGCTGCCGATCGTCACGACGGCAACCGGCGCATACCTGCTGGTCCTGGTGCTCTCGATGATGTCGGGAATCAAGGCACAGTCGGCATCCCTGGGTCACGGCGACGAGATCCAGCGCGCAATCGTCCTCATCGCGGTGATCGTGCTTCTGGTTGGTGTCGTCGAGGTTGCGGTGTGCACGACGCGTACAGTCGCTAGCCGCACCCGCGAGCTCGGCGTACTCGGTGCCACGGGCGTGCGACGTGCCCCGGTCGTCGCCGCGCTGCTCGTCGAGCCCTTCATCTCGTCCGTCATTGGCGCCGCAGTCGGGGCACTGGCCGCCGTGCTGACCGGGCAGTTGTTCGCCGCCACGGGCATGGCCAGCTCGGGTATCTCGACAAGCGGAGCCGCCGTCGGCGTTGTCGTGGCGATCTCGGTCAGCGCGATCGCCGCAGTCTCCAGCAGCGCGTTGCCCTCGTGGCGCGCGGCCTCACGATCCCCCATCCGCTCTCTCAGCACAGGAGGCTGACCATGACTCTCACCGCAGACATTCCGGTCGAGGAGGCCATCGAAGGACGTCCGGTCGTCGAGGTCAGCGAGGTGTGGAAGCTTCACAAGCTCGGTGACGAGATCGTGCATGCGTTGATGAGCGCCGATCTGACGGTGATGCCAGGCGAGTTCGTATGCCTCATGGGCCCAAGCGGTAGCGGCAAGTCGACGCTGCTCAACATCATCGGCGGGCTCGACCGGCCGACCAAGGGCACCGTCACGATCAACGGGCAGGACACCGGGCTACTCACCGAGAGCCAATTCGCCGCCCTGCGCCACGACACCGTCGGATTCATCTTCCAGAGCTACAACCTCATACCCTTCCTGTCGGCGGTCGAGAACGTCGAGCTGCCGCTCATGTTCGAGCCATACGACCGCAAGGCGCTGCGTCAGCGCGCCCTCGACCTGCTGGACCTCGTCGGTCTCTCACATCGGGTGGACCACCAGCCCACCAAGATGTCGGGCGGCGAGCAGCAGCGCACCGCGATCGCACGATCGCTCATCAGCAACCCGAAGCTCATCCTCGCGGACGAGCCGACGGCCAACCTCGACCATCGCACCGGCGCCACCGTCGTGCGGCTGTTGAGGGACCTGTGCTCGACGCTCGGCGTCACCGTCG
>JAOPXO010000231.1 GCA_025965115.1 Aeromicrobium sp.
GCCCGACTGATCCGGAGCGTGCTGCCATTGCGACGAGTGAGATCGAGGACATCGTGGCCGGAATAGTCGGCGACGTCCGGTGGCTCGGTCTCCAGCAGCTCCGCCAGGACGGCCTCGATGTCGCGCCCCTCTTCGAGCACCTGATGGACTCCGCTGAGGTAGCGAGTCGCCGCATCGGCGATCGCGCCGTCGCCTACCCGGGTGGTTGCGACCTGTGCGCCGCCGGCACTTTCGAACAGATCGGCGATCTCGAGATCGGACCAGCCGTCCGGCGCACTGACCACGAACTCGTCGGTGACCCTTGGGCTGGTGGGGAACACCTGCATGGCCAGGATGTTGACCTGCGCGGCTCCGCACGCCAGCGCGATCTCGGCCAGGATCCCGGGCCGGTCGACGAGAGTCGTTCGTACGCGCCACAACATGTCACCAGAGTGACTCGTGATGTTTTCCGATCGAAGACACCGACGTTTCACCTGTGCAACATCGCCAATTTCGCCGGAAACGGCCATCGCTGATATCCTTGAGGTCGAAGTGGAGGTCCACCTCCCACCTGCTTGGTCCTTGACCTTGGGGTTACGGCCAAACTGATGCGGCGCAAGCCGTGACGACCTGGCCCGACGGTGTGTTCGATGGGGTGACCCAGTCGGACCCACCACCGGTGGCTCCCATTTCGCATGGGGGCCATTTTTTGGTGGCCTCCCTCACGTACCCAGGAGGATCCATCACCACAGAGCTACGCGTCAACGACCGAATCCGCGTTCCAGAAGTTCGCCTCGTCGGTCCTGGCGGTGAACAGGTAGGCATCGTCCGCATAGAGGATGCCCTGCGACTGGCAGCAGAAGCCGATCTCGATCTCGTTGAGGTTGCTCCCACAGCCCGTCCACCCGTGTGCCGCCTCATGGACTACGGCAAGTTCAAGTACGAAACTGCCCAGAAGGCACGCGAATCCCGCCGCAACCAGACCAACACCATCATCAAAGAGATGAAGTTGCGTCCGAAGATCGATCAGCACGACTACGACACCAAAAAGGGTCACGTCGTCCGATTCCTCAAGGCGGGTGACAAGGTCAAGATCACCATCATGTTCCGCGGTCGCGAGCAGCACCGTCCCGAGCTGGGCTACCGGCTCCTGCAGCGGCTCGCCGGCGATGTGGAGGAGCTCGGTTTCATCGAGTCCAACGCCCGCCAGGACGGTCGCAACATGACGATGGTGCTCGGTCCGCTCAAGAAGAAGTCCGAAGCCCAGGCGGAGGTCAAGGCCGAAAAGGTCAAGAGCATGGGCGAGAAGGCCGCCGAGAAGGAAGCCGAAGAGGCCGAGGTCAAGGCACACCGCGAAGCCGCCGCAAAGGTCGCAACACCCAAGAAGCCACGTCGTCGTTCCGAGAACCTCGACCCAGACATGGAGGCATAAATGCCGAAGTTCAAGCCCCACTCGGGGATGAAGAAGCGCGTCAAGCTCACCGGCAGCGGCAAGCTGCGTCGTGAGCAGACCAACCGTCGTCACCTGCTCGAGTACAAGTCGTCCTCGCGCAAGCGTCGTCTGGACGGCACCGTCGACGTTTCCAAGGCCGATGTGCCTCGCGTGAAGAAGATGCTCGGTCTCTGACCGCCCCACCCCCTGACATACCGAAGATCTGAAGGAGAACTGAGATGGCACGCGTCAAGCGCTCTGTCAACGCACAGAAGAAGCGCCGCCAGACACTGGAGCGCGCCGCGGGCTACCGCGGTCAGCGTTCGCGGCTCTACCGCAAGGCGAAGGAGCAGGTCACTCACTCGCTGGTCTACAACTACCGCGACCGCAAGGCCAAGAAGGGCGACTTCCGCCGTCTGTGGATCCAGCGCATCAACGCTGCCGTCCGCGCCGAGGGCATGACCTACAACCGCTTCATCCAGGGCCTCAAGGCCGCCGAGGTCGAGGTCGATCGCAAGATCCTCGCCGACCTCGCGGTCAACGAGCCGGCCGCCTTCTCTGCACTGGTGCAGGTCGCGA
Organism: Aeromicrobium sp.; assembly: GCA_025965115.1. Lineage (GTDB taxonomy): Bacteria > Actinomycetota > Actinomycetes > Propionibacteriales > Nocardioidaceae > Aeromicrobium. The sequence goes on from JAOPXO010000231.1 coordinate 1,991, forward strand.
AGGACAACCTTCCGGCCGACGTCAACGCTCCGAAGGATGGCGCCGCGGCCTGACCGCGGCACCCGCGCGTTGTGGCGAGTCCTCCGCCCGATTCTGGGCATGGTGAGCTCACCGTCCGATCAGGACGGGTGAAGCACGCCAGGAGGCTCGCCACTCGTGCGTTCCGGGCCAGTGAAGGCGAGTTTCTCGCCGAAGGCCCGCAGGCCGTACGCGAGGCGCTGACCGTGGCCGGCGCAACTCTTGAGGTGTTCGCCAGCTCCCAGTCCAGCGATCAGCACCGAGATCTCCGGGCCGCGGCCGAGGCGGTCGGAGTGCCGTGGCACGTGGTGACCGACGAGGTCATCGCGACGATCGCCGACACGGTGCAACCGCAAGGACTCGTGGCGCGCTGCGCCGCTGTCGATGTCACCCTGGACGCCCTCCTGGCCGACCGGCCGGAGTTCGTCGTCGTGTGCGCGGACATTCGCGATCCGGGCAATGCCGGCGCAGTGATCCGCTGTGCCGATGCGGCTGGCGCCGACGGTGTCGTATTCGTCGGAGACAGCGTCGACCCGTTCAACCCCAAGTCCGTACGAGCCACCGTCGGCAGTGTCTTCCACCTGCCGATCGTGGTCGACAAGGACATAACCGCCACGCTTTCACGACTGCAGTCCGGCGGCATGCAGGTGCTGGCGGCCGATGGCGGGGGAGATGTCGGCCTCTACGACTCCGCCATCGATCTCAGCGCGCCGACGGCTTGGCTGATGGGCAATGAGGCCTGGGGTCTGCCCGAGGAGATCCGCGGGCTCGCCGACGCGGTCATCGCTGTCCCGATCTACGGCCGCGCCGAGAGCCTCAATCTCGCAACTGCTGCGGCAGTCTGTCTCTACGCGACCGCGCAGGCACGCAACAAATAGTTGATTGATCAACGTCGGAACTCGTGTGAACTAGTCCTCAAGGACTAGATTCTTCACTCGTGGACCTCGACGACTTCCCGGACGGCATCATCATTGCCGGACCCGACGGGTCGGTCGAGTACGTCAACAGCCGGATCAAGATCATGGCTCGTGCCGTCGGTGACGAGATGCTGGGGATGCATCTGGCCGACGCCGTGCCGTTCGATGATCTCAACGGCAACTCCTGGTATGACTGCATACGCCCGTATGACGGCATTGCGACACGTACCCGGATCTCGGAGATGGCGTGGTGGTCACCCAAGGGCAGCGAATACCTGATCACGGCTTCGCTCGTGCGCGATCGGCCTGCCGGCCCGGTGCAGAGGGTTGTCGTCAGCGTCCGCAATGCGCGCATCCGCAACCAGCGGGACCGCGAGCGCTCAGATCTCGTCGCGACCGTCGCCCACGAGCTGCGGTCACCGTTGACCGGGATCAAGGGTTTCACCTCGACGCTCTTGACCAAGTGGGACAAGTTCTCCGAGGAGCAGCGCAGGTTCATGCTCGAGACGGTCGATGCGGATGCCGATCGGTTGAGTCGTCTCATCACCGAGCTGCTCGACGCGGCACGTATCGACGCGGGTCGCCTGACGCTGAAGCGTGGACCCGTCAAGCTCGACGAGATCGTCCGTCACGTGCTGACCAACATGTCAGGCGGATCGACCGATCCATTCGAGATCAGCATCGGCGATGACCTCGACCTCATCTGGGGTGACAGTGACCGGATGACCCAGGTCGTGACCAATCTGGTCGAGAACGCGTTGCGCCACGGATTTGGATTGCGCCAGGTCGTCCTGCAGAACACCGATGCTCCGGACGAGGAGCCGGGGGTCGCGCTGGAGATTGTCGACCACGGGCCCGGAATTCCCGACGAGATGCGCCAACGTGTGTTCAGCCGGTTCTGGCGAGCAGGCCCCGGCGCGGGCAGCGGGCTCGGCATGTACATCGTTCGTGGCATCGTCGTGGAGCACGGTGGCGGCATCACGATCACCGATGCGCCCGAAGGCGGAGCCAACATCCGGGTGTGGTTCCCGATCAATGAGCCCGACGCGCTGACCGACTGACCTTCGGAGCGTGTGCGACCGATAAACTCAGGTGTTCGCCCACCCGCTCCAGTTCAGCATCGGAAGGCTCGTATGTCCGCGCCCAACTCTGAGTACGACCCCGTCGAAGTCACGCCTTTGCGTGCAGACGAGGTCGAACGCGCGCGCGACGCGGCGTTGAGTGCGATTGCTGCGGCGGCGACGCTCGAAGAGCTCAAGCAGGTACGCATCGATCACGTCGGGGATCGCTCGCCGCTGGCGCTCGCCAACCGTGAGATCGGGGCGCTTCCGCCCCAAGCCCGCAAGGAGACCGGCCAGCGCGTCGGCCAGGCGCGAGGCGCGATCAACCAGGCCCTCGCAGCTCGCACGGACGAGCTTGAAGCCGTCGAGGAAGAGGGCGCCCTCGTCACCGAGACCGTTGACGTCACGCTGCCGTGGGATGTGGCTCCGATCGGAGCTCGTCACCCGCTGACGACAATCCAGGAGCACGTCGGCGACATCTTCGTGGCCATGGGCTGGGAGGTCGCCGAGGGACCCGAAGTGGAGGCCGAATGGCTCAACTTCGACGCGCTCAACCTCGGCCCCGACCATCCGGCGCGCACGATGCAGGACACGTTCTGGGTCTCACCCGAGAAGGCAGCGATGGTGCTGCGCACACATACGTCACCCGTTCAGGCGCGCACCATGCTGACCCGCACGCCGCCGATCTATGTCGTCTGCCCCGGCCGGGTGTTCCGCACCGACGAGCTCGACGCAACGCACTCGCCGGTGTTCCACCAGGTCGAAGGCCTGGCGGTCGATGAGGGTCTGTCGATGGCGCACCTCAAGGGCACCCTGGACCACCTGGCCCAGGCGATCTACGGCGGCGACATGACGACGCGCTTCCGGCCCTCGTACTTCCCCTTCACCGAGCCGAGCGCCGAGATGGACCTGCTCTGCTACGTCTGCCACAACGAGCCCGATGCGGTCGCCGAGTGCCGCACGTGCCGGGGCGAGGGCTGGGTCGAGTGGGGCGGGTGCGGAGTGGTCAATCCGCGTGTCCTGATCGCCTGTGGCATCGATCCCGAGCGCTACTCGGGCTTCGCCTTCGGCATCGGCCTCGACCGTACGATCACGTCTCGCTATGACATCGCCGACCTGCGCGATCTGTTCGACGGCGACATCCGCTTCACCGAGCCGTTCGGAGTTGAGCTCTAGTGCGGGTTCCGGTCGAGTGGTTGCGTGAGCTCGTCACGCTGCCTGATGGCGTCACGACCGAACAGCTGGCAGCGCGCCTCACCTCATTCGACCTCAAGCTCGAGGAGGTCATCGGTGGCGGCGAAGTCGTCGGACCGTTGGTCGTCGGGCGGGTGCTGTCCCTCGCGAAGGAAGATCAGAAGAACGGCAGGACCATCAACTGGTGTCGTGTCGATGTCGGCGCCGACCACAATGACGCCGACGGCGGTCGCGGCATCGTCTGTGGCGCGCACAACTTCGTCGAGGGCGACCTCGTGGTTGTCTCGCTGCCCGGCGCGGTGCTCCCCGGTGGCTTCGCGATTGCCGCTCGCAAGACATATGGGCACGTCTCCGACGGCATGATCTGCTCAGGTGCCGAGCTCGGCATCGGCGGCGACGCCAGCGGCATCATCGTGCTTCCGCCGGGCGATGCCGAAGTCGGCGACGACGCGATCGAGCTCCTGGGCCTGGGCTCGGAAGTGCTTGATCTCGAGGTCAACCCCGATCGCGCGTATGCCTTGTCGCTCCGCGGAGTCGCGCGAGACACCGCACTCGCGTACGGACTCGACTTCACCGATCCGGCCGATATCGAGGTGACCGGCAAGGGTGACGGTTACCCGATCCGGGTCGACGACTCCGATGCATGTCCGGTGTTCGCCGCCCGGGCAGTCACCGGATTCGACCCGACGCGACCGACACCGAGGTGGATGGCCCAGCGCGTCGAGCAGGCCGGTATGCGCTCAATCTCGCTCGCGGTCGACGTCACCAACTACGTGATGCTCGAGATCGGGCACCCGATCCATGGTTATGACCGCACAAAGCTACGGGGACCGATCGTCGTACGCCGTGCCAACGAAGGTGAAGAGCTCACGACGCTCGACGGTGTCGTGCGCTCATTGTCGACCGGCGACACCGTCATCACCGACGACCGTGGCCCGATCGGCCTGGCCGGCGTCATGGGCGGTGAGGAGACGGAGCTGTCCGCGTCGACGACCGATGTGCTCATCGAGGCCGCGCACTGGAAGGCGCCGATGATCGCCCGCACGGCCCGCCTGCACAAGCTGCCGTCCGAAGCGTCGAAGCGCTACGAACGCGGCGTCGACCCCGAGCTTCCCGCCCGCGCAACCCAGCGCGTTGCGGAGCTGCTGGTCGAGCACGGTGGTGGAGTCATCGAGGACGGGCTGACTGTGGTCGGCACGGCTCCCGAGCACGCGCCAGTCGTTGCGCCGATCGAGCTCCCGTCACTGGTTTCGGGCGTCGAGATCGATGCCCCCTCAGTGGTCGAGGCGCTCGAGGGCAATGGTTGCGAGGTCGCGCTCGACCACGGCACCCTCACCGTGACGCCGCCGAGCTGGCGCTTCGACATCAACGATCCCTACGACCTGGCCGAGGAAGTCCTGCGCGTTGTCGGCTACGACAAGGTGCCGTCCGTTCTCCCGTCGGCTCCGGCCGGGCGTGGTCTGACGACCACCCAGCAGCTACGTCGACGCGTCGGACTGGTGCTGGCGGGCGATGGGTTGGTTGAGGTCAAGACGTTCCCGTTCGCCGGGCCTGCCGACTGGCAACGGCTGGGCCTGCCGGCCGACGACCCCCGGCGTCACCAGGTGATGCTCGAGAATTCGCTGTCCGCCGAGGAACCCGGCCTGACGACGACTCTGCTGACCGGTCTGCTCAAGGCACTTGTGCTCAATGTCGGTCGCGGACACCACGACGTACGCATCGTTGAGACCGGACGGGTTTTCGAGCCTCGCGCCGGCGATCCAGAGGCGCCGATCTACGGGGTGGATCGACGCCCGACCGCGGAGGAATTCGCTGCGCTCGAGGCGGCCCTGCCCGCACAACCGCAGCACGTCGGGCTGGTCATGACCGGCGATGCGGAGCGTCCGGGTTGGGGCACGGCGGGCCGACCGGTGACCTGGGCCGATGCGATCGCGATCGTGCAGCATGTCGCCGAGGTCCTGCACGTCGGGCTCGTCGTCGAGCAGGCGCAACGCGCCCCTTGGCACCCCGGTCGATGTGCCGCATTCGTGCTCGGTGGCGTGACCATCGGCCACGCCGGCGAGCTGCACCCTCGCGTGCTGAAGGCGTACGGCCTGCCGCCCCGGGTCGTCGCCGCAGAGTTCGACCTCGATGCGCTGATCGCCGCCGCGCCCGAGGTGGGTCCGCGTCCCGATTTCTCCGCCTACCCGGTGGCGAAGGAGGATCTCGCCCTCGTCGTCGACGAACGCCTCCCCGCGGCGACAGTGCGCGCGGCACTGCTTGGCGCCAGCGACCTGATCGAGTCGGTACGACTCTTCGACGTCTACGTCGGCGAGCAGGTACCGGACGGCAAGAAGTCATTGGCGTACGCCCTGCGCCTTCGCGCTCCCGATCGCACCCTCACCGACGCCGACATCAAGGCCGCACGCGATGCCGCCGTGGCAGCCACGGCCGCCATCGGCGCATCCCTTCGGACCTGATCGGTCCGAACCGATCGGCTAGAACGACACCGTCGGGGGAGTCGACTGTCCTTCGGGCGCCGCGTAGAACTCGCGTGCCTTGACGCCGGCGATTCCGCTGAAGAACATCCACGGGATCGTGCGCACCAGGCCATTGAGCTTGGCCACCGCATCGTTGTAGAACTGGCGCGCGAACGAGATCTTGTTCTCAGTGTCGGCAAGTTCGTTCTGCAGCGACTGGAAGTTTGCCGATGCCTTGAGGTCCGGGTAGGCCTCGGCGACGGCCAGGACGTCAATGATCGCCTTGTCCATCTTCGCCTGAGCGGCCGCCTTGTCGGCGACGGTGCCATCCTTGGCGGCCTTCGCCGCTCCGGCCCGAGCCTCGGTGACGGCCTCGAAGACACCCTTCTCGTGCTGGGCGTAGCCCTTGACCGAGTTGACCAGGTTGGGGATCAGGTCAGCACGACGGGTGAGCTGCACGTCGATGCCGCCGAGTGCTTCCTGCGCTCCGACGTCGGTCTTGCGCAACTTGTTGAATCCGGTGATGACGAATCCAACGAGCACGACGACGACGGCAATGACGATGTACATATTTCTCCTCGGTGAGCTGGGTAGGAATTACCAGGAACCTCCGCCGCCTCCGCCACCTCCACCACCGCCTCCGCCACCTCCACCGCCGCCGCCCGATGAGGACGACTGGGTGGCTGCGTAGGCGCTGATCGATGACGACAGCGAGGATTCAAATCCAGAGTACGAGTCGTGATTGCCGAAGAAGCCGAGACCGCCACCTGAGGTGGTCGGCGCGTACCAGACCGGCATCGGTGCGGGAGAGCCCGTCGCGACCTCGTACTTCTTGGCCCATCTGTCGGCGCAGTCGAAGGCGACGGCGAAGGGGATGAACGAGGTGTAGAGATCCTTCTTGCCGCTGAAGTCGAAGCGGTCCTTGGCCGAGTCGGTCGAGAGCATGCGCTCGAAGCCACCGGACTGCGACCACAGGTCACGACCGAGGGTCGTACGGCGCCTGCCGACACCGGGCGCCAGCAGTCCGGCGCCGCCGATCACGAATGCGGCGAAGGGAAGGACGTAGAAGGTCACCGGTGGTCGGATGAAGATCGTCATGATCACCACCAGGATCGCCGCGACAATCACTGCGAACCGGGCGAGCGTCTCAGCGGAGGCGCGGCGTTGTGCGCCGATGCCGGTGGCCCACGCAGAGGTGGTGGCTTCGAGTCCGTTGCGCGTGGCCTGGAGCTCCTGACCGGACGATGCCGTCTTGTTGGACTTGAAGGTGCTGCCGGGGGTCGTCACGCCGAGCTGATTGCCGACGTAGCGGGTGACGTCATCGGTCTTGGCCCAGGCCGCTTCGTCGCCGATGCCCGTGATGGTCCACGACTTCTCGCCGTCGTCGGTGAGCTTCGTCAAACCCTGCTCGGCCTGATAGAGCAGCGTGGCGATGAGTCCGCGCGACGGCACGGTCTCGGTGGTGAGGTATGCCGCCTGCACCGGACCGAGACCCTTCGGGGGCTCATACATCACCGGATAGCCCGGCGTCTTCTCATGAGCGCGACGATCCAGGGCGTATCCGATCAGCAGACCGGCGACTGCGATGGCCAGGATGCCGAGCATGGCGTTCAGGCTCTGACCGAACACTCGGTCGTACTGGATGCTCCATGGCACCGTGACCCGGTCCGGTGGTGGCAGCGGCAGGCCGATGCGCACGGTCACCGGCGTGCGGGGCGCAAGATGGCCCGTGCGGACGGTCACGATGTCCGTGCCGCCGCCGGAGATGTCGCAGGGTCCCGTTCCGTCGAAGCTCGAGGTGCACTGCACCTTGCCCGAGGCCTTGGGAAGGCCGATGCGGATCGTCGACTTGTTGATGTCCATCTGCCAGCCCGGCGCGACGACATTCCAGTTGAACACCGACTGTGCTGGCTGCTTGTCGGTCCAGCTGGACGACGCGAACTGTCCGTGATTGGCCGACGTGGGAGACAGCGCGCCCTTGATCAGGTAGGTGATGACGTACGTGTGGCTGCCGGGGAGGACGTAGTTGTCCGGGTCGCCAATCTTGGCGACCCGGTAGCGGTGCCCGTTCTGCCACAGCAGGTCGTCGGGCACCGAGTGTCCATCGAGGGTGACCTTGATGTTGCGCGGCTTCAGGCGCACATGGGAGTCGGACGGGTCCCTGAGGTCCCAGAACCTGAAGATGCCGTGCCGGCCGTAGGGGAACTCGGCGGTGACGGTCTCCTTGGCGGCGAGCGAGCCGTCCGAAGCCACCAGATAGTCGGCGGAGTAGTCGGTGATGGTGACCGGATCAGGCCCAGAGGTCGAGGTGTCGGTCGGGATCATCGCGATCAATGCCGGGACGAACAACACACCTGCGGTGATGAGCAGCGCGAGGATGCGCAGTCCCGTCCGCCTCATGCTTGGCATCCTAGGCGCAGAAGTCCCGGCCGCGGTGACGTATTGCGCACGGACCCAAGGTGCAAGAAATTGCACGAGTATGCAAGAATGTGAGACATGTCCAAAGTACTCACGAGTCTCCCCGCCGGCGAACGTGTCGGCATCGCCTTCTCGGGCGGCCTCGACACCTCCGTTGCGGTCGCCTGGATGCGCGACAAAGGAGCGATCCCGTGCACCTACACCGCCGACATCGGGCAGTACGACGAGCCCGACATCGCAGGGATCCCGGGTCGCGCGATGGAGTACGGCGCCGAGCTGGCGCGTTCGATCGACTGCAAACGCCCGCTCGTCGATGAGGGACTGGCGGCGCTCGCGTGCGGGGCATTCCACATCCGCTCGGGCGGCAGGACGTACTTCAACACGACCCCATTGGGCCGCGCGGTGACCGGCACCCTACTCGTGCGGGCAATGCACGAGGACGGCGTCGACATCTGGGGCGACGGCTCGACGTTCAAGGGCAATGACATCGAGCGGTTCTACCGCTACGGCCTGCTCGCGAATCCCGAGCTGCGGATCTACAAGCCATGGCTCGATGCGGCATTCGTCGCCGAGCTCGGTGGCCGGACGGAGATGAGCCAGTGGCTCACCGAGCGGGATCTGCCCTATCGGGACAGCCAGGAGAAGGCATATTCAACCGACGCCAACATCTGGGGTGCGACGCACGAGGCGAAGACCCTTGAGCACCTCGACACGTCGCTGGAGTCCGTCGAGCCGATCATGGGCGTCAAGTTCTGGGACCCCTCGGTGGAGATCGCGACGGAGGACGTCACGATCTCGTTCGAGGCGGGCCGACCGGTGGCGATCAATGGGTCAACGTTCGGAGGCGACCCCGTCGCGCTCGTGCACGAAGCGAATGTCGTCGGTGGCCGCCACGGCCTGGGTATGTCCGACCAGATCGAGAACCGCATCATCGAGGCCAAGAGCCGCGGCATCTACGAGGCGCCGGGCATGGCCCTGCTGCACATCGCCTATGAGCGGCTCGTCAACGCGATCCACAACGAGGACACGATCGCCAACTTCCACCAGCACGGTCGTCGACTCGGTCGGCTGATGTACGAGGGTCGCTGGCTCGACCCGCAGGCGATGATGCTGCGTGAGTCGGTGCAGCGCTGGATCGCCTCCGTCGTCAGCGGCGACGTGACCTTGCGACTGCGGCGGGGCGAGGACTACTCAATTCTCGACACGCAGGGCGCCAACTTCTCGTACCACCCGGAGAAGCTCTCGATGGAACGCACCGAGAACGCGGTGTTCGGACCGACCGACCGCATCGGGCAACTGACGATGCGCAATCTCGACATCGCCGACTCTCGCGCCATGCTCGAGCTCTACGCGGCCCAGCCGCTCGACCAGGGCCAGGTGCTGGTGGAGAACGGCACCCTCTTCGGTGAACTGCCTGCTGGCGGCGCCACGAGGATCGAAGCCAATCCCGCCGTCGACGGTGACGAAGAACTCGCGCTCGACGCCGCTGCGATGGAGTTCGGCACGGACTGAACACCCCGACCTACCCATGACTTCTGCAAAGGTGGAGAGATGACCACGATCACCGCAGCCGTTGCCGGCGCGAGCGGGTACGCCGGGGGTGAGGTGCTGCGCCTGCTCCTGGCCCACCCCGACATCGAGATCGGGGCCTTGACCGCGGCGTCGAGCGCCGGTTCTCCGCTCGGGGATCACCACCCGCATCTCGTCCCCCTGGCCGATCGCATCCTGCAGCCCACGACGACCGAGATCCTGTCGGGTCATGACGTCGTCTTCCTTGGCCTGCCACACGGCGAGTCCGGAGCAGTGACGGCCGAATTGGGTGATGACGTTCTCGTGATCGACTGCGGCGCCGACTTCCGGCTGCAGTCCGCCGCAGAATGGACCGAGTTCTATGGCGGTCAGCATGCTGGCACCTGGCCGTACGGCCTCCCGGAGCTGATCGTCGGCGACGGTCGGCAGCGCGAGCAGCTCAAGGGTGTCGGCCGGATCGCCGTACCCGGGTGCAATGTCACCGCCGTGACACTCGGCATTCAGCCCGCGATTGCCGCGGGTCTCGTCGAGTCGACCGACCTGGTTGCCGTGCTGGCCAATGGCTTCTCCGGCGCTGGCAAGGCACCCAAGACTCACCTCATGGCGGCCGAGGGTCTGGGCGCCGCTTCGGCATATGGCGTCGGCGGCACCCACCGGCACGTTCCCGAGATCATGCAGAACCTCCGCCTCGCCGGCGCCGACGAGGTGACCATCTCCTTCACACCGACCCTCGTACCGATGGCTCGCGGGATCCTCGCGACCACGACGGCGCGGCTCATGCCAGGGGTCGACATCGCGGCAGTGCGCGCCGCATACGAAGCGGTCTACGCCGACGAGCCGTTCGTCCAGCTGTTGCCTGAGGGGCGCTGGCCGACCACGGCGGCGACGCTGGGCGCCAACACCGCCCAGATCCAGGTCGCGATCGATCGCCGCGCCAACAGGTTGGTCACCGTCACCGCAATCGACAACTTGGTCAAAGGCACTGCCGGCGGCGCGATCCAGTCCATGAACCTCGCGCTCGGACTCGAAGAGACGACGGGCCTCACCACGATCGGGACAGCGCCATGAGTGTCACCGCGGCCAAGGGCTTCACCGCCGCCGGCGTTGCTGCCGGCCTCAAGTCCACCGGCGCGCCCGACATCGCCGTCGTCGTCAACCAAGGGCCGTCGACGTCTGCGGCCGCGGTGTTCACGAGCAACCGTTGCAAGGCCAATCCGGTCCTGTGGAGCGAGCAGGCCATCAAGAGCGGCTCCGCGGTCGCGGTGGCGATCAACTCCGGCGGTGCCAACTGCTACACCGGGCCGGAGGGATTCGCCACGACACATCAGACAGCGGAGACCGTCGCTGAGGTGCTGGGAGTGGGGGCGGCCGACGTGCAGGTCTGCTCCACAGGACTGATCGGCTTGCTCAACGATCGTGAGGCGTTGCTCTCGGGCGTACGCTCCGCACTCGGCGAGCTCAGCGCCGACGGCGGGCACACCGCGGCGGCCGCGATCATGACGACTGACACGGTCGCCAAGGAGGCCATCGCCCACGGCGACGGCTGGACCGTCGGCGGTATGGCCAAGGGCGCCGGCATGCTGGCCCCCGCGCTCGCCACGATGCTCGTCGTCATCACGACGGATGCAGACGTAGACGCCGCCACGACCGACGCCGCGCTGCGGGATGCAACTGCGCAAACCTTCGACCGCCTCGACTCCGATGGCTGCCAGTCGACGAATGACACGGTCCTCCTGATGGCGAGCGGAGCCAGTGGTGTTCGACCGGATGCCGGCGCGTTCACCGATGCCGTCACCAGCGTGTGCCGTGACCTTGCAATGCAACTTCTTGCCGATGCCGAGGGCGCGGATCACGAGATCGCGATCGAGGTCGTCAACGCCGCATCGGTCGACGATGCGCTCGAGGTCGGCCGGTCCGTCGCCCGCAGCAATCTCTTCAAGTGCGCGATCTTCGGCAAGGATCCCAACTGGGGACGCATCCTCGCCTCAGTGGGCACGACCCGGGCTGCGTTCGATCCGGCAGACCTCGACGTGGCGCTGAACGGCGTATGGGTCTGCCGCAACAGTGGCCCGGGGGAGTCCGTGGACTCGATCGACCTCTCCGAGCGCGCGGTCAGCGTCACGATCGACCTCAAGTCCGGCCCCGCAACGGGCACCATCTGGACCAACGACCTGACCCAGGCGTACGTCCACGAGAACTCGGCGTACAGCTCATGAGCGATGAATTGATTCCCGACCACGAATGGCACCCGGACGACTGGAGAGAGGCGACCGAAAAGGCCGCCACCCTGGCCAAGGCGCTGCCGTGGCTGAAGAAGTACCACGGCAAGGTCATCGTGGTGAAGTACGGCGGCAATGCCATGACCGATGAGTCGCTGAAGCACGCGTTCGCCGAGGACATCGTGTTCCTACGGCTCGCCGGCTTCAAACCCGTTGTGGTGCACGGCGGGGGACCTCAGATCAGTGCGATGCTCGACAAGCTCGGCATCGAGTCGGAGTTCCGTGGTGGCCTGAGGGTCACGACGCCGGAGACGATGGATGTCGTACGCATGGTGCTGACCGGTCAGGTGGGCAGGGAGCTGGTCGGTCTGCTCAACCAGCACGGCGACCTCGCCGTCGGACTGTCCGGCGAGGACGGCGGCCTGTTCACCGCCAAGAAGACCCTGCCGATCATCGACGGCGTCGAGACCGACATCGGCCTCGTCGGCGAGGTGGTGGGCGTACGCCCTGAGGCTGTCCTGGATCTCATCGACGCGGGCCGGATCCCCGTGGTCTCGACCGTGGCGCCGGACGCCAAAGGTCAGGTGTACAACGTCAACGCCGACACGGCAGCGGCGGCACTGGCGGTCGCGCTCGGAGCGGAGAAGCTGCTCGTCCTCACCGACGTCGAGGGCCTCTACGCCGACTGGCCCAACAGCACCGACGTCATCGGCGAGATCAGCCCCGAGTCGCTCGCCGAGATCATCCCGGACCTCTCGACCGGCATGATCCCCAAGATGACGGCCTGCCTCAAGGCTGTGCAGGAGGGCGTCAAGAGGGCGACTGTGATCGATGGCCGTGAGCCGCACGCGGTCCTCCTCGAGATCTTCACCGACGAGGGAGTCGGCACGCAAGTCGTGCCCGGCGCCCCGACCCGCATACGTACGGCGCTGTACGCCACGAGCGTGACCAAGGAGAAGGCATGAGCGAGCGCCAGCGAGTCAATTGTGGTGCAGGGCTCATGCCGGAGCCTTCGTATCGTGGGCTTCAAACGGAGGCGAAGGCATGACCGTCACGGACTGGACCAAGCGCTACCAAGGCGCGGTCATGAACACATTTGGGCCGCCGCAGACCGTCCTCGTGCGCGGCGAGGGCTCGCACGTGTGGGACGCCGATGGCAACGAATACCTTGACCTGTTGGGTGGCATTGCGGTCAACGCGCTGGGTCACGCCCATCCGGCGATCCTGAAGGCCGTGGGCGAACAGCTTGCGACCCTCGGACACATCTCGAACTTCTTCGCATCCGAGCCGCAGATCGCGCTCGCCGAGAAGCTGCTGTCGCTCGTCGGCCACGAGGGCCGCGTGTTTTTCACCAACTCGGGCGCAGAAGCCAACGAGGCGGCCTTCAAGGCAACCCGCCGCACGGGCCGCACCAAGATCGTCGCGGCCGAAGGGAGCTTCCACGGTCGTACGATGGGCGCCCTTGCGCTGACCTCCAAGGAGGCCTACCGCACACCGTTCGAGCCGCTGCCTGGAAACATCGTCTGGGTTCCGTATGGCGACGTCGCGGCACTCGAGGCCGCCGTCGATGACACGGTGGCGGCGGTGCTGCTCGAGCCGATCCAGGGTGAGGCCGGCGTCATCGTGCCTCCGGATGGCTATCTCGAGGCGGCCCGCGCGGCGACGACAAAGCACGGCGCACTGCTGTGGCTCGACGAGGTGCAGACCGGCATCGGACGTACCGGCGCATGGTTCGCGTACGAGCAATCTGGCGTGGCTCCGGACCTCGTGACCGTCGCCAAGGGGCTGGGCGGAGGCATTCCGATCGGCGCCTGCATCGCACTTGGTGCTGCTGCGACACTGCTGCAGCCGGGCAATCACGGCACGACATTCGGCGGCAATCCCGTCGCGACCGCGGCCGCACTCGCCGTCATATCCACGATCGAGTCCGACAAGCTGCTGGAGCACGTCGAGACGATCGGCGACCAGTTGCGTCGCGGGCTCGGTGACCACCCGTTGGTGGAGGACACGACGGGCCGCGGACTTCTGGTCGGCATCGTGCTCTCCGAGCCGGTCGCCGCCGACATCGCCAAGTCCGCCCTCGCTGCCGGCCTCATCATCAACGCACCTACACCTGACCGCATCCGGTTGGCCCCGCCGCTCGTACTCACCGAGGACGAAGCCGCTCATGCCGTGACCACGCTTCGCACGGTGCTCGACGAGGTCGGCTCATGAGCGAGCGTCAGCGAGCGAATCATGAGACCGGCATGAGGCACTTCCTGCGCGATGATGACCTGAGCCCGGCCGAGCAGGCGGAGGTCCTGACCCTCGCGGCCGAGCTCAAGGCCGACCCCTATGCCCGCAAGCCTCTGGCCGGTCCGCAGACCGTCGCGGTGATCTTCGACAAGTCTTCGACGCGTACGCGTGTCTCGTTCAGCGTCGGCATCGCCGATCTCGGCGGCAATCCGCTCGTCCTCGACACCGGCACCACCCAGGTGGGTCGTGGTGAGACCGTCGCCGACACGGCTCGGGTGCTGGGCCGCATGACCAGCGCGATCGTGTGGCGTACGCACGGCCAGGCCGGTCTGGTCGAGATGGCCGAGCACGCCGGCGTGCCCGTGATCAATGCCCTCACCGACGAATTCCACCCGTGCCAGATCCTGGCCGACTGGCTGACCGTGATCGAGCACAAGGGCAAGCTCGCCGGCCTCACCGTCACCTACCTCGGCGATGGCGCGAACAACATGGGCCATTCCTATCTTCTTGGCGGCGCGACGGCCGCGATGCACGTACGCATCGGCGCACCGGTGGGTTATCAGCCAGACCCGGCGATCGTTGCCGATGCCGAGGCCATCGCAGCAACGACCGGTGGCACGATCACCGTGACCGACGACCCCGTCGCGGCCATCGCCGGCGCCGACGTGGTCATCACCGACACCTGGGTCTCGATGGGCCAGGAGTCCGAGAAGGACGCTCGCCTCGCACTGTTCGGCGACTACGTGGTCAGCGTCGGAGCGCTCGCGACCGCGGCGCCCGATGCCATCGTGCTGCACTGCCTGCCCGCCTACCGCGGACTCGAGATCGCCGCCGAGGTGCTGGACGGTCCGCAGAGTGTCGTATGGGACGAGGCCGAGAACCGCGTACACGCCCAGAAGGCACTGCTCGTATGGCTGCTCGAGAAGGCGGGGTGACGGCATGACCGTTCCCGACACCAAGACAGCGCGCCAGCAGCTGATCGTCGAGCTGCTCGGCCACCAGCTCGTACGCTCGCAGGGTGATCTTGCCGAGCTGCTCGACAGTCGCGGGATCAACGCGACACCGTCGACGATCTCGCGCGATCTGGTCGAGCTCGACGCCGTACGCGTGAGACACCCCGATGGAGGTCTGGTCTATGCCGTACCTGCAGAAGGTGGCGACCGGACGCCGCGGCCTGCCCTTGACAGCGCTGCGGCCCAGACACGTCTCGCTCGTATCTGCCGGGAGCTGCTGGTGACCGCCGAGGCCTCGGCCAATCTCGTCGTG
>JAOPXO010000252.1 GCA_025965115.1 Aeromicrobium sp.
TCACCGCCGACAGCCACGCCGGCGGCAGCCACGCCCAGTACCGCGAGTACCTCGACCCGAAGTACCGCGACGACTTCGACGCCTGGCGGGGCAAGTACCGCAACCCGTTCAAGGACCTCAAGGACGATCGCCGCGAGCGCAACTGGGACAGCGATCGCCGCTGGCGCGAGCAGGAGGCCGATGGCGTCATCGCCGAGGTCATCTTCCCGAACACGGTACCGCCGTTCTTCCCCAGCTTCGTGCTGTTCGCGCAGCCGCCCAAGCCCGAGGACTACGAGCACCGCCTCGCCGGCATCCGCGCCCACAACCGCTGGATGGCCGACTTCGTGGCCGAGTGCCCCGAGCGGCGTGCCGGCATCGGCCAGATCTTCACCAACGACATCGACGACGCGATCGAAGACCTCCACTGGATCAAGGAGCACGGCCTGCGCGGCGGCGTGCTGATCCCGAACATCGCTCCCGACGTCACCTGGCTCAAGCCGATCTACGACCCCGAGTTCGACCGTCTGTGGCAGGTCATCCAGGACCTCGACATGCCGATCAACGTGCACGGCGGCACCGGCGCACCCGACTACGGCAAGTACCCGGTCGCGCAGCTCCTGTACATCAACGAGGTCGGCTTCTACTCCCAGCGACCACTGGTGCAGATGATCCTCTCCGGCATCTTCGAGCGCTTCCCCGGGCTGAAGTTCGTGATCACCGAGACCGGCGGGTCGTGGATCCCGCCGCTGCTGGAGCGGCTCGACCAGGTCATGTCGCGCATCCGCGACACCGGCGCCACCGGCGAGATCCGCTACTCGAAGGACGTCGTGCTGCCCCGGGTCGCCAGTGAGTACTTCGCGCAGAACTGCTGGGTCGGCGTCAGCCAGCCTGGCCCGGCCGACGCTGCGGTGCGCGGCCTGATCGGCAACGACCGGTTCATGTGGGGCAGCGACTACCCGCACGACGAAGGCACGTACCCCTTCACGCGCGAACACCTCCGCCAGGTCTTCCACGGCGTGCCGAGCGACGAGATGAAGAAGATCCTCGGTGGCAACGCCGCGTCGCTCTACGGGTTCGACCTCGACCAGTTGGCCGGCTACGCAGACGCGCACTGCCCCACCATCGAAGAGCTCGACCAGCCGTTGACCGAGCTGCCCGAGCATCCGAACGAGGCACTGCTGAAGTCCGCTCGCGGCACGATGCTCTGACCCTGATGGACTTCGACGATTCCCCAGCGGAAGCCGCCTTCCGCCTCGAAGCTCGCGCCTTTCTCGAGGCCCACGCCAAGCCGAAGGACATCAACTCGGTCGGCCACGGGGGCGGCCTCGTCGCCGGTTCCGAGGCGGAGAAGCAACACGTCCGCGAGGCTCAGCAGTGGCAGGCCGTGCTGTACGACAACGGCTGGGCGGGCATCACCTGGCCGAAGGAGTACGGCGGTCGCGGCGGCACCTCCGTGCAACAGATGATCTGGAACCAGGAGCTGGCCAAGTTCGACGCCGCGCCGGGCGTGTTCGCACAGGGCATCGGCATGGCCGGTCCGACGTTGATCAAGCACGGCAGCGACGCTCAGAAGGCGCGCTTCCTCGGGCCGATGCTCCGCGGCGACGAGCTGTGGTGCCAGCTGTTCAGCGAGCCCGGCGCCGGCAGCGATCTCGCCGCGCTCAGCACGAAGGCGGTGCAGGACGGCGAGGAATGGGTGGTCAACGGTCAGAAGGTCTGGACCTCCAGCGCGCACTACTGCGACTGGGGCATCCTGCTCACCCGCACCAACGTCGACGTGCCCAAGCACCAGGGCATCACGTACTTCCTGGTCGACATGCGCACCCCGGGCATCGAGATCCGCCCCCTGCACCAGATCACCGGGATCGCCCACTTCAACGAGGTGGTCCTCACCGACGTGCGCATCCCGGCGGAGAATATGGTCGGCGACCTCAACCGTGGGTGGGGCGTGACGATGACGACGCTCACCAGCGAGCGCACGCTCATCGGCGGCAATGCGGCCATCACCTCGGCCGACGTCATCAAGCTCGTCAAGCGATCCGGTCGCGGGGATGATCCCGTCGTGCGCGAGCGCGCCGCTGGGGTCATCACCCAGATGGAGATCCTCAAGTACATGGGCTTGCGCGTGCAGACGTCGATCAGCCAGGGCACGGCCGCGGGTGCGGTCAGCTCGGTGCTCAAGCTCGGCTACACCAAGCTGCAGACCGAGTTCAACGACTTCGCGATGTCGCTCGCCGGCGCCTCCGGGATGCTCGGCGCCGACGACGATCCGGCCACCCATCGCCGGGCCCAGCAGTTCCTCAACCAGTGGAGCAGCAAGCTCGGCGGCGGCACCGACCAGGTCCAGCGCAACATCGTCGGTGAACGCATCCTCGGCCTCCCCGGCGACGTGCGCGCCGACAAGGACGTGGCGTTCAAGGACATCCCGAAGTAACGGCGCCGGCCGGGGCGGAAGGCCTCCGGCGCGTCAGGGGGCGTGGGGGTGGAGCGCAGTGGCGCGGCGGAGGACGACCTCGGTGACGGACGCGGCGGGGGAGAGGCGGAGGAGGAAGCGGATCGTCTCGGCGACGTCGGCCGCGTCGAGCATCTCGGCTGCCGGCAGCGTGTCGCCGAGCCAGGCCGTCATGTCGGTGGCCACGAACGCCGGCATGATCGCGCAGGCACGGACGCCGGCGGTGGCCTCCTCGGCAGCGATCGAGCGAGCCAGCGAGACGGATGCGGCCTTCGATGCGGCGTACGCGGCGAAGCCTGCCGTGGGCCAGTCGCCGGCAATCGAGGACGTGATCACGAACCAGCTCGGCGCGTCGCCGTCGCCACCCCTGCCGTCCTCGCCGCGCCGCATCGTCGGGATCGCTGCCTTGGCGAGCGCGAACGGCGCGGCCACGTTGATCGCCAACATGCGTTCGAGATCCTCGGCGCGGGACTCGGCGACCGAACCACCGTTGCCCCAGCCGGCGTTGGCGACGACCACGTCGAGGCGTTCGAAGCGCGCGAGATGCGCGATGACCAAGGCCTCGGCCGCGCCCTCGCCCGAGGCGTCGGCCGAGACGGTCTCGACCTCGAAACCGCGGGCTCGAAGCGGCTCGGCAGCCGCGAGAAGGCGTGCCTCCCGGCGAGCGGACATCGTGACCGCGAAGCCGTCCTCGCACAGGGCCGTCGCCACGGCCAGACCGATGCCGGTCGATGCCCCGGTGACGATCGCGGCGCGCTGGTGGGTGGACATCGCCGGCGAACCTACCGGCTCGGTGAGGTCAAGGAGTCGAAGGCATCGGCCATCAGCCCGACCGCGTCGCCCAGCTCGGCCGGCGTGAGCGTCGAGTACGAAAGGCGCAGCGCACGCTCGTACGTGTTCGTGGTCGAGAACTCACTGCCCGGCACGAGCGCCAACCCGAGCGCGCGTGACGCCGCGATCAGCGCGCTCGCGGTCACCGTCGGGTCCGTGATCTCGGCCCACACGAACATCCCGCCCTCCGGCGGTTGCACTCGCAGCCGACCGACGAGTCGATCGTCGATCGCAGCGCACAGCGCGTCGGCCCGCGTCGCGTAGATGTCGCGCAACGTGGCGAGATGTTCGTCCCACCACGCCGATCGATCGAGGAGTCGGCTGACGATGCGCTGTCCGAGCGACGAGGCAGCGAGGTCGGCGGCCTGCTTGGCGAGCACGATCGGGCGGACCAACCACTCCGGAGCGACCAGGTGACCGACTCGCAGTCCGGGCGCGACGACCTTGCTGAAGCCGCTGAGGTAGACGACGTCGTCGGCGATCGAGGCGATGGGATCGAGGTGCTGGCCGCGGAACCGGAGCCGGCCGTACTGATCGTCCTCGACGACCACGAAGCCGTACCGGCTGGAGAGCTCGGCCAGGTGCACGCGCCGCGCCGCACTCAACGTCGCGCCGCTGGGATTGGAGAAGTTCGCGCACAGGTAGGCGAGCTTGGGCCGCATGCCGGCGGCGAGGTGCTGCTCCAGCAGATCGGTGCACATCCCATCGCCGTCGCAGGCGATGCCGACGATCCGCGCGCCGGTCGGGGCGAGCGCGCGCAGGGCACCGACGTAGGTCGGGTCCTCGACGATCGCGACATCGTCAGGATCGAGCAGCACGCGGCCGACGAGGTCGATGCCCTGCTGCGAGCCGGTGGTGATGACCACCCGGCTCGACGGCACCTCGCGCCGGTGGATGGAGCTGACGAGCGTCGCGACCTGGCCGCGCAGCACGGGATCGCCCTCCGCAGAGGTGTACTGGAGCGAGCGCACGTCGTGCCCGCCGAGCAGTTCCGCGGTGATCTCGGCCAGGACCTCGAACGGGAACGCTTCGGTAGGCGGGAGGCCACCGGCGAGCGACAGGCGGGGAGGATTGCCCGACGACAACATCTCGCGCAGTGCAGACGGGCGCATCAACGCCGAACGGTGGGACAGTCGTTGGTCGCTCATCGGTTCTTCCGCTCGTGGCTGTTCTCGCTAAGATTATACTGTTAGATGTTGCACGCCCTGGGGGATCAGGGCAACCGAACCGTGAGGCGCTGTGCCTCACCGACCAAGGGGGAACCATCGAGTGGATGACGTGACGAACGACGGCGCATCGAATGCCGATCACGGACACGGGATGTCGGCGGTGACCGGCCCCTGGCTCGGCACCAGCTTCAACCGCCGGCGGATGCTGCAGTACGGCGCCGGTGCGCTCGGTGCGATGTGGCTCGCCGCGTGCAGCAGCGACGCCTCGACCAAGTCGACGACCGCGCCCACCTCGGCGCCGACGACCTCCGCGCCGACGACCTCTGCCCCTGCGGACACGACGGGCAGCACGGCTCCCGCTGACACCACGGGCACGACCGCCGGTACGGCTGCACCCGACACCACCACTGCCGCGTCCGCAGTGGACACCACCATCGCCGAGACGACCACGACGGCAGCCGCCGCGATCGACAACGACATCACCGCGATCTTGAAGTTCGGCGCGATGCGTGGCACGAGCTACGACCCGATGGTGGTCGGCACGCAGACCGAGTACCCGCAGTTGAACGTCATCTTCGACACCCTCATCTCCACCGACCCGGTCACCAACGAGTTCCTGCCCCGCATCGCGACTGCGTGGGAGATCATGGACGACCGGATCCGTTTCACGTTGCGCGACGGCGTCACCTTCCAGGACGGCACCCCGCTGGACGCCGACGCGGTCAAGTTCAGCATCGACCGCACGGTCAGCGATCCGGAGTCGAACATCACCACTCGCGTGCCGATGCTCGGCAGCGTCGAAGTCGTCGACCCGAAGACGGTCGATCTCGTCCTCTCCCAGCCGCAGCCGGTTCCGCTGATGCTGCAGCTCGCCGACCGCACCGGCATGATCGTGTCCCCGACGGCGGTGCAAGCCGCAGGTGGCAGCCAGAACTTCAGCCTCAAGCCCGTGGGTGCAGGCATGTACAAGGTCGAAGGTGACTGGCTCCCTCGCGAGAGCATGTCGGTGCGCGCATGGGACGGGTACTGGGACAAAGAGGCCGCACTGCTGGGTGGCATCGACTTCACCGAGGTTGCGATGGCGGCGCAGCTCAACGCGCTGCGCTCCGGCGAAGAGGACATGGGCAGCTACCAGGGCGCAGACGCCGACTCGATCAAGGGTCAGGACAACCTGCGGCTCACCGTCGGCTACGCCCCGCTGATCAAGGGCCTCGTCATGAACATCACCATCGCGCCGTTCGACAACCCGAAGGTGCGACAGGCGATTGCATATGCAATCGATCGCGATGCAGCGGTGCAGGCGCTGACGTTCGGCTATGGCCGGCCCGCCTATCAGATGTTCAACCAGGAGTCCGTGGCGTACAACCCGGATCTCGAGGGCTACTACAAGTACGACGTGGAGAAGGCGAAGTCACTGCTGGCGGAGGCGGGCTTCCCCGATGGGCTCAAGTTCGACTCGATCATCGGATCCACATCGGCGCCCTACGTGGCGTTCGGTCAGTTCCTGCAGGCCAACCTCAAGAAGGCCGGCATCGACATGAACCTGCAGCTCGTCGACACGTCGACGGTGATCAGCAGCCTCTACGGAGCCGGCACCGTTGCATCGGCCCCGATCGCGACGAGTGGCGGGGTGGCCGACACGATCATCCGCCTCTCGCTGCTCAACGACGGTGGGCTCAACGCCGGCAAGATCGAGGTGCCCGGCGTGCGCGATCTGCTCGACAAGGCAGCGACGGCCAAGACGGCGGAGGAGGCCAAGGGCTTCTACCAGGCGATCTCGAAGATCCAGGTCGAGGGCGTCTACGGGATCATCCCGGTGTTCAACGAGCCGGCGATCCTCGGCTACGAGGCGTACGTCGGCGGTGTCACCCGAGGGTTCGCCGACACCGACATCAGCCCGGAGATGTTCCGCGGCATCTACATCACCACCGACAAGAAGCCACTGCCGCAAGCGTGAGACTGGCCGGTCGAGTCGCGATCGTCACCGGCGCTGCCCAGGGGCAGGGCCGGGCGATCGCGACTCGGTTTGCCGCGGAAGGCGCGCGAGTGGTGGTGGCCGATGTCGCCGACGAGCGCGGGAAGCACCTGTCCGGTGAACTGGCGGGTGCGGTGTTCGTCCACCTCGATGTCGGCAGCCCGCAGGACTGGGCGGCCGCGGTCGAGATGGCTGTCAGCGAGCTCGGCGGGGTGGACATCCTCGTCAACAACGCCGGACTCGTGCACCACGCATCGCTGGCCGAGACCACACTCGAGGACTACGAACGTGTCGTGCGGGTCAACCAGATCGGGCCGTTCCTGGGCATGCAGGCCGTCGTGGCACCGATGTCAACGGCCGGAGCCGGGTCGATCGTGAACGTCTCCTCGGTCCGCGGGCTCTCGGGTGCGAACGGGCTCTTGGCGTACACCGCGACGAAGTTCGCATTGCGCGGGATGACGAAGGTCGCGGCGTTGGAGCTCGGCCGGCACGGCATCCGGGTCAACTCGATCCACCCGGGCGCGATCGCCACCGAGGGCGTGCTCGGTGCCGCAGCGCTCGGCGATCTGTCCGACATCGACGCACGGTTCAGCGAGCTGCCGATCCAGCGGATCGGCCGTCCTGACGACATCGCGTCGCTGGCGCTGTTCCTGGCCAGTGACGAGAGCAGCTACTGCACGGGTGCCGAGTTCGTCGCCGACGGTGGGGCCTCGGCCGGCGTGCGGAGGCCGGGCAGCCCCGGATATTGAGCCGAGTCGGCGACGGTCGCGCTGCCACACTTGCCCGATGCAGCGTGCCTTCGCGGAAGTCGATGTGTTCACCGATCGTCCCTACTACGGCAACCCGCTGGCCGTCGTGATCGACGGTGACGGGCTCTCCGACGCCGAGATGCAGCGGTTCGCGAACTGGACCAACTTCTCCGAGACCACGTTCATCCAACGACCGACCGATCCCTCGGCGGACTACCGGGTGCGCATCTTCACGACGACGTCCGAGCTGCCCTTCGCCGGCCACCCGACGATCGGCTCGTGCCACACGTGGCTCGCCAGCGGTGGGGTGGCGAAGCGGTCCGGGACGATCGTGCAGGAGTGCGGCGTCGGGTTGGTCACGATCCGCGCGGATGGTGACGGCCGGCTCGCGTTCGCAGCGCCGTCATTGCTGCGCGGAGGACCGTTGGACGAGGCCACTCTCGCGGCCGCGGTGGACGCGCTCGGCATCGACCGTGCGGCCGTGCTCGACAGCGCGTGGATCGACAACGGTCCGGGATGGTTGGGTGTGCTGCTGGCCTCTGCCGAGCAGGTGCTGGCGATCCGCCCCGGGAACACCGAGCTCAAGATCGGCGTGATCGGGGCACACCCGGCCGGTTGGCCAGCGGCGTACGAGGTGCGGGCGTTCTTCCCGGCCGACGGCGTGACCGGCGAGGATCCGGTCACCGGCAGCCTGAACGCGTCGGCCGCGCAGTGGCTGATCGCCACCGGTCGGTTCAGCCCGCCGTATCTTGCGACGCAGGGCACGGTGCTCGGCCGTGCAGGCCGCGTGTACGTGAGCGCGGACGCCGACGGCCAGGTGTGGATCGCCGGGGATGCGGTGACGTGCGTGACGGGCACCGTCGAGCTCTGACCCCGTGCCAATCCCTCGTTCATGTCACCACACATCATCAACGTTGGTGATGTGTGGTGACATGAACGGTGAGATGACGCGGTCGGCGTGGGGCTACCAGCCCTCGATGCCGGCGAGGTGGAGGCGATCGACGTCGCTGCGCACCTTGGCCAGCACCTGGTCGCTCACCGGCAGCTGGGGCTTGCGTGGGTAGCCGCCGGGCAGGCCGAGGCTGTTCAGCACGGCCTTGGTGACCCGGATGCCCCCGTTGCGGTAGAGCGTGTCCGACAAACGCACCACCTTGCCGAACGACGAGAACGCAGTGGCTTGATCGCCGGCGTCGTATGCGGTGACGACCGACGCGCACAGTGCCGGGGCGAGGTTGGCCTCCGATGTCAAGAACCCTTGGCCGCCGAGCGACAGGTTGAGCAAGCCCTGTGCCGGCCCACCGACGTGCACGGTCACCCGGTGGCCGACGGCGTCGATGATGCGCGCGAGGTAGCCGTGGTCCTGATGGCTGGAGTTGATGCCGATCACGTGATCGAAGCGTTCCACGAGGCGGGTCAGGAGCGGGATGCGCACCTGGTAGCCGACGCTCTGATGGGTCGAGATCACGCATGGCGAGGAGACGGCGCTGAGGATGTCCGTGAAGTACGCCTCGACCTCGTCCTCGTTCGGACGGTGGCCGTGGCCCTGGTCGAGCGAGTACACCTGGCACGCGTCGATGCCGAGCGAATCGGCCATCTGGATGTAGCGGATCATGTCGCCGGCCAGCCGCGGCTCGACGCCCATCGCGCGCACCGGAACCTTGCCGCGCAGCTCCTCGACCGCGATGGAGACGACGCGTTCTGCCTCGTCGTCGCTCAGCGTGTAGCCCTCGCCGCTGCCCCCGCCGCCGACGTACACACCGACGCCGCCGGCGGCCATCCGGCGGAGGTGGAGCCGGTAGGCGTCCTCGTCGAAGCGGCCGTCCGCGGTGAACGGGGTGATGCTGATGACGAACACCGAGCTCGGTCGCGAGTCGGGCTGTGGTCCTCCGAGGGCCTCTTCCGACTCCCCGTCCAGAACGTGCATTGGGATTAGAGTAGCCACCGGTACGTCGCCGAGGCCTACCCGCTGAGCATCAGAAAGGGACGGTGACACGGTTGTGTCGACTGCGAACGGTCGC
>JAOPXO010000129.1 GCA_025965115.1 Aeromicrobium sp.
CCGATGCGGTGTGGCAAACGATCGGCTGGCAGGGCGCCGAGCTCCTCGGCGACAACGCCAACGCCTATTGCTATGCACAACGGACCGCCGACGGCCGCATCGCGCTCGGCGGGCGGGGCATCCCCTATCGCTATGGATCGCGCACGGACACCGATGGCCAGACCCAGGACTGGACGATCGCGTCGTTGACCCACACCCTGCACGATCTCTTCCCGGCAACGGCCGAGGCGCGGATCGACCACGCGTGGTGCGGCGTGCTGGGCGTGCCTAGGGACTGGTGCGCGAGCGTGACATTCGACCCAACCACCGGTCTCGGCTGGGCGGGTGGCTATGTCGGGAGCGGGCTGACTACGACCAACTTGGCCGGTCAGACCCTCGCCGATCTCGTCCTCGGCCGCGACACCGATCGGGTGAAGCTGCCCTGGGTCAACCGCCGCGTACGCCTTTGGGAGCCCGAGCCGTTCCGCTGGCTCGGCGTCCGCGCGATGTATGGCCTCTACCGCGCCGCCGACCGCCGGGAGGGCGGCGGACTGGCCCGGCCGAGCCGGCTCGCCAGGATCGGCGACCGCCTCACCGGGCGCTGACCGGCGAACTCAGCCGGTCATGTCCTCCCAGGACTGGGCCGGGACGTCGAGCTCGCGCATCCGCATCTCATACATCCGGTGGTAGCGCCTGGCCTCGCCGTGACGCCGGTCGCTCGCCAACAAAAAGATCAACGCCTCGTACGTCGGCTCGTCGTGCGGGTCGTAGTGCAGCAGCCGCGCGAACCAACCGACCGCACGTTGTGGGTCGCTGGTCTTGGCGAGCGCAAATGCGAGCACCCGGATGATGTCGCCGCCGAGGGCTTCGACCTCATCGCGCGCCTCGGCGGCCCAGTCCTCATACAGGTCATCACCGAGGAAGTCTCCGGTATGCATCGCGGCGGCCGCCTCGAGCATCTCGATTGCGCCCGGGTCCTTGCTGGTGTGAGCGGCAAGAGACTCCGTGGCGGCCCTTCGGAACTCAACGACGTCCACCGACGTGTTGTCGAGATCGAGACGTACGGCCGCACGGTCGGCGATGACGAAATGGGACGCGTCGTGCTTTTTGTCGGGGTCGAGCACCCGTCGAAGGTGGGACAGCGCGACCGACAACTTGCTACCCGGGTCGTCGTCATCGGGCCACAAAGCGTCCGCAAGCTCACCACGCCGTATGCCACTCGCGCCCCGAGCCGCGAGGATCTTGAGGATGTCGCGGGCCTTGCGGGACGGCCACTCCGACGCCGCGACCGGCTCTCCGGCGCGGTAGAGGACGAAGGTTCCGAGGGTGTGCACCCGCACGGGGGTCTCGTCGGCGTCGGCGCGTACGACGTGGAGTGGACCGGCGATTCCGTATGCGTCGTCCTGCACGCCGAGGGAACGCAGCCCAGCGCGGGCCAGCCGCTCGGCGAACGGGGTGCCGAACAGGTGCGCCTGGATCACCAGGTTGATCTGCACCCTCAGCGGGTTGCCGATGCTCGCCCAGATCGACGCGGCCTCGTTGAGCCGGGCCTCGCGGTCACCGATGCCGCCGGCGAGCACCGAGAGCTCCAGGGATTCGGCCAGTCCTGCTCGGGCCTGACGGCGGGACGCCTCGGCGACTGCCTCGTCGGCATACTTCATCGCTGACTCGCGATCGCCGTCGTGCAGCGCAATCCACCCGGCCGTCGTGAGCGCCGGCACGCGCCCGGTCCCGAGGGGGATCTCGAGAAGGTGTTTGGCGACGAGCCGGGCCTCCTCCGGGTCGGTGGCGACACTGATCAACGCGGTCCCGACCAGAGCGGGTACGAGCGTCTGGGTCTCGTTCTCCTGCTCGGCCACCGCCACGGCCTGGCGATAGGCCATCGTCGCCTGGGCGGTGTTGCCGCGGGCTCGCTGGATGTCGGCAAGCACTTGCCAGGCCGCCCCGACCATGGGGGAGTCCAGTGAGTTCCAGATCGCCCGTGCCGCCTCGACCTCGACAAGTGCCTCGTCGACCCGGCCAAGGTTGAGCATCACATCGGCCAGGTTGTGGCGGACCAGGGCGACCGACGACCGGTGGCCGGTCGACTCGGCGAGCCGTAGCGACTGGGCGAACTGCTCGAGCGACTCGTCATAGCGCGCCTCGTCGAACAGTTGGGACCCCATGTTGTTGTAGATCCGGGAGGCCATCAGATCGGCTCCGGCCCCGATGGCGTGCTCGAGCGCACGCTCGTGAGCGCGACGGTCCTCGGTGGAGTCGCCGTGCATGGCGGCCAGCAGCGCGCGTGACTCCCATGCAGCAGCGAGTGCGGCGTCGTCACCGCTTGCCTCGGCCGCCTCGAAGGACTCATTGGTCAGCGCCTCGCAGGTGTCCTCATCGCCCGATCCCCAGGCGCTCGACGCCCAGGCCGCACAGAACTGAGCGCGCTCGGCATCATCGACCGTTGTCCGATCGGCATGCTCGAAGAAGTGGAATGAGCGCTCGGTGTGTCCGAGGTAGCGCAGCGCGTAGGCGGCTCGCCAGGCCAGGTCGGCCGGGTATTGGCCGTCGCCACCACATACTGATGCAGCCAGCAGCTCCCACTCGCGGGCCGAGAGCAGCTCGATCGTCGTGGTCCCGAGCGGTCTGAAGGCAGCCATGATGACGTCTGGCTCTGCCTGGGATGTGACAAGTCCGAGCAGCGCCTCGTGCGGCGGCTGCTCGGACGTGCCCATCGCGTCTCCTATGGTCTCCCGCCCACTCCAAATCGTAGTGGCGAGACACCGATATCTTCAGCGGATGTCGAACTGTGTCTTGTGCGCTTCACGAGCGTTCACGTGGGCGCCGGTCGCCGCGACGGCCGCGATGTAGGCGGCAAGCACGAGAAAGTAGCCCGTCCAGGCCGAGAAGCTGACCGCGCTCGCTGCCATGCCGAGTGCGATGAGAAGCAGTGCGATGTTGCCGATCGTGAAGGTGATGGCGAGAGCGGTCAGCACGACCTTGCTCATGACGTTCGAGGTGACGTGGTTGCTGGGTGTCCGGAAGCTCTGGATGGCGGTCATGTCGTTCTCCTGGGAGTGAGTGTCGAGCTCGGAGTTGAGCTGTTGACATCACCGTCGCGAACCCCCCTTGAGAGATCCTTGAGCCGATTTTGAGATGGCGTTGAGGCGATCTGGCCATTTCGCGTTTTTCGCGGGCATCCCGCCGATACGCTCGCCCCGGGAGGCCTGAAGAAAGTTGGTCGTTGTGAGCACATACCCGGCAAAGACGCTTGACGTCACGGCTCCCGCCAAGGCAACCCAAGGCACCTCGGTGTCGGTCACGGTCACTGGACTCGAGCCGGCCGAGAAGTACGCCATCGCGATCGGCGCCAAGGTGCTCGCGTCAGGCACGGCGCCCGCCAAGGGGCCGTTGTCGAAGAAGATCGCGATCGGCACGACGGCGAAGGGGTCCCACCAGATCGTCGTCACCGGCCAGAGTGCGAACCGCACGGGCAACGCTCCGATCACCGTGGCCCCGTCGACCTCGGAGAAGACCAAACGCATTTAGGCATTCTTCGCTGTGGCAGTTCAACGGATGTCGAACTGGGTCTTCTCAGCTTCGCGAGCGTTCTCGCGGGCACCGGTCACCGCAACGGCGGTGATGTAGGCCCCCAGTGCGACGAAGTACGTCGTCAGGGTCCAGGTGGGCAGGGCCGAGAGGACGTCGGACGGTCCGGCCGTGCTGCTCATCGCGATGACGAGAAGTGCGGCGCCGGCAAGGCCGAGCACGGTGACGGCCGCGAAGCGGACGACGTTGGCGGTGACGCGGAGGGCGGGGTTCTGGATGGTGGTCATGTCGTTCTCCTGGGAGTGGGTGTCGAGCTCGGGTTGAGCTGTTGACCTCACCGTCGCGAACACCCCTTGAGAGATCCTTGAGGTGACTTTGAGGACGGCTTGAGTCACGCCCGCGATAGGCTGGTCGCACACGACAGGGGAGCGCCACGCAGAGGCGCTGAGAGTGCGGATCCGCCGCAGACCCTTGAACCTGCTCCGGCTAATACCGGCGAAGGGAGTCACGATGAGTTCTGCAACCACGTCCACATCACGGTTCGAGGTGCGTTATCGCACGATCGACCTGGTCACGGTCACCACGCTCGGCGTCGCGTTCGGCGTCATCTTCTGGGGGTGGGACAAGGCGTACGACCCACTCAGCAAGCTCGCGGTGTTCTCATTCCCGCCCAGCGCCGGACTGCTCGGCGGGGTCTGGCTCACCGCCGGCGTCGTCGGCGGCCTGATCATCCGCAAGACCGGCGCGGCATTCGCCACCGAGTTCATCGCCGCCGGTGTCTCCGTCCTCATCGTCGGCGGCAACCAGTGGGGCTTCAGCACCTTTGCCTCGGGATTCTGGCAGGGTCTCGGCGCTGAGCTGATCTTCCTGGCGCTGTTCTACACGCGCTTCGGTGTTGTCGTGGCTGCCTTGTCCGGAGCGTTGGCCGCCGCCGTCGAGTCGGTCTATGAGTGGCACGCCTACTGGACCGACTGGGGCTATGACTACAAGCTCGCCTATCTGGGGTTCTTCGCCGTCTCCGGAGTCGTGGTCGCCGGCGTCGGTGGCTCCGCTCTCGTACGAGCGCTGGCCAGGGCCGGAGTGCTCGACGCATTCGGCCCGGGGCGCGAACAGGCGCACGAGGTCTGATGCCCTCGCGTGGTGGAGCCCGCTTCCGCGGCTTCACCTGGCGCCCGCTCGGTCGGCGCGAACCCGTCATCGCCGGACTCGACCTCACGATCGAGCCCGGCGAACGGGTGCTGCTCGTCGGGCCGAGTGGTGCCGGCAAATCGACGCTGCTGCACGGCCTCGCCGGCGCCCTCGGCACCACGATTGCCGGCGAGCTCAGTGGCACGGCCGAGGTGGACGGACGCCTGGG
>JAOPXO010000147.1 GCA_025965115.1 Aeromicrobium sp.
AGCCCAGCACGAACCGTGGCCAGCGAGAGAGAGTTGTCGAGGTGCGCCACCATCACGGAGCCGTCGGTGGCCTGACCGTACGCCTCCCAGTCGACGTCGGCGGCCGACCAGCCAAATGAGCTGTGCATCTCCTCCACGGAGCGGCCGATCACCGAACGAGTCGTCAGGTCCCGGAGGCTCGCGTCGTCGTTGAGCGTGGCTCTGGCCGCGTTGGTGGAGGCCCGTCCGAGGTCCAGATGCTGGCGAATCAGTGACCAATCGGTGAACCCCGCGACCTGCGTGTCCGCGGGGAGCGCGTCGAGAGCGGCGGTCAAAGAGGAGCGGCCGTCGGCGTCGTGTCCGGACGCCCAGAAGCCGCCGACGAGCGCGACACCAACCACCAGAAGGGGGGCCAGGACTGACGCGAGTACGACGCGCAGACGCATCTGGTCCATACCTCCTTCATCTGCCGTCCACATTCTCAGTGGACAATACGCACCATGGCGAGTGAACGGATCACGAAGGCCGCGGGTGGGATCGTCTGGCGCAAGGCGCAGTCGGGTGTCGAAGTGCTGATCATCCACCGGCCGTCGTACGACGACTGGACGTTTCCCAAGGGAAAGACCGATCCCGGCGAGGCGCTCCAGGCGACTGCCGTTCGCGAGATCGCCGAGGAGACGGGGCTCCGCGTACGCCTCGGACACCCCCTCGGCGAGCTGACCTATCCGGTCGTCACCGGCACGAAGAGCGTGACCTACTGGTGTGCCCGGTCCGTGGGAGATGAAGGTCCGTTCGAGCCCAACGAGGAGGTTGACGAGATCCGCTGGGTCAGCTTGGCCGGCGCGGAATCCCAGCTGACCTTTGACCACGACAGGACGCTGCTCGAGACCTTCCGTGGGCTGGTCGAGGTGAAGGCCCACCGCACGCGCACGATCATCGTGCTGCGACATGGCAAGGCGACACCACGCACCGATGTCGAGGAGGACGATCTCGAGAGGCCGCTGACGGCGTTCGGTCGAGAGCAGGCCGATGACCTCGTGCCGCTGCTCGGCGCCTACGGCATCCGCCGGGTGGTGAGCAGCCCAGCCGTCCGATGCACCCAGACCGTCGAGCCGTTCGCGCACTCGATCAGCACATTCCTCGAGATCGATGACCGACTGGGGGAGGACACCCGAGCCAGCCAGGTGCAGCGCTCGGTGGAGGCGCTGCTCGATCGCAAGCGCCCTGTCGTCATGTGCACGCACCGCCCCACGTTGCCGTGGGTTTTCGATTCAGTCGGCACCCAGACACGTGACCTCGCGCCGGGGGAGGGCGTCGTACTGCACCACCGTCGGGGTGAGCTGTTCGCGACCGAGCCGCTCACCTGAGCTCCACGTCCGTCCTGGGGTTCGACGCCACCGTTCTGCCACCGTTCATCCTGCGTTCACCCCGCTTGCAATATCGATACACCTGCGGCTTCTAGCGTCCTGAGAGTCAAACAACTGTTGACTCCCAGAGAGGGAATCCCCTGTGAACCGCAATCCCCTGCGATACGCCGCTCCGACAGCGGCCGCACTCGTACTCGCCCTCAGCCTCAGCGCATGTGGCGCGAGCAATGAAAGCGACTCCTCCGATGGAGCCAGCACCGGCGCCGCAAAGGTCACCGGCACGCTGAATGCCGGCGGATCCACCGCCCAGCAGGCGGCAGTCGCAGCCTGGACCAAGGCGTTCCAGACCACGAACTCCGGCGTCACCGTCAACTACGACCCGGTTGGTTCGGGCGGCGGCCGCGAGCAGTTCATCGCCGGCGGCCTCCAGGTGGCCGGTTCGGACGCGGCCCTGACCGACGACGAGCTTGCCAAGGCAAAGACAAAGTGCAAGAGCGACGTCGTCGAGGTTCCCACGTACGTCAGCCCGATCGCCGTCATCTTCAACGTCAAGGGCGTCGACAAGCTCAACCTGTCGCCCAAGACGCTCGGTGGCATCTTCCAGGGCACGATCACCACGTGGAATGACGCGGCGATCAAGGCCGACAACCCCGATGCGACCCTGCCGGCCACCAAGATCACGGCTGTGCACCGCTCGGACGACTCGGGTACCACCCAGAACTTCACGGACTACCTCGACCAGACGTCGGAAGGCGCATGGACGGGCAAGGCCGTGCAGACCTGGCCGGTCAAGGGCGGCGAGGGTGCTGAAGGCACCTCCGGCGTCGTGGCCGCGGTCAAGGGTGGCGATGGCACGATCGGTTACGCCGACGAGAGCCAGGCCGGCGACCTCGGCAAGGCTTCGATCAAGGTCGGTAGCGACTTCACCGCTCCGACTGCCGCAGCCGCATCGAAGGTGCTCGACGCATCCGAGCAGGTCAGCGGACGCGCCGCCACCGACATCGCGATCACGGTCAACCGCAAGGTGACCGACTCCGCGGTCTACCCGATCGTGTTGGTTTCGTACCAGATCGCATGCCAGAAGTACGACGACAAGGCCCAGGCCGCACTCGTCAAGGCATGGCTGACGTACGTGACCAGCGCTGACGGTCAGCAGGTCGCAGCATCGAGCGCAGGGTCCGCCCCGCTCTCGTCAGCCTTCGTCACGAAGGCTCAGACCGCGGTCGCCACGATCGCCGGAGCCTGATCAAGTGCGGCCGCCCGGTCCTGCCGGGCCGGGCGGCCGCACTCCACTCCTCCGACCTAGCCTCTGAAAGGCACCACCTGTGAGCACCACGCAGGCAACTCGTAAGGCCCCTCCGGTTCGTCCGGGAGATCGGGTCTTTGCTGGGTTGTCGACCGGCGCCGGAATCTTGATCCTCGTCATCCTCGCCGGAGTCGGAATCTTCCTCACCGCCAAGGGCATCCCGGGCATCCTTGCCAAGCCTGACGAGGTCAAGAGCGGCCAGCACTTCCTCCCCTGGGTCTGGCCACTCGTCTACGGCACTTTGATCGCCGCGACCATCGCGCTGCTGATCGCCGTGCCAGTCGCGATCGGTGTCGCGCTGTTCATCTCGCACTACGCCCCCCGCCGACTGGGCCAGATCTTCGGCTACCTGATCGACCTGCTCGCCGCCGTGCCGAGCGTCGTCTACGGCCTCTGGGGCATCCAGTTCCTCGCGCCGCACATGGTGCCGTTCTACGCCTGGCTGAACAAGCACCTCAGCTTCATCCCGTTCTTCGGAGAGCCCTCGGCCACGGGTCGTACGATCCTGACCGCCTGCATCGTGCTCGCCGTGATGATCCTGCCGATCATGACCGCGATCTGCCGCGAGATCTTCCTGCAGACACCGCGGTTGCACGAAGAGGCAGCCCTCGCGCTCGGCGCGACCAAGTGGGAAATGGCGCGCCTCGCGATCTTCCCGTATGCGCGTTCGGGCATCGTGTCCGCCGCGATGCTGGGCCTCGGCCGGGCCCTCGGTGAGACCCTCGCCGTCGCGATGGTCCTGTCGGTCACCGCCGGCGAGGTCACCGCAAACCTGATCGGCAGCAGCAACCCGAGCACGATCGCCGCCAATATCGCGTTGAACTTCAAGGAGTCGACCGGACTGAGCGTCAACGCGCTGATCGCCAGCGGCCTGGTGCTGTTCATCATCACCTTCTTGGTCAACTTCGCCGCCCGCGCCCTCGTGGAGCGCCGTTCGGAATTCTCGGGAGCCAACTGATGACCACCACGCTCTCCCGACCCGTTGACGTGTTCGACGAGCTGCGCGGCGCACAGCTGCCCAGCTGGGGCCCTCGCGCCGTGTTCGGTCTCGCCGTCGTCGTCGGCGTCGGCACGTACTTCCTCGGTCTCGGCGTCTTCAGGTCGGTCGTGCTCGCCTGGTTCATCTGTCTGAGCGTCCCGCTGTGGTCGCTGGCCATCGAGGGCAAGCGCAAGGCCACCGACCGGCTCGTCACCACGCTGGTCACCTCGGCATTCGGCCTGGCGCTGCTGCCGCTGATCAGCATCCTGTGGATCGTCATCAGCAAGGGCAGCAAGGTGCTGTCTACGGAATTCTTCACGTACTCGATGCGCAATGTCGTCGGCCCCGGCGGTGGCATCTACCACGCGCTGATCGGCACCCTCCTGATCACGGGGGCCGCCTCAGTGATGTCGATCCCGATCGGCCTGTTCACCTCGATCTACCTCGTCGAGTACGGCCAGCAGAACCGGCTGGCTCGCTGGATCCGGTTCCTCGTCGACGTCATGACCGGCATCCCGTCGATCGTCGCCGGCCTGTTCGCGTACGCCCTCTTTGCACTGATCTTCGGTGACGGCATCCGGCTCGGCATCGGTGGATCGGTGGCCCTGTCGGTGCTGATGATCCCGGTGGTCGTGCGCTCCTGCGAGGAGATGCTCAAGCTGGTGCCCAATGAGCTGCGGGAGGCGTCGTACGCGCTCGGTGTGCCGAAGTGGCGCACCGTCGCGAAGGTCGTGCTGCCGACCGCGCTGGCGGGCATCGTCACCGGCATCACGCTCGCGATCGCCAGGGTCATCGGCGAGACGGCGCCGCTGCTGATCATCGCCGGCACCACCGACTCGGTGAACATGGATCTGTTCAAGGACCGGATGGCGACACTGCCGGTGTTCGCCTACTCCTCGATCAGCAGTCCTGGCTTCCCGCCGGGGCCCAGCATCGACCGCGCCTGGGGTGCCGCACTCGTGCTGCTCATCATCGTCATGCTGCTCAACCTGATCGCCCGCCTCGTCTCCTACTTCTTCTCGCCCAAGGGCGAGCGTTAAACCGAAAGGACAACATCATGGCCAAAAGCATCGATGTCGCCGACCTGAACATCTACTACGGCGACTTCCTCGCCGTCGAGGGTGTCACCATCCCCATCGCGGCCCGCTCTGTGACCGCGTTCATCGGTCCCTCGGGCTGCGGTAAGTCGACCTTCCTCCGGTCACTGAACCGTATGCACGAGGTCATCCGTGGTGCCCGCGTCGAGGGCAAGGTGCTGATCGACGGCCAGGACTTGTACGCCGACGACATGGACCCGGTCAACGTCCGTCGCATGATCGGCATGGTCTTCCAGCGTCCCAACCCGTTCCCGACGATGTCGATCTATGACAACGTCCTGGCCGGGCAGAAGCTCAACAGCAAGCGCATGAAGAAGGCCGAGTCGGACGACGTCGTCGAGCGATCCCTGCGCAGCGCCGGCCTCTGGACAGAGGTCAAGGACCGACTCGACCGGCCCGGCTCCGGCCTCTCCGGTGGTCAGCAGCAGCGACTCTGCATCGCCCGCGCCATCTCGGTCGAGCCGGAGATCCTGCTGATGGACGAGCCCTGCTCGGCACTCGACCCGATCTCGACCAGCGTCATCGAGGACCTGATCCACGAGCTCAAGACGCAGTACACGATCGTGATCGTCACCCACAACATGCAGCAGGCAGCCCGGGTGTCGGACGAGACGGCGTTCTTCAACCTGTCGGGAGTGGGCAAGCCTGGCCGCCTCATCGAGGTCGGACGTACGGAAGCGATCTTCTCCAACCCGCAGGAGCCGGCCACCGAGGCCTACATCCAGGGCAGGTTTGGTTAACCCGAACCTAGGCTCAGTTGCCGGGGATGAGCAGGTGCAGGATCGCGTACGTCAGCGCGCCCACGGCCGCAGCCGCCGGCAGGGTCAGCACCCAGGCGGTGACGATGCTGCGGGCGACGCCCCATCGGACCGCACTGAACCGCTTGGTGGCACCGGCGCCCATGACAGCCGACGTCATGACGTGGGTTGTGGACACGGGAGCCTTGGCCCCGATCGCCATGACATACAGGACGATCGCCGCGGTGGACTCGGCCGCGAACCCGCGCGGCGGATCGAGGGCGATGATGCGGCGACCCATGGTCCGCATGATGCGCATCCCACCCGACATCGTGCCGAGCGAGATCGCACTGGCTGCTGCCAAGATGACCCACAAGGGGATCGTGTCGTTGTTTGCACTGTGATGGCCACTGGCGATCAGGGCAAGCACGATGACACCCATTGTCTTCTGGGCGTCCTGCAGGCCGTGCCCGAGTGACAACGCCGCAGCCGAGACGGTCTGCGAGAGTCGGAATCCGCGGTTGACCGCGTGCGGGTTGGCCTTGCGGAAGACCCACATGATGGTCAGCATCACGAGGAACGCGCCGCAGAAGCCGAGAAGAGGGCTGATGACCATCGGCAGGGCGACCTTCTCCCAGACCTTGTGCCAATCGACGCTGACGCCCGCCGCGAGCCCGACGCCGATGAGGCCGCCGATCAGCGCGTGCGACGAGGACGACGGGATGCCGAAGTACCACGTGATGAGGTTCCAGGTGATCGCACCGACAAGGGCGCTCAGCACCACCGTGAGGGCATGGTCGGACGACATCGTGTCGAACCCGGTGAGGATGTCCTTGATCGTCTTGGCGACCTCGGTGCCGAGCAATGCTCCGACGAAGTTGAGCACCGCCGCCATCATCAGCGCAATGCGTGGGGTCAGGGCCCGCGTCGACACCGAGGTGGCGATGGCGTTGGCGGCATCGTGGAATCCGTTGGTGTAGTCGAAGAACAGCGCGATGGCAACGGTGACGATCACCAACGCCAGGGTGAGATCCACGCTCAGGATTCCTTGACGGCGATCTGCTCCACCGTGTTGGCGACCGACTCCAGCGCATCGATGGCGTGCTCGAGGGAGTCGACGACATCCTTGAGCTTGAGCACCTCGAGCGACTTGTAGTTGCCGCTGAACAAGTTGGCGACGATGCGCCGGTATGAGCGGTCGCCTTGGTTCTCGAGACGGTTGATCTCGATCCAGTACTCGTCGAGGTCCTTCATCGTGCGCAGCCGCGGCATGGCCTCGGCGGTCAGCTGGGTGGCGCGCTGGAGCACCTCGACCTGGGGAGCGAAGTCGGCCGGCAGGTCACCGAGCTCGTACAGCCCGATGAGGTCGACGGCTTCCTCCATGAAGTCCATGACATCGTCGAGGCTGCTCGCGAGGCGGTAGATGTCTTCGCGGTCGAACGGCGTGATGAAGGTGCTGTTGGCACGCTTCACGATCTTGTGCGTCGTCTCGTCGGCCTGGTGCTCGGCCTCACGCATCAGCTCTCCCAGCGCCTTCTTGTCGGTGCCGGAGTCGAGCATCTGCGCCAGCAGATTGGCCCCGTTGACGAGGTGACCTGTCATCTCGGAGAACAGGTCGTAGAACGAAGTTTCAACTGGTCGAATGCGAAACCGCACGACGAGCTCCTGTCACTACCGGGTGGGGCACGCCCATGCTAGAGGCACGCCGGACCTGAGTGTCAATCGCGGGTGCCATTGCTCGTCAGTTTCCGACTGGGACGCCGAGGATCTCGTCAACCTCACGCTGCGAAAAGTGCCCGTCCTTGGCTGAGGCCGCGATGATCAGCCGACTGGTCAACTCGATCTCGTCGAGGGCCTGGTCGTCGCGGAGGCGACTGTCCAAGGGCTCGGGCATTCGGGGGGCTCCTGGTGGCGGTTCGGACGTCACGAAGGTGCCATCGTAAACGGTGCTGCGGGTCATTCAAACCGCCTCGCCGTACACGTACTCCTCCGTATTCCGAGGCTAGCCGTTCGTGGCCGCACGCGCAGCAACTTTGCCAATTGCTGGCGTGCCGCCGGCAACTGGCAGACTGTCCGGAGCGCTTCGCGCGGGCCTTTAGCTCAATTGGCAGAGCAGCGGACTTTTAATCCGCGGGTTGTGGGTTCGAGTCCCACAGGGCCCACAAGTCACGCCGTCGGCACAGGAAGCTCCCAGAGACCGCACAGCAATCGTGGGCAGTCTTGGCTTAGTTGCACAAGCCAACCAAAGGAGTGCCCCCCATGAAGAACTCGCTGAACCGACGTCGGTGGATTGTCGCCGCTGCGCTGAGTGGGGCGATCGGACTTGCTGGCTGCGGTGCCACGTCCTCGACCGCAACTCCCACGTCTTCCTCGGCGCCTGCGGGGCCCGCATCCGGCGGCGGATCCAACGCCCGGTCCGGTCCGGCCAGCGGCGGATCATCCGGCACAGTCACGAGCGTGTCGACGACGGGCTTCACCCTCACCACATCCGCCGGCCAGAAGGTGACAGTCACGGAGGCGTCCTCCACCGCATACGAGAAGGGGACGAGCCCGACCACTGTCAGTGCGGTAGCCAAGGGCGTACCCGTGCTCGTGCTCGGCACGACCAACGGAACGACCATCACGGCCACCCAGGTCACCGTCCAACCAATTGACGCCGCATCCACGACCTACAAGGCATCGGCGGCGGTCCCGTTCCAGAGGGGTGCTCCGAGCAAGGCGAACGACGATGGGCAGATCCCGAAGAACTACACCGAAGGCTCCGGCACGATTGTCAGTGGAGCGAATGCGAACCAGGCGACAGAAGCCGCGCTCGCTGCCTACCCGGGCGGCGTCGTCGACCGGGTGGTGAAGCTGAGCAACGGCGAGTACGAGGTTCACTACATCGGCGTCAACTGGCCGCACCACATCTTCGTCAGCGCGGACTTCAAGGTCGTCGGCGCCAACTAGCGGTCCGCGGCCCGTGACCCTCTCGCAATTTATGGTGACGGTCATGCGCCGAATCCCCCTGTTGATCGTTGTCGCCGTTGCTCTTGCCACCGCTGCTTGCTCGTCCTCGGACTCCTCGGGGTCATCAGCTCCTGACAAGGCCGCCGGCCCTCGGTACGTGGCGCTCGGTGACTCATACAGCGCCGGTCCTGACATCGCGCCGGGCGACGGGCTCTCCGGGGTCTGCAACCGCTCACTGGTCAACTACCCACATCTCGTGGCGAAGAAGGTCGGTGCCACGTCGTTCACCGATGTCAGCTGCTCGGGCGCGACGACTGACAATGTCCTGAACGCCGCCCCGATCGGCGACCAGGGTGCACCTGTTCCGGCCCAGCTGGACGCCGTGAAGAAGGACACCACCCTGGTGACGATCGGCATCGGCGGCAACGACGACGGAATGTTCTCCAAGCTGTCGACCGCCTGCACTGAACCCGGCACCGCGTGCGCCGACTACCTGAAGGACAAGCTTCCGACGGTCCTCAGTTCGACCCGCAAGCACGTGGCAACGACGATCGACGCGATCAAGTCGAAGGCGCCCAAGGCCGAGGTCATCCTTGTCGGTTACCTGGGCGTGTCCCCGCCGAGCAAGGGCTGCGATGCACTGGGAGGTGCAGGCCTCGACACAAAGGGGGTCTCGGCGGGCGAGCAGCGGATCAACAGCATGATGAGCTCGGCAGCGGCTGATTCCGGTGCGACATATGTCTCGATGAGCACCCTCTCGAAGGGTCATGACGCGTGCGCCGGCGCCAACGCCTGGACCAACGGGATCACGCCGGAGGCGCTAGGCGACGGCGCTTCCTTGCACCCACGCCCGAGCGGCATGGCCGCCGTGGCCACCGCGGTCGAGGGCGACATCACCGCCAAGTGAGTGAGAGGCGTCAAGATCGCGTCAAGGTTTCGTCAGCGCCAGCGCTCTGTCGTCCGGACCGAGTCACGATGGATTCATGGACACCTCGTGGATGCAACGCCTTCGACCGCTCGCCCTGGTGATCGCGGCCGGCTTGCCATTGCTCTGGTGCGCGTTGGCCGCGCAGGTCCGCGGCCACGTCACGGCGGCGACAGCGGCGCTCGTTCTGGTGCTCCTGGTCGTTGCCGCTGCGTCCACAGGTGACCGGCTCACCGGTGCTGTGGCGGCGGTGTCTGGCGGGGTGTGGTTCGACTATTTCCTCGCGCCGCCGTTCCACCACCTCTCGATCGAGGACTCGAATGACGTCGAGGTGACTGCGCTGCTCGTCGTCGTGGGCCTCGCGGTGACCGAGCTTGCCCTGTGGGGCCGACGCCAGCAGGCGACGTCGAGTACGCGAGCCGGATATCTCCAGGGTGTCCTCACGACGTCCCAGGTCGTCGCAGGGGAATCGTCCTCAACCAAGCTCGCCGACCAGGTTGCCGGCCTGATCACCGATCTGCTCGACGTCGATGCCTGTCGGTTCGTCGCGGCATCCTCACTGCCGCCCAACAGCGCGGTGTTTGGTCCGGACGGCGAGGTGACCGCGCGAGGAACCCGGGTCAACGTCAAGGTCGACGGCCTGCCCAGCCTCGAGGAGATCGTCCTGCCGGCGCAGCACCACGGCGAAGTCCACGGGTTCTTCCTGATCACGGCGGCAACCGAGGTCACCCGCCCCCCGCTCGAGCAACGGCAGGTTGCCGTGCTGCTCGCCAATCAGGTCGGCGCCGCGTACGCCACCGACAAGCTGGGGCCACGGAGCTAGCGCCTTCATGTTGTCGGGTCGTCCTAGACGGGCATCTCACTGCTGGGAGTCACGCCGGCGAGGACATCGGCGATGCGGCCGAGCAGCCATCCCGTGCCGTGCTCGCGACCGGCAGCTGCCTCGGGCCCGGGGCCGTGGACGCCGTCAAGGTGGACGCCCTGCTCGGTGAACGTCAGCAAGGTCCCGGCGCCGGCGTCGGCGAACGTGATCGTGGTGATCGAGGTCGAGGCGTGCGCACTGTCGAGCCACATGTCGTAGCCGTAGACGATCCGCTCGTGCTCGACGATGTCGGTGTACGTCGCGCGGAACTCACTGCGGTGCCCCGCGCCGTCCGTGCCGTTGTTGACAGCGGTGCCGCCGACCCGGAAGTCCTCGGCGGACTCGACGTCATGGAATTCGCCGCCGCCGAACCACTGATTCTTGACCTCGGGGTCGGCGAACGCGGCCCAGACCCGGTCGAGGGGAGCGTCGTACTCCCGCTCGATGGTGAACGTCGCGTGGGTCTGGGTGCGATCCGTGGTGGTGTTCATTTCTTCTCCTTGTTGTCATCGTCGAGGAATTCGGCGAGTCGGTCGAGTCGGCGTTCGGCGGGCAGTCGCTGCTCGCCGATCCAGGCGCCGCAGACCGTGAGTGCATCCGGGGCAAGTTGATATGTGCGTACGCGGCCGACCTTCTCGGAGGTGACGATCCCGGCCGACTCCAGCACGGCGAGGTGCTGGACGACCGCCGGAAGCGTCATCTCGAACGGCTGAGCCAGCTCGCTGACCGAAGCCGGGCTGCGCACGAGTCGTTCGACCATCGCGCGCCGGCTGCGAT
Organism: Aeromicrobium sp.; assembly: GCA_025965115.1. Taxonomy (GTDB): domain Bacteria; phylum Actinomycetota; class Actinomycetes; order Propionibacteriales; family Nocardioidaceae; genus Aeromicrobium. The sequence goes on from JAOPXO010000147.1 coordinate 10,979, forward strand.
CAGCGAGCGCGTGAAACGTCCGATCGAGTTGGTCCGAATACTTAAGCATCTCCTTAAGTATCTGAATAGGGCGCACTCCTGTCAAGCCCCGCTCGCGGTAGCGTGCCTGCATGACGGCTACAAGAAGCCCCTGGCTGATCGCCTTCGGCGTGATCGCGGTGGTGCATCTCGTGCTCAACGGCGCGGATGCAAGCCCATGGGACAGCATCACGAAATGCTTCCTGGCACCGCTCCTTGCCGCCTGGGTCATCGAGCAGAAGGGACCGCGCGCGCTCGTCATCGCGCTGATCTTCTGCTTCTTCGGCGATCTGTTCCTGGAGCTCGGCGACAGTGTCTTCGTCGTGGGGATGGCGGCATTCGCCGGAGCCCACATCACATTCATCCGATTCTTCGTCGCGCGCGGAGCCGTCGCTCAACTGCGCCGCAAGCCGTTGATCCTCGTCATCTACTCGGCAGCCGCCATCGGCATGGTCGTGTACGTGTGGACCGGGCTAGATGTCGGGCTTCGACCGGTCATCCCGATCTATGCCGCACTGCTCGTCGGCACGGCCGCCACATCGCTAGCGACCGATCTGCGCGCCGGTGTCGGCGGGGCGCTGTTCCTCATCTCGGACGGGATCATCGCGATGGGTCAGGCAGACCGGATCGACAATGACGCCACCGCCACAGGACTGGCCATCATGGCGTTCTACATACTCTCGATCTTCTTCCTCTCCTCCGGCATCCTCGAGCGCGAGAACGCGACCGTGGCGGCCGGCCCCGGTTTCGATCCGACACAGCGCACGGACTGCTGGCCGGTCTTCCCGGCCCAGCCGACGTAATGCCCGGGGGCCACGTGGACATAAAGAGTCATGACTGCAGATGAGGACGAGCGCCGTCGCGCATTCGAGACGCTCTATCGGATCACCCTCCCATCCATCCGCTCGTATGCCCGGCGGCGTGCACCCGACGATCTCGCCGAAGATGTCGTCGCACAGACGTACCTGACCGCGTGGCGGCGCTGCGACGAAGCCGTCGCCGGCGGGTTGCCGTGGCTCTATCGCACCGCGCGTTTCACCCTCGCGAACCACCAACGGACCGAGCGTCGGCAGCTCAGGGTCACCCAGCGAGTCGCCGACACCAGCGATCTGACTGAGCCGGACGGCACAGCGGCGGCAGACGATCGGTCACTCGTGCTGGACGCGATCGAGCGGCTGAGCGAAGACGAGCGGGAGCTTCTGCTACTGGTCTATTGGGAGCACCTGAGCGTCAAGGCCGTTGCCGTCGCGCTCGAGTGCCGCCCCGGCACCGCCGCCGTCCGCTTGCACCGCGCCCGCCGCAAACTGCGAGATGCGCTCTCGGACCCATCGGGTTCCGACCGCTCGACCGTCCCCCACATCCGTACTCACACCGCCGAGGTGCCCTCATGAACACCATCACTCGTACGCTCACCGAGCTCGATCCCCAGGCCGATGCTTCCACGGTCCTCACCGCGCAGGACGAAGACCTGTTGCAGATGATCATGGACCAGCCGATCCCCCGATCTGCGCCAAAGCAGCGCAGCCACGTACGGCGCACGCTCATCGTCGGTGGCGCAGTCGCAGCGACTGTCGCGCTCGGCCTGACCAAGGTCGATATCGGCGGACACGAGGTCGGCGCATCACCGGCCGCCGCCGCAGTGCTCGAACGGGCTGCCCACGTCACGATCAAGACGTCCGACCCCGTGGTCGGTCCGGGTCAGTACCTCCGCGTCACGACGATGCATGAGGGCTGGAACTTCATGCGGTACTTCTATCCGGAGGACAAGGTTCCGAAGACCGATCCGGTCGACATCGGCAGCGACGGGCTTCCGCAGTACTACAAGGCGCTGTACACGGACACCACCTACATCCCGTACGACCACAAGCACGGCACGTGGGTGTTCTCCCTGGACTCCAAGGTGCTGGAGCACGTCAGCAAGGACCATTCCCCCTACGGCGCCGGTCCGAACCGCTCGTTCCCGAACCACGAGCAGTGGACCTCGGTGGGTGGCGCCTCGACCAAGACCCAGGAGTACTCGAAGTACCTCGATGCCGACTGGTACTCAACCCTCCCCCGCGACCCCGAGCGGTTGCTCGCGGTGCTGCTGAAGGATGCCCACCACTACGCACCGGTCGAGCGGTATGTCGCTCTGGGCGAAGCGACAGAACCCGTCCTGACCAGCGGTGTGGCGCCGGCCGACATCCGGGCCGCAATCTTCGAAGCGCTGGCCAACGAACCGCAGGTGCGGATCGTTGGCGGGGTCACCCACGTAGACGGTCAGCCCACCGTCGGGATCCGCATGGGGCCGAACCAGCAGATGCTCTTCAGCCAGAGGACCGGGCAGTACCTCGGCACTCGAGGGAAGGAAAGCGACCCGATGCCGGGTCTGCCGGTCGGCCCCTACCCGACGAACATCACGACATTCCATGTCGATGTCGTCGATCGAGCGCCGGGACAGGACTGACCGGAGGGTCGGTCACGTAGCCTGAGCAGCGTGTCAAGATCTGATCGCACCTATCGGGTGGTGATCCGGATCTTCGGCACGCTGTTCGGGCTCATGGGCTATCGCTTCGACGTACGCGGTGTGGACAATCTGCCCGCCGAGGGCGCGGGTGTGATCGCCGCCAATCACATCGGCTTCCTCGACTTCACCTTCATTGGCTACGCCGCGCGCCGCCGAAAGCGGCTCGTCCGTTTCATGGCGAAGCGCTCGACGTTTGAGATCCCGGTCGTCGCGTGGTTCATGCGCAAGATGCGGCACATCCCGGTCGATCGGAAGGCCGGATTCCGCGCCTACCGGCAGGGGCTGCGCGAACTCGATCAGGGTCAGCTCGTCGGCGTCTTCCCGGAGGCGACAATCAGCCGGTCGTGGTTGCTCAAGCCGTTCAAGCGTGGCGCGGCAGGGCTGTCGATCAGCCGGCAGGTGCCGCTCATCCCGGTCATCGTCTGGGGCGGCCACCGCATCTACACGGTCGACGGTCACCGCTCGCTCCGGCGCCGCATGCCGGTCACGATCATCGTCGGTGAAGCGTTGCACGCTGGCGCTGATGAGTCGATCGACGAGCTGTCGGCGCGACTGCACGGACATATGGAGGCGCTCCTCGACGAGGCGATCGAGTCATACCCCGGCAAACCGCACAACGAGGACGATCGCTGGTGGCTGCCCTACGATCGCGGTGGTACTGCACCAGATCCGGAGACCGCGGCGGTGCTCGACCGTGAGGCCGTCGCCCGGATCGGCGACACCTTCGAGTAGAGGAGTGAGATGACCTTCGACGAGACGACACCGGTGACGGTCGGCGAGCTGACCTTCGACGTACGCACCGCCGGGCCCGACGACGGCATTCCGGTGATTCTGCTGCACGGATTCCCGGAGAACTCCCGGTCGTGGACCAGCGTCGTGCCGATCCTGACCAATGCCGGCCTGCGGATCTTCGCGCCCGACCAGCGCGGCTACTCCCCCGGTGCCCGACCGCTCGAGGTCGAGGACTACACGACCGACGTCCTCGCCGGAGACGTGGTCGGCCTGGCCGATGCCCTTGGACTCGGCCAGTTCCATCTCGTCGGCCACGACTGGGGCGCTGCCGTCGCCTGGGTGACCGCGGCCCATCACGCCGACCGGCTCAACACGTTGACCGCGGTCTCCGTCCCGCACCTCGCGGCATACGGTGGCGCGCTCCAGAACGACCCCGACCAGCAGCAACGGGCGTCATACATCGGACTGCTGCGGCAGCCTGGCAAGGCCGAGGACCTGCTGCTCGAGGACGGCGCGAAACGCCTGCGGGCGATGTATCAGGGTGGCGTGCCCGATGCCCAGCTCGAGAGCTATGTCGCTCAGCTCTCCGAGCCGGGAGCCCTGACCGCCGCACTCAACTGGTACCGGGCGATGCAGGCCGATCTCTCATCGCTGCCGGCGGTCACGGTGCCGACGACGTACGTGTGGAGCGATCAGGATCTTGCGATCGGGCGCGTGCCGGCCGAGCAGTGCGTCGAATTCGTCGACGGCGACTATCGCTTCGTCGAGCTCGCAGGCATCAGTCACTGGATCCCCGAGCAGGCGCCTGACGCCCTCGCCGCCGCGATCATCGAGCGGATCAACAGCTAGCGAATGTCCGGCCCGCTGGCGCAGACAGTCCGTCGCCCTTAGGTTGGCTGTCATCCAGCTGTCCCGTGCCGCGAACACCGAACAGGATGCCCATATGAGCGAGAGCCAGCCGCCGGAAGGCCAACCGCAGAACCCACCCTCCGAACCGACGCCTCCGCCGGCCTATCCCGCCTATCCGGGTGAATCGCCGGCCGGCGGCTTCAGCCCACCGCTCCCGCAGGGCTATCCCGCGCAACACGCCGGAGGGACTCAGCGCTTCGCAAACTGGGGGGAGCGCGTTGGCGCATTCATCGTGGACATCATCCCGGGAGCGGCGTTCGGATTGATCGGCGGTGCGATCTTCGGAGACCCGTTCACCGTCACGACGGACTCGGCCGACCAGGTGCACTTTGAGTCCTCAGGATCGTCGATCGTGATCATCTACGGAATAGGGATCCTCTGGGCGATCGTCAACTGGGTCTACCTCCAGGGGAAGACCGGACAGACGATCGGGAAGAAGGCTCTCGGGATCGCCGTCTACCGTGCGGGCACGACCGAGCCGATCGGGTACGGCCTTGCCGTTGGCCGATACTTCGCTCGCTTCCTTGACATCATCCCGTGCTACCTCGGGCTGCTGTGGCCACTGTGGGACAACGAGAACCGGACATTCGCCGACATGATCTGCGGCACCCGCGTCTACAAGATCTGATCGTCGCGACTTAGAACTACGCTGGTGCTGAGACCTGTCCACCGAACACCGGAGCTCACATGGACGGCACCACCGTTGCGCTGGTCAGCGCGGTGTTCTTCGCGTCGATCGTGGAGTTCACCGAGGCGTTCACGATCGTGCTGGCGATGGGCGTCACCCGCAACTGGAAGTCGGCGATCGCCGGCACGATCGCCGCTCTCGTTGCGCTGGCGGCCTTCACCGCGGTGCTCGGGGCAGCCATCACAACCTGGCTCTCGGAGTCCTTGCTTGAGCTGATCATCGGCACTCTCCTGCTCGTGTTCGGCCTGCAGTGGCTACGCAAGGCCTGCCTCCGCGCCTCCGGCCACAAGGGGATGCACGACGAGGACGACATCTACGCCGAGCAGAGTCGCGAAGCCCTCGAGGCCGAGCGCACGACCTATCGGGGCATCGACCTGTTTGCGTTCATGGTGTCGTTCAAGGGCGTGTTCCTCGAGGGCGTCGAGGTGGTCTTCATCGTGGTGACGTTCGGACTCACCGCAGATTCCCTCGCGATGGCGATCGGCGGGGCGATCGCAGCTGGCATCATTGTGATCTCGCTCGGCTTCGCCCTGCGCAAACCGCTCTCACAGATCCCCGAGAACACCCTGAAGTACGGCGTGGGCATCATGCTCGCCTCGTTCGGCACCTACTGGGCGTTCGAGGGCATGAACTACTTCCGCGACGACGAGAGCCTCAGCTGGCCCGGCGACAAGCTTGCCCTGATCGGCCTGGTCGCCGCGTGGTTCGCCGTGACTCGGCTCGTCATCGCCGCCCTTCGTCCCTCGGCGTCACCCGCATCGACGGAGGCGACCGTATGAACTTCCTCAAGGCATTCGGACACTTCTGGTACGACTTCCTGATCGGCGATGACTGGAAGATCGCGGCCTATGTTGTCGGGGTGATGGTCGTCATCGGCCTGCTGGTCGGCCACAGCGTGCTCGGCGACACCGCGACCTTGTTGCTCGGCACGGCTGTCTTGATGATCCTGTTTGCCGTCGGCGTCGCCGTCGACGCCCGCAAGACCCGGGGCTAGGGCGTCAGACCGGCGCCAGCACCGGGTCGTCGTAGACGAACACATACCTCTTGTAGGTGAAGTAGCGGAACGCGGTGCCGAGGGCGAGGCCGATGACATTGGCCGAGATGTTGTCGGCCAGCCGACTGGTGAGGCCGAGCAGATCGTGCGAGATCATCAGGGTGGCAATCGAGAAGCCGAGACCGATCAGGTTGAACAGCACGAACAGCGCCACCTGTCGATGGCGTCCTGGACCGGCAGCCCCGCGCCAGGTGAGTGTCTGGTTGCCGATGTAGGTCACGACCATCGCTGCGGCCACGGCCACCACCTTGGCCACCGACGGGTCCATTGCCGCGAAGGTCGGGAGCGTACGCAGGTAGTTGAAGGCGAGGACGTCGACGATGTAGCCGACGCCGCCGACCGTCAGGAAGGCCAGGACCTCCGGCGTCGTGAGCCGGCGGATCAACCGATCGATCGTCGAACTCACGCGCGCGTGCCCTCGAGAGTTGAGATCGCGGCAGGAGTCCGCTGTGGGTGACGGATCTCGTGCCACCGCCACACGAGCACCCTGAGCAACGCCTCCCGCACGATTGCCGCCGACATCTTCGACTGTCCGCTCGTGCGGTCGGTGAACGTGATCGGCACCTCGGTCGTCCGCAACCCGATGCGGTCAGCTCGCCAGGTGTTCTCGATCTGGAAGCAGTAGCCGTTCGACTCTGAATCGAGCGCGCCGAGGTTGCGTAGCGCGGCGGAGCGGAACGCGCGGAATCCCGCTGTCGCGTCGTGCACCGTCAGCCCGAGCACGAGTCGGACGTACGCGTTGCCGGCCGCCGAGATGAATCGTCGACGAGCGCTCCAGTTGGCGACCCCGCCGCCCTCGACGTAGCGCGACCCGATCGCCACGTCGGCGGTCGACAGCGCGTCGATCAGCTCGGGCACCTTGGCCGGGGGATGCGACAGATCCGCGTCCATCTGCACGATGACGTCATACTCACGCTTCAGTGCCCACGCGAACCCCGCTCGATAGGCCGCCCCCAGGCCATCCTTGTCCGGACGGTTGAGCAGGAATAGGCGACGCTGGTGCTCAGGATGCGCCGTGACCAACATCCCGGTGCCGTCCGGGCTGTTGTCGTCGACGATCAGCACGTCGACGTCCGGTGCCTCGCGCAGGACCGCGTCGATCACGGTCTCCACGTTGTCGGCCTCGTTGTAGGTGGGTATGACGACAAGTGTCTTCATGGGAGGTACTCCTTCAGTAGCTTGAGCTCAGGTGAGTTGACATGGCAGGTGGTCGGCAGCGGCGGAGCGGTGCGCTCGACGCCGTTGTGCAGATAGATCGTGTGGCCGCACACCCGGGCCAGCGGGCGGAAGTCCCGGGCGAGGAGTTCGCCGGTGGCTGCACTGTCGAGCCCCCACGACCTGACACCGCTCCACGTCACGAAGTACGTCGGAGCGCTGGGGCTCCGCAACACCGCGTCGAGCGTCGTCAGCCGGGGATCGAGGGTCTTGGTCGGCAGGCTCCACAGATAGGGGTACGGCGAGGCGAGCCCAGAGGTCTCGACGACATCTGCGTGCCCGTAGGCGGCGAAGATCGTGTCGCCAGGTTGTGCGGACGCGGCTACGGCCCGACCGACCAATGTCCCTTCGCTGCCCTGTGGTGTCGCCAGCGCCAGACCCCAGACGAGCACCGCGGCCACCGCGGCATACGTCACGACAAGGCGGGCGCCCGGAGCCCGACGGGCGGCGAGGACACCGATCGCGATGGCGGCCGGGCCGATCAGCTCGACCAAGTAGTGGAGCCAGTAGTTGCCGCCGAGGAAAACCGAGACGCCACCGAACCCGATCATGACGAGCAACGCCCACCACGCCGTCTCGATCGGACGCCTCTTCGAGATGACGTGGCCGGCCACCACAAGCAGGACCAGGGCCAGCCCCGTGCTGAACGCCGCGACGACCAGCGAGTGGAGGCGGACCGCCGCGTGCTGACGTCCGCCCATCGCCATGACATGCCCGGCCTTGATGCGGAACGGATACATCGCGTCGAACACCCCGCTGAGCGAGGTGCCGTGCAGGGTGGTCCACACCGCGACCAGGATGAGCATCACGAGGGCGCCCGCGGTCGATGCGACGACGAGGTTGAGCACTCGTCGTCTGCTGATCTCGTGGCGGAGGCCGGCAATCGCATAGCCGGCGGCTCCGAAGACCGCGACATCGGCGAAGTTCTGCTTGATCAGCAGGGCCGTCATGGCCAGTGCACCGGCGCCGCCGGCAAGGGTCACTGCACGGCGTGCGTCGATGGTCCGGAGCGCGCCGAGGACGGCCGCGACGCCGGCAACAACAAAGGGGGCCGCGAGTACCTCCCCGTTGACCTCATAGCCGACGACCGATGTCGACAGCACCGCAGCGGCTACCGCAGCCCAGCGTGCGGCCTGGACGCCACCGATCAG
>JAOPXO010000026.1 GCA_025965115.1 Aeromicrobium sp.
AACAACAGCGCCTTCCATCTCGATGACGCCTTCTTTTTTCGCCATAACCTCTTCTTTGGTTGCCTGTCTTCCTGAGTTGACCATCTCGGCGCACCCCGACCGAGCCGCCGAAGAGGCGCCATGGACATGGGAATGCGGACCCGAAAAGGCCGACTCCCAATTCTACGCTCACACACGCGGCAGACTCAAATCGCGGCGTTCCCCGTGGAGCGGTCAGGACAGCGCGGCGACGGCTGCCTGTGCGGCGTCGTCGACGAGCTGGACGCCCGAGGCAAAGCTCGCGTTGCTGCCGGACAGGACAGCGACGAGGTAGGTGTGTCCGCCCGACTCGATTCGACCGATGCTGGTGACGTCCCAGAGCCCGGTCTGTGAGCGCTGCAGATAGCCGACCTTGAGCGCGGTGTCTTCGCTGTCGTCGGCGGCGGCCGAGACCCCGAAGTTCTGGTCGGCCTCGACATTCGACATCAGCGCGGCGACATACGCCTTCGAGCTTGTCGTGAGCACCGTTCGATCACCGAGAGCAATCCGCAGGAGCCGGATCTGGTCGCCTGCGGTCGTCTGGGTGAGCCCCCAGTTGCCGTCAGACCCGATCACCGTCCCGGTCAGCCCGAATACCTTGTTGACCGCTTCGAGCCCGGACTTGCCGCCAACCTCGTTGAAAAGGGTCGTCGCGGCGGTGTTGTCGCTGTGCTCAATCATCGCCGTAGCCAATGCCTTCTCGGAGGTCGTGAGCGTACGTCCGTCCTGCTCGGCCTGATAGAGGAGCGCCGCCAGGATGTCGACCTTGACGATGCTGGCGGTGTCGAATGCGCCGGTGCCGGATGAGACCGACTCGCCGGTGGTCAGATCGAGGGCCGCTACCGAGTACCTCGCGTCGGTCTCGATCGTGGCCACTGTCGGGGTCGTCGTGGTGGCGGCAGCCGTCGTCGCTTTGGACGTCGACGTGGTGGATGACGCCGTCGACGTGGCAGAACCCGAGCTCTCGGGCAGCGTCGCAGCCTGGGTGACCTGTATGCCCGCGGTGCCGAGCGCCACCATCACGCTGACCGCTGCTCCCAGCATCCAAAGTTTCCGCGACTTCACCATGCCGACGACGCTATGAGCGCCGGCTGGGAGCCGGCTTGCGTCGCTATGGGTAACGGCTGTGAGTCAGCAGCGCGTCAGGTCAGACCGCACAGCGGCCGGGATCACCCGGCCGCTTCACTGTCGGTCAGTACTGCGAGTTCATCCAGCTGATACGGGTCCTGAGCCAGCCGCGCAGGTAGCTGACCTCCGCGCTCCACGAACCCTTGACGACCTGCGAGGTGCTGATGTGCTCGTGGACATCCCATTTCTTGAAGTTCTCGTTGGCGGAGGCCGAGATGATCGACGCCTGCCCGGCGAGGAACGCGTCGTCCGTCTTGAGCGCGGCGTAGACCTGGTGCCAACGGCTGGCGACAGCGGAGCGGAACTCCGAGTCCTCGTTGAGCCGGTTGAACCAGGTCTTGGTCGACTGTTTCGCCGAGATGTTGACCGGATTGCGCAGATAGAACCCCGTCGAGAAGACGGTGCCGCCGGCGCGGTCGGCCGATCCGGCCGCGAGGTCGTAGTCCCACATCGGACCGAAGAACAGTTTTCCGTCGGCCTGCTTGTACATGTACGTGCTGGCCCACATGTTGCCGTCGACGGGCTTCATCAGCTCCTGGGCGATGTAGTAGTCGACCGCGGAGTTCTTGTCGATGTACTTCTGCCACCCGCTGGTGTTGCTGGTGAAGTTGCTGCCGAACAGAGCCGCATCCGCCTGATCGAGATAGTTGTTGATGTAGTTGACCATCGGCGTGGTGATGCCCGTGCCGTCGTCCTCGTTCTCGGGCTCCTTGATGCCGACCCAGCCACGGCTTCCTGCGGTGACGTTGTGGTCGGCTCCCTTGCGGAAGTCCCATTCGAGGAGGTATCCGCCGGTGATGTTGGTCGACGAGTTGTCGAGCTCAGGGACGTTGACGCGATTGGGGTCGGCCGTGATGCGTTCGACCAGGTTGTAGGAGCCGCGGTAGGAGCCATTGATGTAGAGATCGACGGGCTTCGCGTCGGGAGTCCACGCCAGGTTGGTCAGCTTGGACCCGATGTTGAACGCGGCCTGACCTCGCAGGAGCGACTTGTCGTACGCGTTGGCGATCAGTGCCCACTTCTTGCTCTTGCCCATGCCGCAGAGGTCGGTCTTCTTGTCGAGCTTGAGGGTGAACGACTTCTTAGAGAACGACCACGAGTAGTTGCCGCGTCCCTTGGCGGAGGCCAGCTGCGGGGCGCCGGTCGCGACGCACTCGGGGATCGCCGAGCTGCCGGTCATCGAGAACTGACCCTCGAAGTAGTGCGTACGTGTGTTGATCGAGTCGCCCTGATTGGTGTTGAGGTAGATCGTCGAGAGGCCGGTGTTCTTCGACGTACGGCCGGCGGCGTAGACCACCTCGTTGCTGATCGTGTGAATGGTGGCGCCGCTGGGTCCGGTGAATGCGCGGTACTGGTGGGACACCTCGAGGGGGTCCGTCAGGGAGAACGTCGCGGTGCCATTGGCATCCTGCGTCGTCGTCGCAATGTCCTTCCAGTGCGCGGTCGTGACCTCATCGGTCGTGGTCGTGACCAGAGTCAAGATCTGAAGAGTCGCGGACTGACCCTTGCGGATCGGGGTGAAGTGAGCCCTCGCCGTGGCAATGTGCCCGGTGCCGTCCTCCGTGATCGGGTCCAGCGTCCCGGTGGTGGGCTGCGGAGTGAGCTGTAGCACCGGAGTCGTGTCACCCACCGAGGTCTGGACCTGGACCTTCTGCGCGGTGTTGATCCGCACGCTGAACGTGTACTTGCCGCTGGAGTCTGCGGTCTTGGCGGTCTGTCCGGAGACCGGCAGCAGTGCGCCACCCGAGCCGTTGTCGGAGAGCAGCGACACTTTGGGCTTGGAGGTCGGGAAGTCGGCGGAGATCTTGACGATCTCGGAGGCCACAAAGCTCGCCGGTGACGAGGAGATGACCCCTGAGACGACTGCCGGTTGGACCACCGGGTTGGCTGACACCGGGGCGGCTGTTGCCGCGGTTGGTAATGCGAGCGCCAGCGACGTCATCGCGACGGCGGCTACACCTGTTGGACGGATCTTCATATGTTTCCCCGGACTCTTGGCGGTCGCGCGGACCGGAAGAGATCGCGGCGACAGATCTGAAACCAGTGCTGGGAGAGAACTCCCGGGGAAGGGTGGTCTCAGTGACAACCTAGCGCAGGCGCCGGGTATTGCGGCCTAAGTCAGCTGCCGACACTCTTCGTCACGTTCAACTTGAAACTGTCGAAGCTCGACGTGGTGCCGGTGAACTCGACCCGGAACGTGTGTGAGGCCTTCTTGAACTTCGGCAGAGACAGCGTCACGACACCGTTCGAGAGCGTGCCGCTGGCGACCACGGTCGTGCTGGTCGCGCCGTCGTAGAACTTCACCGTGCCGGTCGGCTTGATCGACGAATCGATGTCACCGGCGGTCGGAGACACGGTGATCGTGACCTTCGACGTCTTCTTGGCTGACAGCGACGTCGGGTTGAAGACGACCGACG
>JAOPXO010000103.1 GCA_025965115.1 Aeromicrobium sp.
GACGTCGTGTTGCTCGAACAGTCCTCGGTTCAGGACAATAAGAAGACGGTCAAGGCACTTCTCGATGAGGCCGGCGTGACACTCAAGCGCTTCGCCCACATCGAGATCGGCGCCTGACCCGCATACGATCGACCGAGCAGGACCCGTACCACTACTGACGGAGGCCGCAACGTGACCACTGGTGAACACGTCGCTGAAGCGGTCTCCGATCATCAGCTCAAGCGCGTCCTCCTGAAGTTGTCGGGCGAAGTGTTCGGCGGCGGCAAGATCGGGATCGACCCCGATGTCGTCAACGGCATCGCGCACCAGATCGCCGAGGCGGTGGCCGAGGGCGTCGAGGTCGCGATCGTTGTCGGCGGCGGCAACTTCTTCCGTGGGGCCGAGCTCAGCCAGCGCGGCATGGACCGCTCGCGAGCCGACTACATCGGCATGCTCGGTACCGTGATGAACTGTCTGGCGTTGCAGGACTTCTGCGAGAAGCTCGGCATCGAGACCCGGGTGCAGTCAGCCATCACGATGGGCCAGGTCGCCGAGCCGTACATCCCGCGCCGGGCCATCCGCCACCTCGAAAAGGGCCGCGTCGTCATCTTTGGCGCCGGTGCCGGTATGCCGTACTTCTCGACCGATACCGTGTCCGCCCAGCGAGCGCTGGAAATCGGTGCCGATGCGGTGCTGATGTCCAAGAGCGGTGTCGACGGTGTCTACTCGGCCGATCCCCGCACGGACCCGAATGCCAAGAAGTTCGACGAGATCACCTTCGACGACGCGCTCCGTCTGGGGCTCAAGGTCGTCGACGCGGCCGCATTCGCACTCTGCATGGAGAACAAGCTGCCCATGATCGTGTTCGGCATGGAGGGCGAGGGCAACATCGCCCGCGTGCTCCGCGGTGAGAAGATCGGAACACTGGTTCACTCCGGCTAGGAGGGACCACTAGACACCCTCGGAAATGGGGAGAACATCGTGATTGACCAGACCCTGCGTGATGCTGACGGCAAGATGGCCAAAGCCGTCGAGCACACCCGTGAGGAGTTCGCCGCGATCCGCACCGGACGCGCGCACCCGGCGATGTTCGCCCAGATCACTGCCGAGTACTACGGCCAGCAGACCCCGCTCAACCAGCTCGCCGGCTTCCAGGTGCCCGAGCCCCGCACCGTCGTGATCAGCCCCTACGACGCCAGCGCCAAGCCGGCGATCGAGAAGGCAATCCGTGAGTCCGATCTCGGCGTCAACCCGACCGACGACGGCAAGGTCCTGCGCGTGTCACTGCCCGAGCTGACCGAGGAGCGTCGCAAGGAATACATCAAGCTGGCCAAGACCAAGGCCGAGGAGGGCCGGGTCTCCGTACGCAACCTGCGCCGGGCCGCCAAGCAGGCGATGGACAAGGCGGAGAAGGACTCGGAGATCAGCAAGGACGACAACGCCGGGGCCGAGAAGCGTCTCGACGGCATGACCAAGAAGTACGTCGACACGATCGATGATCTGCTCAAGAACAAAGAGGCAGAACTCCTTGACATCTGAGGCGCCCGCCGAGGTGCCGGCAGAGGCGGAGAGGACGAGTCGGGCCGGGCGCAATGTCCCGGTCTCGATCGCGGTCGGTGTCGCCCTGCTTGCGGTGGTCGTCGCCTCACTGTTCATCGTCAAGGACGCCTTCGTCGCGGTTGTCGTGATCGCTCTCGGCATCGGCTTGTACGAGCTCGCACGAGCGTTCGCGACAGCCGGCATCCGCATCCCGGTGCTCCCTGTGCTGACCGGCGGCACGATCATGCTGGTCGGCGGATTCTACGGCGGCATGGAGACCGCATCGATCGCGATGGCGCTGACCGTGATCGGCGCGCTCGTCTGGAGGCTGGCCGAGGGCGCCGACGGCTTCGTCCGCGACACCAGTGCGGGCATCTTTGCGCTGTCCTACCTATTCCTCATGGGCGTCTTCGTGATGCTGATGCTGCTCGAGGAGGATGGCCCGTGGCGCGTCGTGGCCTTCATCGTGGCCACGATCGCTTCCGACATCGGCGGTTTCGTCGCGGGCGTCCTGTTCGGCAAGCATCCGATGGCGCCGACGATCAGTCCCAAGAAGTCGTGGGAAGGCTTCATTGGCTCGCTGATCGTCGGCATCGCCGCCGGCATCGCCACGGTCGTCTACGGGCTCGACGGTCACTGGTGGGCGGGCGTCATCCTCGGCATCGCCGGCGTCGTCTTCGCCACCCTCGGGGACCTCTCCGAGTCGCTGATCAAGCGCGATCTCGGCATCAAGGACATGGGCGATCTGCTGCCCGGCCACGGCGGACTGATGGATCGGCTCGACTCACTCATCGCAGTGGCGCCGATCGCCTGGCTGATCCTGCACGTGCTCGTCCCTGTCACCTAGGCTCCTCCCATGCCGCTGACTGACGCCGATCACATTCGCAGCCTCCTCGGGACCTACTGCCGCTTGATCGACGCCGCGGAATTCACCGGCCTCGGGCAATTGATGGCCGACGCGGTGTTGATGACGCTCGACGGCACGGTCATCGCCACGGGCGCCGACGAGGTGGCAGCCCTTTACAGCGCGATCGTCACATTGCACGACGACGGCACCCCCGGCACGCAGCATGTTGTCGCCAACACCTCTCTTGAGGAGATCGACGGCGGCGCGATCCGCGCGCGGTCGGCGTACGTCGTCTTCCAAGCTGTGCCGGAACTCGCGCTCCAGCCGGTGGTCACCGGCTCCTACCTCGACACGTTCGATCTGGGTCCGACCGGCGCGTGGCGTTTTGTCGAGCGCAGATTCGGCGTAGGCCGATCGGGTGACCTCACCCACCACCTCGTCCCAGGAGTCATCGGATGACAGAGTCCACCCCACGCGTCGTCGTGGTCACCGGCGCAGCCTCCGGCATCGGATACGCCACCGCTGAGCTCTTCCGTGACGAAGGGGCGATCGTCTTCGGCCTCGACATTGCGCCGACTGTCCCCGACGGAGTGACGTATGTCGAATGCAACGTCAGCGAGCGCGGTTCGGTCGACGCCGCCATCGAGTTGTGCGCGCAACACGGGCGAATCGATGTGCTCGCCAATGTGGCCGGCATCGTGCAGTTCGGCAGGTTCGAGCAGATCGAGGACGCAGAGTGGGACCGGGTTCACGCGGTCGATCTCAAGGGACCGTTCATGCTGATGCAGGCCGCACTGCCGCACCTGAAGGCCTGCAAGGGCAATATCGTCAACGTCTCTTCCGTGGCCGGCAATGTCTCGCAGCCCTACTCCCTGGCATACGCCGCGGCGAAAGGCGGCCTGACGATGATGACCAAGTCGCTGGCACTCGAGCTCACGCCAGTTGGCGTCCGCGTCAACGCGATCTGCCCGGGCACGGTCGACACACCGTTGGTGACCGCCGTTGCCAACAACTTCCCGACTGACCTGGACCCCCGCTTGGCCGACCGACTCATGGGATTTCTGCCCGGCCCCTCCATCACCCCGGCCGAGATCGGGTCCGCGATCGTCTATCTCGCCTCGCCGGCCGCCCGGATGATCACCGGTGCGGTCCTGGCCTTCGACGCCGGCATGAGCTGATCGGTGACCTGAGTCACCTGCGCCCCGTGCGAGGCGTAGTCCGGTTACCGTCCCGTAATCGTTTCGGGGCACCCTTGACCCATGTCGATCAAGGTGGCGCTCGAGCACAGCACCCGGTATGCCTTCGAGCGCGCCGTTCAGCTCGGACCCCATGTCGTACGCCTGAGACCCGCCCCGCACAGCCGCACACCGATCGAGGCGTACTCCCTCACGGTCAGCCCGGCCAACCACTTCATCAACTGGCAGCAGGACCCGTTCGGCAACTGGCTGGCTCGCCTGGTGTTCCCCGAGAAGGTCGAGACGCTCGAGATCACTGTCGGCCTGGTGGCTGACCTTGTCGTGGTCAACCCGTTCGACTTCTTCATCGAGGAGTACGCCGAGAAGTTCCCGTTCACCTACGAGCCCTCGCTGGCCGCCGACCTGGCGCCTTATCTGCGGCCGATCGGCGAGGACGGCACCGACGAACCCGGACCGCTGGTGTCGAAGTTCCTCGACGGGCTGCCGGATCCGCCGGAGGACGGCATGGCCATGGTGCCGTTCCTTGTGCAGCTCAACGCCGCGGTCTATCGCGAGGTCGGCTACTCCGTACGTATGGAGGCCGGCGTGCAGTCACCGGACGAGACCCTGAGCAGCGGGATCGGCTCGTGCCGCGACAGCGCCTGGCTGCTGGTCTCCCTGCTTCGCCAGTACGGACTCGCGGCGCGGTTCGTCTCCGGCTATCTCGTGCAGCTGGCCTCCGACACGACGAGCATCGACGGTCCCAGTGGCCCGACCGAGGACTTCACCGACCTGCACGCCTGGGCCGAGGTCTTCGTGCCCGGTGCCGGCTGGGTCGGTCTCGATCCGACGTCTTCGCTGTTCGCGGGCGAGGGCCACATCCCCCTGTCGGCCACGCCTCACCCGTCCTCGGCGGCGCCGATCTCCGGCGCGCTGATGGAGCAGGCCACCGTCGAGTTCTCGTTCCACAACACGGTGCGTCGCGTTCACGAAGACCCGCGTGTGACCAAGCCGTACACCGATGCCCAGTGGTCACGCATCGACACGCTCGGCGAGGCGGTGGACGTACGTCTTGAGGTCGCCGATGTTCGACTGACCCAGGGCGGTGAGCCGACCTTCGTCGGGCTGGACGACGTCACTTCGCCGCAGTGGAACACCGAGGCCGATGGTGAGGAGAAGCGGGTCAAGGCCAGTGAGCTGGCCGAGCGCCTCCGTGAGGTCTATGCCGGCGGCGGGGTCGTGCACCGTGGCCAAGGCAAGTGGTACCCCGGTGAGCCGCTGCCGAGATGGCAGATCTCGTTGCAATGGCGGGCAGATGGCACCGCCCTGTGGTCTGATCCGACCCTTCTCGCCGATCCGTGGGACCCCGAGACGTCCGAGACCGACGCCGTTGTCCGCGCCGAGGCACTGGGCCGTGAAATCACCTCACTGCTCAGGCTCCCGGACACCCAGCTGAGACCGGCGTACGAGGATCCGCTCACCGAGCTGGTCCACGAGCTTCGCCAGCCTGACGGTGAACGACCTGGCTTCGACCCCGCGGTCCCGCACGAAGGCCTCGCGGCGGAACTCGACGCAGGCGTTGCCACGCCCACCGGATGGGTGCTGCCGCTCGTACCCGGTGAGGAGTGGACGAGCCCCGACTGGTCGTTGCGCCGTGGTCGGATCGTGCTGCTACCCGGCACGTCCGCGATCGGCCTTCGGCTGCCGCTCGACGCGATCACCTGGGAGGACCCGCACGCCTCGGGAGATCCGTCATACGTCGAAGCCGGTCCGGCCCTGGACGCGCGCATCCCGGCTGTCGCGATGGTTGACCCGGCCAAGGAACCGACCACGGCCCTCGCGGTCGAGGCTCGAGACGGGTTTGTCCACGTGTTCCTGCCACCGACCGAACGGCTCGAGGACTACGCCGACCTGTTGCACGTCATCGACCGCGCCGCCAGCACGCTCCGGCAGCGAGTCGTGCTGGAAGGCTACGGTCCGCCGCCGGACTCGCGGCTGACCCAGCTCGTCGTCGCCAGCGACCCCGGCGTCATCGAGGTCAACGTGCACCCGACCAGCTCGTGGTCGGAGCTTCGCGAGCTGACCACGACGCTCTACGACATCGCCCGCCACGCGCGCCTCACCACCGAGAAGTTCGACAACGACGGTATGCACACCGGCACCGGCGGTGGCAACCACATCACCCTCGGAGGTCGCGAGCCCGCGGCGTCGCCGATGCTTCGCCGCCCCGACCTGCTGGTCAGCCTGCTGACCTACTGGCAGCGGCACCCTTCGCTGTCCTACCTGTTCTCCGGGCGGTTCATCGGCCCGACGAGCCAGGCGCCGCGCTTCGACGAGGGTCGTCCCGAGGCGCTATATGAGGCCGAGATCGCGTTCGCCGAGATCGAGCGGCTGACCAGCCAATCGGCGGAGGCCCGGGCGCTGGCGGGGGACGAGGACGATGACGGCGGTCCCAGGCCGTGGCTGGTCGATCGGGCGCTTCGACACCTGCTGACCGACCTGACCGGCAACACTCACCGCGCCGAGTTCTGCATCGACAAGATGTACAGCCCGGACTCCTCGCGCGGTCGGCTCGGACTGCTTGAGCTGCGTGGTTTCGAGATGCCGCCCCATCCGCAGATGGCGCTCGTACAGTCGCTGTTGGTCCGGTCCTTGATTGCTCGCTTCTGGGAACAGCCATATCGCGCCCCGCTCGTACGTTGGGGCACCGCCCTCCACGAGGACTTCCTCCTGCCGCAGGGCGCGATCCGCGACATCTCGGCGGTCGCCGCCGATCTGCGCGCTCACGGCATCGACTTCGAGGAGTCCTGGCTCGACCCGTTCACCGAGTTCCGATTCCCGCGCATCGGCCTGGCCCGCACCGGAGACGTCGAGCTCGAGCTGCGATCGGCGATCGAGCCGTGGCACGTACTCGGTGAGGAAGCGACCTCGGGCGGCATGGCCCGTTATGTCGACTCGTCGGTCGAGCGGTTGCAGGTGACCGTACGGGGTGTGCTGCCGCACCAGCACCTCGTGACATGCCAAGGTGTTCCCGTGCCTCTGACACCGACCGGCGCGGCCGGCGAGTGCTTCGCCGGGGTTCGCTATCGCGCCTGGCAGCCCCCGTCGGCACTCCACCCGTCCATCGAGGTGCATGCGCCACTGAGGTTCGACATCGTTGACGTCCCGTCGGCGACATCGATCGGCGGCGCGACCTATCACGTCGTGCACCCCGGCGGCCGAGCCCACGACAACCCTCCGGTCAACGCCCGCGAGGCCGAGGCGCGTCGTTCGAGCCGGTTCGAGCCGTTCGGTCACTCACCCGGCGTGATCGACGTGGCGGCCTTGCGCGAGGCGGGGCGTCGCGCGGCCAGTGACGAATATCCGCACACCCTCGACCTGCGCACCGTGCCTGGAGGCAAGGTCAGCGGAGCGGGTTCGTGACCGCCCTCCGTGACTACTCGGCAGCGGTCACGCAGCCGACCCTGACGAGCGATCTGAACCGGTACGACGAGGTCGTCGCCCCCGACGGCAGCCTGCGTACGGCGTGGAAGGGGCTCGCCGAAAGCGCCATCTCGCTGACCGAGGGCGACCTGTTGCGGGTCAGCGGCGACATCGAGCGGTTCCTCGCCGATGACGGGGTCACCTACACGCCGCCGGACGAGTCAGCCGGCCCGTGGCGCCTCGACCCGCTGCCTCTGGTCATCGATGCCGCCGAGTGGGCGACCCTCGAGATCGGCCTTGCGCAACGTACCGAGCTGCTCAACGCGATCCTGGTCGACCTCTACGGCCCGCAGCGGCTGCTGTCGTCGGGCGTGCTCCCGTCGTCGGTGGTCTTCGGTCACCAGGGCTTCTTGCGCGTGGCGGCGCGGGCATCAGCCACGGACCCGTGGCCGCTCGTCCTTGCCGCCGCCGACCTCGGCCGCAATGCCGCGGGGGAGTGGCAGGTCATCGCCGACCGCGCCCAAGCGCCCTCGGGGATCGGCTTCGCGATGGAGAACCGCCGGGTCATCTCCCGGGTCATGCCCGAGCTCTATCGGCAGGCCGGCCTGCACCGGATGGCGCCGTTCTTCCAGGCCCTGCGGTCGACCCTGATGGAGGCGGCGCCATCGGACCGGCCGGATCCGCGGGTCGTCGTGCTCTCGCCGGGCACGCACTCGGAGACCGCGTACGACCAGGCGTTTGTCGCCTCCAGCCTCGGGTTCCCGCTCGTCGAGGGCAGCGACCTGGTGATGCGCGAAGGTGCCGTATGGATGCGAGTGTTCGGTCGCCTCGAGCGGGTGGATGTCATTCTGCGCCGGGTCGACGCAGCCTGGAGTGATGCGCTCGAGTTGCGCAAGAACTCCCAGCTCGGCGTCGCTGGCCTGTCGGAGGCGGTGCGCCGCGGCTCCGTACGCGTGGTCAACGGTCTCGGCGCCGGGGTGCTGGAGAATCCCGCTCTGCTGCCGTTCATGTCCGAAATGTGCGAGATGCTCCTCGCCGAGCCGCTGCGCCTGCCGTCGGTGCAGACCCATTGGTGTGGGGATGCGCGCTCGCTCGCCTATGTCGAGGACAACCTCGATGAGCTCGTGATCCGCGCGATCGACAATCCGATCGTGCTCGATCACCTGCAGGCTGACGAGCTCCGCGCGGTGATCAGGGCCGAACCGCATCGCTTCGTCGGCCAGGAGCCCTTGACGCTGTCGCAGGCTCCGACGCTCGGCTCCCACGGCGTACGCTCGCAGACCCTGTCTTTGCGCACGTTCACGCTGCGCTACGGCTCGACCTACCGACCCCTCGTCGGCGGGCTGGCGAATGTCTTCGAGGCAGGCCAGGCGACGTCGAGCAAGGACGTCTGGGTGCTCAAGGACAAGCCCGAGGACGCGGATCAGGGCCTGACCGATGTGCTGGCCATGACCAACGTAAGAGCGCCCGCCGCAATGGTTCCGCGGGTGCTCGAGGACATGTTCTGGTTCGGTCGCTATGCCGAGCGCGCCGAGGACATGCTGAGACTCGTACTGACCGCGCATGCGAGTGCGGAGGATTTCCGGTCCCGGCCGCACACCTCGGGCGGGGCAAGCCTCGTCGTGTTGATGCGCGCCATCGCCAGGCTCAGCGGCACCCCGTTCTCTGCCGGGCAGATCGACGACGATTTCCGCTCACTGCTTCTCGACGCGCACCGACCCGGTTCGGTCGCGCACTCACTGAGTGCTCTGCGCGATGCGGCCCAGAGTGTGCGCGACCAGCTGTCGCCCGACACCTGGCAGGCGTTCAGCTCGACTGATCGCGCCGCCGCTGCGCTGCGCACCTACAACTACAGCCA
>JAOPXO010000118.1 GCA_025965115.1 Aeromicrobium sp.
CGCGAGCTGCTCGCGACGCCGGCCACTTCGGCCGCGAGATCTTCGCCATCAAGGCACCCGTCCTCGACGAGGAGGGCAAGCCCACCGGCGACACCCAGCTCGTCGAGCACGATCAGGGCATCCGCGAGACCTCGCTCGAGAAGCTTGCGGGCCTCAAGTCCGTGTTGCCCGGCGGCACGCATACGGCCGGCACGTCATCGCAGATCTCTGACGGCGCCTCGGCCCTGCTGCTGATGGACTCCGACCTGGCTGAGTCGCTCGGCCTCAAGCCGCGGGCGCGCATCATCACCTCGTGCCTGGTCGGTGCCGACCCGTACTACCACCTCGACGGGCCGGTCCAGGCCACCGAGCGAGTCCTCAAGGACAGCGGTATGTCGATCTCCGACATCGACATCTGTGAGGTCAACGAAGCCTTCGCCGGCGTCGTGATGTCGTGGGCCAAGGTGCACGCCGTGCCCGAGGACAAGATCAACGTCAACGGCGGAGCCATTGCGCTCGGCCACCCCGTCGGCTCGACCGGCACCCGATTGCTGACCACCGCGCTGCACGAGCTTGAGCGCCGCGATGCCAGCACCGCCCTGATCTCGATGTGTGCCGGAGGGGCGCAGGCATCGGGCACCATCATCGAACGAATCTGACAAGAGGGACGCAATGAGCAAAGAACAACTCCGCGACGAGGCCGAATACGTCGTCGTCGGTGCCGGCAGCGCCGGATCAGCCGTGGCGTCACGCCTCGCCGAGTCCGGCGCATCCGTGATCCTTCTTGAGGCGGGCAAGAAGGACACGTCCATGCTGGTCACCAAGCCCGGCATGATCGGTCCGATGCACTCCGAGCCCAAGATCAAGGCGACGGTCGACTGGGGCTACTACACGACGCCGCAGAAGCACATGAACAACCGCGTGATCCCGCAGACCCGCGGCAAGGTCGTCGGTGGCTCCAGCTCGGTCAACGGCCTGCTCTGGGTGCGAGGCAATCGCGCCAACTACGACTCCTGGGCTGCCGAGGGCAACACCGGGTGGGACGCCGACTCGGTCAACGAGGTCTACCAGCGAGTCGAGGACTTCGAGGACGGAGCCGACGCCTATCGCGGCGCAGGCGGCCCGATCAAGGTCACTCGCCACACCCAGCCGACCGAGGCTGCCTTGCAGTTCGAGCAAGCCACCGCTGACACCCTCGGGGTCAAGATCCTCAAGGACTACAACGCCGCCGAGCAGGAGGGCGTCAGCCGGTTCCAGCAGAGCGCCTTCGGCGGCAAGCGCTACTCGTCGTCGCGGGGCTACCTCACCAACACCGATCGGCCGACGCTGCAGGTCCAGCCCCTCGTCCACGTCCAGAAGATCAACATCGACAACGGTCGCGCGACCGGCGTCGACGTCATCGACGAGAAGGGTGGCCGACGGACGATCCGCGCCGGCAAGGAAGTCATCCTGTCGGCAGGCGTGTTCGGCTCGGCCCAGCTGCTGCTGCTGTCAGGTGTCGGTCCCGCCGATCATCTGGCCGAGCTCGGCATCGAGGTCAAGGCTGATCTCCCGGTCGGCGAAAACCTGCACGACCACCTGTTCGTGCCAACGACCTGGACCATGCCGAATGCGGTGCACCGCGGCACCGCCCGACACTTCGCTGCCGGACTGGCCAAGGAGCTCACCGTCGGCCACTCGTTCCTCGAGAACTCCGTCTTCGAGACGGTCGCCTTCGTACGTACGTCCCTCGCGACTGACGTCCCCGACCTACAGCTTCACGTGCTCCCGTGGGCCTACCCGTCGACCAACCAGGACGCCCCCACACGCCACAAGGTCGACCCTCGGAAGTCGATGACGGTCATGTCGACGCTCATCTATCCGCGCAGCCGCGGCACGCTGAGGCTGGCGGCGGCGGACGCGAGCACCGCGCCGCTGATCGACATGAACTACCTCGCCGAGCCCGGCGACCAGCAGGTGCTGGCCGAGGGCGTCGAGATCATCCGCGAGATCATGAAGTCGGCGGCCTTCGGCGGCAACGTCAAGGGTGAGCTTCACCCCGGCCCGGACTACGACGCGGCGAACATGAAGGCCGAGGTCCTCAACCGGGCCACAACCGTCTATCACGGTGTCGGCACCTGTCGCATGGGCGTCGATGACCGCGCGGTGGTGGGGCCAGATCTCAAGGTCAGGGGCATCGAGGGCCTCCGGGTCGCCGATGCGTCGATCATGCCGTCGATCATCGGCGGCAACACGAACGCGCCGTCCATCATGATCGGCGACAAGGCAGCGGACCTGGTGCTCGGATGACGACAACACGCCCGGCAACCCTGACGTCGGAGTTCCTCGACGGGCTGGTCAAGCGCGTACCCGGCAGCACCGGCAACACCTGGAAGCTCACCGAGGTCTACACCGGCGACCTGCTCGTCGAGCTGCCGCAGTCCTCCGAGCGCGACATCGTGCAGGCCTTCGCCGACGCGCGGGCTGCTCAGGAGATCTGGGGATCCTGGACGCTCAAGAAGCGGCTCAACGTGATGAAGAAGTTCCACGCGCTGGTGCTCGAGAACCAATACCTCATCACCGATGTCATCCAGGCCGAGAGCGGCAAGAACCGCCGCATGGCGTTCGAGGAAACCTGCGACGCCCCGATGGGTGCCAGCCACTACATCAAGCGGGCACCGAAGCTGCTCAAGGACCGCAAGCACGCCGGACCGGTGCCGATGTTGTCGAACTCGACCGAGGTGCGCCGCCCCAAGGGTGTCGTCGCGATCATCGCCCCGTGGAACTTCCCGTTCGCCACCGGCATCTCCGACACCATCCCGGCCCTGATCGCTGGCAACGGCGTTGTCCTCAAGCCCGACAACAAGACCGCGCTGTCGCCCCTGCTCGGCATCCGCCTTCTCGAGGAAGCCGGCATGCCGGCCGGCCTGGTGCAGGTCATCTGCGGCGAGGGTCCGGACGTCGGTGGCCCAATGCTGGCCAATGCCGACTACGTCATGTTCACCGGCTCGACCGCCACGGGCCGCATCATCGGTGAGATGGCCGGCAAGAACCTCATCGGCTGCTGCCTCGAGCTCGGCGGCAAGAACCCGATGCTGGTCCTGGAGGACGCCAACGTCGACGAGGCCGTGCACGCGGCCCTGTTCGGCGGGTTCGGCAACTCTGGCCAGATCTGCATGCACATCGAGCGCCTGTACGTCCACGACTCGATCTACGACGAGTTCCGCGACAAGTTCGTCGCCGCGACCAAGGCCCTGAACGTCGACGCCACATACGACTTCGAGCCCGACATGGGCTCGCTGGTCTCGGTGGACCAGCGCGACCGCGTCATCGCCCACGTCGAGGACGCCAAGGCCAAGGGTGCGAAGGTGCTGGTCGGCGGCGAGGCCCGACCCGATCTCGGACCGGCGTTCTTCGAGCCGACGATCCTCGAGGGCATCACGACAGACATGCTCGCCGGGACCACCGAGACATTCGGTCCCGTCGTCGGCCTCTACCGCTTCACGACGGAGGACCAGGCGGTCGAGCTCGCGAACGACACCGAGTACGGCCTCAACGCCTCGGTCTGGAGCAAGGACGTCGACCGGGCACTCAAGGTCGCGCGACGGATCGATTCCGGCAATGTCAACGTCAACGACATCCTCGCGACGGCCTTCGCCTCCAAGGGCACTCCGTCAGGCGGACTCAAGCAGTCGGGTGTCGGCGCTCGACACGGCGACCAGGGGCTGCTGAAGTACACCGACGCGCAGAACCTCGCCGTACTCAAGAAGCAGGTCATGGAGCCGCAGGGCAAGCAGACGTACGACGCCTATGCCAAGCAGACCCAGACCTCGCTGAAGTGGATGCGAAAAACAAGGTTGCGCTGAAATCGCCATGGCTGCTTCTCTACGAGTTCTCACGCACCGACTGACCGTCTCGGTCCTCGGGGTAGTTCTCATGGGTGGCATCGGGCTCGCTGCGCCCGCTCAGGCTGCAACCACGGTGCCTCCGGTGCCTCCGGGATTCCACTGGGGCGTGGCGACCAGCGGATATCAGGCAGAGGGAGACGAGCCACCGAGCAACTGGTCGGCTTACGACGACAAGATGGAGCCGTACGGCAACTCCGTCGACTTCCTGCACCGCTACAAGGAAGACATCGCCCACGCCAAGAGCCTCGGCGTCGACACCTTCCGGTTCGGGATCGAGTGGGCCCGGGTCGAGCCGCAGCCCGGTGTCTATGACCCCGCGGCCTTCGCGTTCTACGACGACGTCGTCGCCGAGATCGAGCGCCAGGGCATGAAGCCGATGATCACGCTGTCGCACTGGGTGCATCCGGCCTGGTTCACCGCGGAAGGCGCCTGGTCTAACAGCAAGGCGGTCGACCAGTTCGTCGACTACGCCAATCACGTCGTGCCGCGGTATGCCGGCAAGGGCGCCACCTGGATCACCTTCAACGAGCCGGTCATCTACCTGCTGCACGAGCTCCAGCAGGGCTCCAACCCGTTGACCGCCCTGTCGCTCCAGTCGAAGTTGATCACGGCGCACAACCGCACGTATGCCCTCATCCACCGTCTCGACCCGGGCGCCATGGTGTCGAGCAACGTCGCCTATATCCCAGGTGCCGAGCCTGCCCTCGACCTGCTGTTCCTCGACCAGATGAAGGTCGATTTCATCGGGATCGACTACTACTACGGTGCCGCCCTGGACAACGCAACCGCGATCAACGCGTTCATCAACAAGCCCTACGCGGTGAAGCCCGCGCCAGAAGGGCTCTACTACGCGCTGCAATCGGTGCACCAACGCTTCCCGAAGCTGCCGATCTGGATCGTCGAGAACGGCATGTCCACCGACAACGGGAAGCCGCGCGCCGACGGATACACCCGCACCGACTACATCCGTGACCACATCTACTGGATGCAGCGGGCGATCGCCGATGGCATCCCGGTGATCGGCTACAACTACTGGTCAATCACCGACAACTACGAGTGGGGCAGTTATGAACCCCGCTTCGGGCTCTGGCAGGTGGACGCCCTCACCGACCCGACGCTGACTCGCAAGCCGACCGATGGCGTCGCGACCTACACCGACGTCATCGCGCACGGCGGTGACCCGGCCACCTACCAACCCGTCATCAAGCCGGGCTTGTGCAATGTCGACAACCTGGTCGGCAGCTGCCTGGGCCGACTGATCGGTCACCCGACCCCGACCCTGTAGGCGGCCTCAGTGGTTCGCGTACAGCTGCTCTGAACGGGCCTTCAACCCAAGGGCCACGGAGTCGAAGCCTGCTTTGATCCAGTCACCCGTCGTCTCCATGACCAGGTCGGCGAGGTCACCGCTCAACGTGTCTGTCGTGTAGTACTCGCAGCGTTCGGGACCGAGCTCGGCGATGTACTGGTCGCGCAGGCCGAGGATGCCTTGCATCTCCTCGCCGGTGTCGTAGCGCAGGTGATGCGGTGGATCGACGACGCGGATGAACTCGCGGTTGATGAACGTCGCGTCCGACCCGTCGACCTGCGGCAGTGTCAGGTCGATCCGGTCACCGAGCTCCAGCGTGGTCTCCGCGGCGATCGTGTACGGATTCCATTCCGGATAGCGCTCGTAGTCGACCAGCACGTCCCACACGAATGACGCCGGCGCCTCGATCTGCACCGTCACCGACGTCACCACGTGCACGGTCATGCCATCACGCCCGTGAAGAACCAACGACACGGACGCAACGGCATGATCCCTGCCTCACGATTCGCTCGCTGGCGCTCGCTCATGCCGGCATGTACTCCCCGCCGTTGACATCGAGGGTCGCGCCGGTGACCTCAGACGCCAGGCTCGACAGCAGGTAGAGGATGCCGCCGGCGCAGGCCTCGTCGGTCGGGATCCGACCCAGGGGGTTGCGCGAAGCGATGTCGTCGTAGACCTCTTGCTCGGTGATGCCCTTCTCCTCAGCCGTCATCGTCAGGTAGAAACGCACACCGGGGCCGTCCAACCAGCCCATGATCGCCTGGTTGACCCGGATGCCCTTCTCGCCGAGCTCCAGCGCCATGTACTGGGTCGCGCAGCCCATCGCGGCCTTGGCGATGGCGTAGCCACCCTCCCCACGCAGCGGGATGCGCGTCGACATGGTGCCGACGTTGACGATCGATCCGCCCTCGGTCATGTGCGGGACGACGGCGCGGCTCATGCCCAGCGATCCGTACAGGATGATGTCCATCGCCCGACGCAACGCCTTGTCCTCGGTGTCGAGCAGATCGGTGAAGCCGGGGTGCCCGTACGCACTGTTGACCAGGCCGCTGATCTTGCCGTACTTCTCGACCGCGGCGGCCGCCACTGCTTCGACCTCTTCGGTCTTGCGTACGTCGCACTGCACCGCGATGGCGTCGCCGCCCGCCGCAGTGATCTCCTTGAGCGTCTGGGCCATGACATCGCTGGAACGAGCGGCCATGACGACCTTGGCGCCCTCAGCAGCCGCACGAAGGGCCAGCTTGGCGCCGAGTCCGGCTCCCACTCCTGAAACGATGACGACCTCGTCTTTGAGGATCACGGTGCAATCTCCTTCTGATAGAACGCAAAATCTTGCTCCAGCCCGGCTTCGGTGAGTCCGAAGTCCTCGGCCGTGTATGTGTGGGAGCCATGTCGCTGCTCCTGGTTGCGGGCCATGTAGGCCTCCAGCGCGTCGCGGTCGGCCGGGAGACCCAGCTCGCCCATGACCCGCGTCGCGGTATCTACTGGGTTCTTGACGACGTCCAAGAAGTCCACGTCGATGAATCGCTCGGGACGATTGGCGCGTACGTCGGAGAACTGGCTCAGCGCTGAGACGAAACGGTCACGCCAGTACGGCCCGACGTCCTTCGGATCGACGTCGTTGCTGTACTGAGCGGAGATCGCGCAGACCATCGACGCGTACGACGGCACGGCTTTCGTCGGCGACCGGTGCGTCATGACGATCTTGCAGCCCGGGAACGTGTCGAGCACGGTGTCGACGGCCGTCAGGTGGTGTGGCGACTTGAGGATCCACGGCTGGCCGTGGCGATCGGGACTCTGCCACTGCAGGACCTGCAGCCACTGCTTCAGGTCCTGGTAGGCGGGGGCCTGGTCGAACTCGCGCAGCCAGAGACCGTACGTCGGAATCCAGTAGAACGAGTCGAAGCTCATCGACGTGAACGTGCGATCCATCAGGATGACGTCCTCTTCTGGACCGTCCCACTCGATCGTGTGGATGTCGCCGAAGTCGGGCGCCATCTCGAGGAACATCTCGTAGCGATCGCGGGCACGCTTCGTGCGGATCTCGGCCGCGGGGCTCTCGCCGGGGAATGGCAACGGGTATGACGTCTCCCACGACAGCGTCGACGTGACCTCGGGCGAGGAGGCGAGGAGGCGGTGCAGGAGAGTCGACCCCGTACGAGGCAGTCCGCAGATCTCGGCAGCGACCGTCACCTCCTCTTCCAGGATCTCGGGGTTGTCGACCTGCAGCTGCTTGAGGCGCAAGCGGTCGGCCAGCGAGGCGACGAAGCGGCTCTTCGTCAGCGCCAGACCCATCTCGGAGAGCTTGGCTTCGTCAGCCAGTGCTTTGGTCAGCACCGTCAGCGGCTCGACGAACCACATGTCGCCGTAGTCGGACAGTCCGGTCTTCGCCTGTGCGGCAGCCAGCAGCCCATCGACATCCAGCGCGGTCGCGGTCTCGGCGGCGGTGGTCATGGCGCCTCCAGGTCTATGACACTGCAGGTCGGGATGGGGTGCTGGTCGGCGCCTAGCCAACGGAGCAGAGCTGTGCCGGTCTCGTGGCCACAGGTGTCGATCCAGTTGCCATAGCCTGGATCGCGTTCGGCGACGACGATCGTCAGCGTGCCATCGTCGTTGAGCTTGGCGGAGTGCTTGTTGATCGTGATCTTCCGCTCCCAGTCGAGCGACTCCATCCACCAGTTGTCGAGCTGGAAGTTCCAGTAGGGGCACTCGGGCACTTCGGTCTCGATGACCCAAGCCTGACCGGGCTTGAGGGTCCAGTAGCCGTGCGCGTAGAAGATCTCCGGATCCCCGCCGGCCTTCTGGAAGAACTCCTGGCCGAAGTCGGGCATCTCGTTGGGCTTCGCCATGAACATCTCGGTCCAGTTCGCGAACATCGCGGCAGTGCCGTGGAGGGAGAAGGCGGCCGTCGCAAGGGCTTTGGCGAAGTGATCCGGATTCAGGTCCTTGCGCTCGATCGGGTCACCGATGCGCTCGATGTGCCACTGTCCGACGGTCTCGGTCGCGCGGTCGAGGTATGTCTGACGCACGACCAGCCCGGTCGAGTCGGGCGCCAGCGGCAGCCAGTTCTTGTCGTGCGGGGTGGCGCTCACGATGATCTCGACGGTGCCGTCAGCCTCCACGACCAGGTCTTTGTCACCCAGCTCGCCAGTGGATGCCATCGTGCCGTCGATCGCGTACCGGTTGGCCTTGGAGCCGATGCTGAAGTAGTAGACCGACCCGCGCGTGCCGGTGATCTTGTAGGTGCGGTCGCCACGGATGTTGGCCGACAGGTAGACGTTGTCGGGATTGTCGGCACCGAGCTTGACCCGATCGAGCTCGTGCAGCCGGGGGAAGTCGGGGTCTGCGTTCTCGACGGTCGTGTAGAGCATCTCCCTGAGCAGCCGGGTCAGATAGCGATAACCCTCGGCCCGGTCGAGCGGAGTGTCTGGTGCCGTGTCCCGCAAGATGACCTCGCCGGCCTGCTCCAGTGCGCGGCAGAACTCGGTCCAAGCCTGTCCGGAGACCACCTCCGCGGCACCGTCGCCCATGACACCTCCAAGGTGAAATCTAGAACACGTTCTACCAGTTTCCCGTGTGAACAACAACCACTGGGTAGAGTTCGGGGCCTCATGAGCACAGACCTTTCGACAGATTTCGCGGACACGACCGGTGCCGCCCTCGTGGTGGGCGGCAGCGGCGGGCTGGG
>JAOPXO010000119.1 GCA_025965115.1 Aeromicrobium sp.
GCCGCGGCGGTGGCTGCCGTCGTGATCGTGGCGGCACTCGGCGGGACGACGACAGTCCTGCTGGAGCGCGCCCATCAACGCGGCGAGGACGTCGCGGCGGCCGATCGAGCCGCCGCGTCGTTCAACAAGCGTGTTTCTCAATACCGATCGGACGTGAAGAGCGCGATCGAGAATGCTGACCTGTCCGACGCCGTCCACCTGCAGGCCGGCATCGAGTCCGCCGTGGACGTCACGCCGAAGTTGGGCGATGCCACACCGTGGGGCCGGGCGCACTCGAAGGCCTACACCAAGGCCCGCGTGGCCGAGAGGACCTTGAAGAAGCCCTACCGCGAGCTGACCAGCGTGCTGGCAGAGGCAGTTGTCGGCCAGCCATTCATCGCGGCCGGCCTCAAGGCGCTGAACGTGAATGTCAACGATTTCGTCAAGGAGCGGCTGCTTCCGAATGGCAGCCGGATTCGTTCCGAAGCAATCCCGGGGTTCCGTAAGGCACTCACCCGCTTCAACAAGGTCAAGGTCCCCCACGGACAAGCCGCAGTCGCGGCCAAGGTCCGCAAGGAGCTCCAGGAGACGATCAGCGAGGCAGCGCAGGTTGCCAACAGCCTCGATGTGGGTCGTGGCGGCCTGATCTTCGCCAAGAAGGAGTACCTCAGCGCCAGCAAAGCGCTGCTCGCCTACGACAAGTCGCTGCGTGAACGGATCGGAGACGCGGCCGACAAGGTGACCGGCGAGGTCAACGACGACCAGAGCGCAGCATAGGTGTGTGGACGATGCCGGCTTCGTCGTAGTCCTCGCCGGAGCGTACGTATCCGAGCGTGGCGTACCACCGCTCAAGGTGCGCCTGCGCGTTGAGATGCAGGTCCTCGTCGCCCCACAGCCGTGCCACCTCCGCCATGAGCTCGCCGGACAATCCCTTGCCACGCTGGTCCTTGCGGGTGCAGACCCGGCCAATGTGACGGATGCCGTCGGCGACATACACCCGCAGGTAGCTGGTCGGTCCCTCGTCATCGGACAGCCAGAAATGCGTTGTCACGCTGAGCAGATCACGTCCGTCGACATCGGTGTCCTCGACGTGCTGCTCGAAGGCGAACACCTGATCGCGGATTCGCCAGATGTCGTAGACCTCCTGGGCGGTGAGGGCATCACCGTTCTCGTGGCGGATGGTCATGCTCCAAGGCTAGGCTCCGACGACAGAGCAGTTGGTGGCGACTCGGTCGAAGGGATGCCGATGGCTGAGGACGGCGCCAGTGTCGTGATCGATCACTGGGTATGGGACGCGGCCCACTCGTCAGTCGAGCGCACCATGGACCGGGCGAAGATTGTCATGGGAGCCGCGGCGGTTGTGGCAACTGCACTGATCCTCGCCGTGGGCTGGTCCGCCACCTCCGGCATCGCGCGTGAGTCCCTGGTCATCTACGGCACGGGAGCGGGCATCGCGATCGGCTACGCCGCGCGAGTTCTGTATGTCGCCGCGACAGTCAGATGGGCGGTCGAACCGGTGAGGAATGCGATTGTCCCCGCGCTGTTGCCCTCGATCGACCGGGTTCAGGTGGCCCACCTGATCGTCAACCGCGGATCCTGGGTCGACCAAGAACTTCTGCACGCGGTCGATCAACCTGGCGGCTCGGTCGAGGTGTCACACACCGATCTCGCCGAGGTGACGGCGGAACATCCGCAACCGAGGCGATCGGTCTGGTACTACGCCAGTGGGTCGCTCCAAACCTACTGAGCCTTCGCCGCGCACGCGTCGCAGGTGCCGAAGATCTCGAGCGTATGCGCCACGTCATGGAAGCCATTCTCGTCGGCGATCTTGTCGGCCCAGCGCTCGACAGTCGGTCCTTCGACTTCGACCGTACGTCCGCAGGAACGACACACCAGGTGATGGTGGTGCCCCGCGCTGCACTGGCGGTAGAGCACCTCGCCGTCGTCATTGCGCAGGGCGTCGACCTCTTCGGAGTCGGCGAGCGACTGCAGGCTTCGATAGACCGTCGACAAGCCGACCGACTCGCCGCGCTTGGTGAGGATGTCGTGGATCTCCTGCGCGCTGGCAAATCCGTCGAGATCGCCGAGGATCGCGACGACTGCGCGTCGTTGGCGAGTGTTGCGCCCCAGACGATCGTTCATACGTCCAGCCTACTTTCGGGGTACGCGGCTGCTCGTCGATTGCGGCGTGACCTGAGCATCGTGCCGATTGGCGTCACCAGGACGAATACGCCGAGGGCCAGCACCACGATCGTGGGACCGGGCTGGGTGTTGGCGAAATAGCTCGTCGTCACGCCTGCGACGGCGGCGACCGTGCCGATCGCCATCGCGAGCGCGACGGTGGTCTTGAAGCTCCGGGTCAGTTGCTGGGCGGTGGCCACCGGCACCACCATCAGCGCCGAGACCAACAGAAGTCCGACAGTCCGCATGGCGACGGTCACGGTCACGGCAGCGAGCACCGCGATGAGAATGCTGTAGAGGCGCACCGGCACCCCGGACACGCGAGCGTGCTCCTCGTCCTGGCACACCGCGAAGAGCTGTGGCGCGAGGCCAAGGGCGACTACGAGGATGACGACCGCGAGCACCAGCACCAGGAGCAGATCGGTCGACGAGATCGTGGTGATCGCGCCGAACAGATAGCCGTTCAACTGCGCCGCGGTGCCGCCGGCCAGATTGATCAGCAGAACGCCGCCGGCGATCCCTCCGTAGAAGAGCAGCGCGAGCGCCACGTCACCACTGGTGTGCCCGTATGCCCGCAGCAATTCGATCGCGATGGCGCCGATCGAGGAGACGATGACGGCCGTGATGATCGGCGTCGTGTGGGTGAGCACTCCAAGCGCCACTCCGGTCAGGGCGATGTGCCCGATGCCATCGCCCAGCAGGGCGAGTCGGCGCTGCACCAGATAGGTGCCGATCGCCGGCGTGGTCATACCGGTCATCAGGGCGGCCAGCAGCGCATATTGCATGAACTGAAAGCTCAGCATCGTGCTCACGGGTTCCACACGCCTTCGGTCGTGACGCCGGGTTGGCGTGTCGGAGAGCCGAGATGCGGGTGGTGATCGGCGTGGTGGTCATCGACATATCCGGCCTCGCTGCCGGTGTAGACGACCTGCCCGTCCTGGAGCACCACCGCCTGGTCGATCAGATGGCGCAGCGTGCCGAGCTCGTGGGCGATCATCCAGATGCTCGTGCCCGAGTCGAGGAGCTTCTGGAAGAGCACCGCCAGGACCTCCTGGCTGTGCTGGTCGACGCCGGCGAGCGGCTCGTCCATGACCAGGAGATCGCAACCGCCGGCGAGGCCGCGCGCGATCATCACGCGTTGCTGCTGACCACCGGAGAGCAGGGCTGCCGAGTCGCGCGCGCGATCGGCGAGCCCGACCAGCTCAATTGCGTCGTCGACGGCCTTGCGGTCAGCCCGGGTCGCCAGTCCGATGAAGGGGCGGCGTGCCAGCCGGCCGCTCATGACGACCTCGCGGATCGTCGACGGCACGCCGGCGACGGCCGAGGACTTCTGCGGCACGTACCCAATCCGCTGACGTTCGGTGAAGTCGGCGACCGGAGTGCCGAACAGCTCGATCGAGCCTGACTGGTAGGGGATGAGACCCACCGCGGCGCGCATCAGGGTGGACTTGCCGGAGCCATTGCTGCCGAGGAGCGCGACGAAGGCGCCCGTGCCCACCGTGAGGTCGGCCCGCCTGACGACGGGCCGACCGGCGAGCGCGATGCTGACGTCGCGGATCGCGACTGGATCAGGAGCAGTCATTGGCTGCCTGGATCCTGGTCAGGTTCTGCTGCATCAGCGTCACGTAGTTCTCGTCCTTGGTCTTGTCCGTCAGACCTTCGATCGGGCTGAGGGTCGCGGTACGAACCTTCGCATCCCTCGCGATCGTATCGGCGATCTTGGGGCTCACCAGGTCCTCGGTGAACACCGTGGTGATCTTGTCGCGCTCGACGAGCTTGATGATGTCGGCCAGCTGCGAGCCGGACGGTTCATTGTTGGGGTCGATGCCCGCGATCGAGATCTGCTCGAGGCCGTACCGCTGTGCGAGGTAGTAGAACGCCGCATGGCTCGTCACGATCTGCTTGCGCTGACAGGTGGCAAGGCCGTTGCGGAATGAGCGGTCGAGCGCGGTCAGCTTCGCTTCGAGTGCTGCGCCGTTGCGGGCGAAGACCGCCGCGTGCTTGGAGTCGATCGCGCTGAGCTTGCCGACGACGTCCTTGGTGATCGCCACCATGTTCAGCGGATCAAGCCAGACGTGCGGGTCGACGAGTGACGCATCCTGCTCGTCATTGTGCTCGACGATGTGCTCGTGATTCTCCTGCTCAGCCAGCTCGTCGGCGGTCTTCTTCAAGGTGATGAGGTGGGAGACGTCAACCTTCTTGCGCGCAGGCAACTTGGCCTGCTTGACCGCCTGGTCGACCGCGGCCTGGAAATGCGTCTCGAAGATCACCAGGTCGGCGTCGAGGACCGCGCCCACCTGCTTGGGCTTGAGCTCGAGGTCATGTGGCTCGACTCCGGGG
>JAOPXO010000155.1 GCA_025965115.1 Aeromicrobium sp.
CCCCACCTCACACCGTACCCATGCGGCCATGGATACGGTGCGAGGTTGTCGCTTAAGCTGCCGCGTGCGCTCCGACGTCGGCCACCGGCTCCAGCGCGAGCGCCAGGATCTCTGACACGTCGGCCACCGGGCGTACGTCGATCTCGGCCAGCACCTCATCGGGTACGTCGACCAGGTCGACTTCGTTGCGGGCCGGGATGAAGATCGTCTTCAGTCCGGCGCGCTGAGCCGCCATGAGCTTCTGCTTGACCCCGCCGATCGGCAGCACGCGACCGTTGAGGGTGACCTCGCCGGTCATGCCGACATCGGCGCGGACATTGCGTCCGAGCGCCAGGGACGTCAGCGCGGTCACCATCGTGACGCCGGCGGACGGACCGTCCTTGGGCACCGCGCCGGCCGGCACGTGCAGGTGGATCGACCGCTCGAGCGTGTCAGGGTCGATGCCCAGGGCGTCGGCGTGTGACCTGACGTAGGTCAGCGCGATCTGAGCCGACTCCTTCATGACATCGCCGAGCTGGCCGGTGATCGCGAGCCCGCGCTCGCCGTCATACGCGCTTGCCTCGATGAAGAGCACGTCGCCGCCGAGTCCGGTGACCGCGAGGCCCGTGGCCACGCCCGGCACCGCGGTGCGCTCCTCGGACTCCGGGGTGAACCGGGGCCGCCCGATGTAGTCGACCAGCGTCTTGTCGTCGACGATGACGGGCTGCTCGACGTTCGGGTCGGTCAGCTTGGTCGTCACCTTGCGGAACACCTTGGCGAGCAGGCGCTCCATCTGGCGCACGCCGGCTTCGCGGGTGTACGACGCGGCGATCTCGTGCAGCGCCCCATCGGTGATCTGCACCTCGTCGGAGGTCAACGCGGCCCGCTCGAGCTGGCGCGGTGCGAGGTACTGCCGCGCGATCGCGACCTTGTCGTCCTCGGTGTAGCCGTCGAGCTGCACCAGCTCCATGCGGTCGAGCAGCGCCTGCGGGATCGACTCGATGACATTGGCGGTGGCCAGGAACAGCACGTCCGACAGGTCGAGGTCGAGATCGAGGTAGTGGTCGCGGAACGTGTGGTTCTGCGCGGGGTCGAGCACCTCGAGCAGCGCCGCCGCGGGGTCACCGCGGTAGTCGGCGCCGACCTTGTCGATCTCGTCGAGAAGTACCACCGGGTTCATCGAGCCGGCTTCGGTGATGGCTCGCACGAGACGTCCGGGAAGCGCACCGACATACGTACGACGGTGGCCACGGATCTCGGCCTCGTCACGCACGCCGCCAAGGGCGACACGCACGAAGTTGCGACCCAACGCCCGGGCGACGCTCTCGCCCAGCGAGGTCTTGCCGACGCCGGGAGGGCCGACCAGCGCCATCACGGCACCGGAGCCACGTCCGCCGACGACCTCCAGGCCGCGGTCCTTGCGACGCGAGCGTACGGCTAGGTATTCGACGATCCGGTCCTTGACGTCATCGAGACCGTGGTGATCGGCGTCGAGCACCTCGCGAGCTGCGGAGATGTCGGCGTTGTCGTCGGTCTTGACGCCCCACGGCAGCTCCAGCACGGTGTCGAGCCAGGTGCGGATGTAGCCGGCTTCGGGGTTCTGGTCGCTGCCCCGCTCCAGCTTGCCGACCTCGCGGAGGGCAGCCTTGCGTACGTCCTCGGGCAGATCGGCCTCTTCGACCCGGGCGCGGTAGTCCTGGGTACCCTCGGGCTCGTCATCGCCGAGCTCCTTGCGGATCGCGGCGAGCTGCTGGCGCAGCACGAACTCACGCTGGTTCTTG
This sequence comes from Aeromicrobium sp., assembly GCA_025965115.1. GTDB lineage: Bacteria > Actinomycetota > Actinomycetes > Propionibacteriales > Nocardioidaceae > Aeromicrobium. The sequence goes on from JAOPXO010000155.1 coordinate 1,761, forward strand.
TCGATGCTCTCCTGCACCGACTCGGAGATCTTCTCGTTGACGTCGGCCTCGGTGAGGTATTCGTGCGCCCAGCCGATCAGCAGGTTGAGCCGTGCCTCGACATCGGGGGTCTCGAGCAGTTGACGCTTCTGCTCCAGGTCAAGGTATGACGCGTAGCCCGCGGTGTCGGCGAGTGCGCCGGCGTCGGTCAGGCGCTGGACCGAGTCGATGACCTGCCAGGCATTGCGCTTCTGCAGGATCGAGACGAGCAGGCCCTTGTATTCGGTGGCCAGCTCGCGAACCTTCTCGGTCGGCTCGACGTCCTCGATCAGCTCTGCCTCGACCCAGAGGGCCGCGCCGGGACCGGTCACTCCACCCTGGATGTGGGCGCGCTGCTCGGCGCGCAGCACCGCTCCAGGCCCGCCGCCGGGAAGACGGCCGACCTGCTGAATCGTCGCGACGACGCCGTGCGTGGCATAGCGATCCTCAAGACGTGGGGCGACCAGGATGCGGTCGCCATTGCTGGTGCGCGCGGCGTCGACGGCCGCACGCGCGGCGTCGTCGAGCTCGATCGGGACCACCATGCCGGGGAGGACGACAACGTCCTCAAGGGCCAGTACGGGGAACTTCTCCAACGTGGTCATGCTCTCTCCTGAAACTTGAGTCTGCTGGGCTCAACTGTCGGCGCGCGGATGTTGTTCCGGAGTGGATGCCGTGTTCGCTGAGGGCAGATTCGGCTTGACAGCGTCAATCCATGCGTGAGAGGTTTGCAACGCCAACTAGTTTGAGAGTATTGACATGGATCGCAAGACGCTTGAATCCGCCGCCACCGCCAACGCCTATCTGCGCGGCCTGCTCTCCGTGCCGATCGCCCTGCTGCTCTTTGTGGCGGCGCTGGGCAACGCGAGCGTCGGGCCGTTCCGCCACAGCTGGGTCTTCCTGGTCGTCGTGGCGGTGCTCGCCGGGGCATACCTGCTGATCAACCGCTACTACAACGACACCTTCGGACGAGTCACCCCGTCGGCTCGACAACAGAGCCGGCTGATCGTCGCGACCTTGGCCAGCGTGGTGATCATGATCGGCGTCTCCACCCTCCTGCGCAGTCGGGCCCCGTGGTCACTCGACCTGCCGGTCAACTCGATCGCCGTCGCGTTCGCGTTGGTGCTGCTCGTGACCTTCATCGCGGGCGGGGGAGTCAGACTCCACCACGTCGCCATCCTCGGCGCCCTGGCGATTGCCGGGCTGCTGCCGGTCTGGCACGGTAGCGATCCGGGCAATATTGGCCTGGTCATGGCCGGCGTGGCCATCCTGGTGATCGGGATCCTCGACCACATCCTGCTCGTACGTACTCTCGGCCCGCTCGTCACGGAGGACAGCAATGCCGGAGCCTGACGGCGATCTGATCCTGGACAGGCTGATCCACGAGCCCGGCCGACTCGCGATCCTGACGGTCCTGTCGTCCGTCAGCGATGCCGATTTCGTGTTCCTCCAGCGCACGACGGGCTTGACGAAGGGCAATCTGTCGAGCCACCTGTCCAAGCTGGAGGACGGTGGTCTGGTCGAGATCGTGAAGAGTTTCGTCCGCAAGAAGCCCAACACCAATGTCGCGTTGACCCCGGTCGGCCGGGAGCGCATCGCCCGTCACTGGGAACAGCTGGAACGCCTGAGAAAACTCGCCGAGCCGAGTAGTTAGTTCGAACCACTCGCGCGATATCTTTGGGCGTGCCCGAATCGATCGATGATCACCTCATCAGACGCCTGAAGGAGTGGTCACCTGCCACGACTCCAGCAGGGGTCGAGGCCCACGAGTCGGGTCGGCTGCTGGCGTACTTCGATGCCCAGCTGCAGAGCCGCCACGTCGATCTCGCGATCCGTTGGCTGCAGACCCAGGGCGAGGCGTTCTACACGATCGGGTCTTCCGGGCACGAGAGCAATGCGGCCGTCGCGATGGCGCTGCGGCCGACCGATCCGGCGTTGCTGCACTATCGCTCCGGTGGCTTCTATGCAGCGCGAGCCGCACAGGTCGCCGGCACCTCGGCGATCGATGACGTGCTCAGTAGCGCGATGTCCTCGATCGCCGATCCGATCTCGGGTGGCCGGCACAAGGTGTTCGGCAGCGCACGGCTCAATGTCATCCCACAGACCTCCACCATCGGCTCCCACCTGCCAAGATCCTTCGGACTGGCGTTTGCCCTGGGTTGCACCGGATCGGGACGCGCAACTGGTGCCAACCCGCCGTGGCCACTCGACTCGGTTGTGGTCTGCAGCTTCGGAGACGCCTCCGCCAATCACTCGACTGCAGTCGGAGCGCTCAACGCGTCGTCGTACATCGCCCATCAGGGCGCGCCGCTGCCGATCCTGTATGTCTGCGAGGACAACGGCATCGGCATCAGCACCAAGTCGCCGTCCGGATGGGTGGAGCGCTCGCTGAGCTCATGGTCGAGCATCGAATATGTCGCGGTTGACGGCGCCAGGCCGGTTGAGCTTTTGGCCAAGGCCGCGGAGCTCGCCGATGTCGTACGCACCGAGCGTCGCCCGGCGATCCTGCACCTGAAGACCGTACGGTTCATGGGCCACGCGGGGTCCGACACCGAGATCGCCTATCGCACCCAGCGCGAGATCCAGGATGAGTACGCGAGGGATCCGGTGCTCGCGACTGCTTCTGTGTTGATCGACTCCGGCGTGCTGACCCCCGCCGAGGCGCTCGGCCGCTATGAAGACATGCGGGCCACCGTCATGGAGCGCGCGAAGGACCTCACCGGCCCACGCCGCCTCGACAGCTCGGTCATCATTGCCGCACCGATCACCCGCCGCCGCCGCGGTGACCAGCCGATCGCGAGTCTCGAGCGCAGGCAGCAGGCATTCGGATCGACGGTTCCGGAGGATGAGGGCCGGCTGACCCTGGCGCAGACCATCAACGCGGCGCTCAAGGATGCTCTCGCGGCCCGGCCGGAGGCTCTGGTCTTCGGCGAGGATGTGGCCAGGAAGGGCGGCGTCTACGGTGTCACGCGCGGACTGCGCAGGGCCTTCGGTGTCGGTCGGGTGTTCGACACACTGCTCGACGAGCAGACGATTCTCGGCATTGCGCTCGGGTCGGCACTGGCCGGCTATCTCCCGATCCCCGAGATCCAGTACCTCGCGTACCTCCACAATGCCGAGGACCAGCTGCGCGGTGAAGCGGCGACGCTGCGGTTCTTCTCCAATGGTCAGTACGAGAACGGAATGGTCGTTCGCGTCGCGGGCCTGGCCTACCAGAAGGGCTTCGGCGGCCATTTCCACAACGACAACTCGCTCGCGGTCCTGCGCGACATCCCGGGACTCGTGCTGGCAGTGCCAAGCCATCCGGCCGGTGCGCCTGAGCTGCTGCGTGAGTGCCTGGCACTCGCCGACGAAGGCCGGGTGTGCGTGTTTCTCGAGCCGATCGCGCTCTACCATCAACGCGATCTGCTCGACGGCGATGGACTCTGGATGTCACCGTACGCAGCGCCGGGCCAGGACGAGTCCGGCTTCGCGCTCGGCCAGCTACGGATGCACGGCGAGGGCCGCGATGTGCTGCTGGTGACGTTCGGCAATGGCGTACGCATGAGCCTGCGAGCCAGTGCCGAGCTGGCCGAGAGCGGCATCGAGACGACGGTGCTCGACCTTCAGTGGCTCTCGCCGATGCCGCGTGAAGAGCTGTTGCTGTGTGCCGACGAGTTCGATCACATCGTGATCGTCGACGAGACCCGTGAGAGCGGGGGCGTGTCCGAGTCGGTGGCGACAGCACTCGTCGACGGCGGCTACATCGGCAACGTCAGCCGGGTGACAAGTGTCGACAGCTTCATCCCGCTGGGCCCGGCGGCCGATCACGTGCTGCTCTCGGAGGCCGAGATCGTCGACGCCGTACGCCGCCAGCTGCGCTAGCCGCCGACGTACGGCACGAACGCGCGCTCAGGTGACGACCGGCGCCAGCACGCCGCCCTGGGCAGCGTCACGGTGATCCTTGGAGTCGCGTGAGCTGATCAGGACGAGGCTCAGTACCGCCCCAGTGACCGCGAGGCCCGCACCGACGAGGAACGCCGACTGGAAGCTCTCCGTCAGTCGCTCAGGCGGCGTGCCGGTGACGTTGCCGAAGCGACTGTTGGATACCGCGACCAGGATCGCGAGTCCGAGCGCGCCGCCCACCTGTTGCGAGGTGTTGATCAGGCCGGACGCGAGACCTGCGTCGTCAGGTTCGACGCCGGAGACCGACGCGATCGTGAGCGGGACGAACGCAAAGCCGAGGCCCAGGGCCGCGAGTAACGACGGGAACAGGATGTCGCCGGTGAACGAACCATCTGGGGAGACGTGCGAGAACCAGAACAGGCCGGCGGCCACCAGCACCATGCCGCCCGCCAGCACGGGTTTGAACCCGATGCGGGTCGTGAGGACCGACGCGAAGCCGGCCGAGACGATGATGCCGCCCGCCAGCGGAAGGTAGGCGAGACCGGCCTTGAGGGCTGAATAGCCCAGCACCTGCTGCATGTAGAGCGACACGAAGAAGAACATCGAGAACAGCGACATCGCGACGAACACACCGGTCAGGTTGGCACCGGTCAGTGTCCGGTTGCGGAAGATCCGGAACGGCAGCAGCGGCTGCTTCCACACCCGCTCAATCGCGATGAAGGCGGCGATCAGCACGAAGGACACGATGAACAGGCTGACCGTCTTGGTCGAGCCCCAGCCGGAGTTGTTGGCGTCGACGATCGTGTAGACGAGCAGGGAGAGCCCCGCGGTGATGGTGATCGCTCCGAAGACGTCGAACGAGCTGGCGCTTTCGTCGCGGCTCTCGCTCAGGACGCGGAAGGCGCCGATTGCGGCAATCGCGGTGATCGGGACGTTGACGAACAGGACCCATTCCCAGCCGAGCGACTGGGTGAGGATGCCGCCCATGAGGACGCCGACCGCGCCGCCCGAGCCGGCGACCGCACCCCACACGCCGAGCGCCTTGTTGCGCTCGGCGCCCTCGGCGAAGGTCGTGGTGAGAATCGCGAGCGCGGCCGGTGAGAGCAGTGCGGCGCCGAGACCCTGAACGACACGGGCCGCGATGAGCTGTCCCTCCGACTGGCTGAGACCGCCCAGCAGGGAGGCAACGCAGAACAGCAGCAGTCCGACGATGAAGATTCGCTTGCGCCCGAGCAGGTCGGCGATCCGACCGCCCAGCAGGAGGAATCCGCCGAACACGAGCACGTACGAGTTGACGACCCAGGACAAGCTGTCCTGGTTGAGCGTGAGATCGCGGCCGATCGACGGCAGGGCGACGTTGACGATCGACGCGTCGAGCACGACGACGAACTGGGCCGCGGCGAGCAGGACGAGGATCAGGGCCTTGCGCTCGGTGGAAACGGTGGGCATGGCAGAACTCCGAAGAATGATGGAATGTGGAATCGGAACCTGAGTTCCGATTCCGCCACGATATGGAGTTGTGGTTCCGTTTGTCAACACGTAGGTTTACTCCATGTCCATGACGGAGGAGCGCCCGCAGAGGGCCGATGCGCGTCGCAATCGCGAGGCCATCCTCCGCGCCGCACGACACATCTTCGCGAAGGACGGTTCCCAGGCGCAGATGGACGACGTCGCCAAGCGGGCCAAGGTAGGCGTCGGCACGGTCTACCGTCATTTCCCGACCAAGGAAGCCCTGTTCGAGGCGCTCGCGGTCGACAAGTTCGACCGGCTCGCGCGCTTCGCCGACGAGGCGATGGAGATCGAGGATCCCTGGGACTCGGTCGTGACATTCCTCAAGCAGGCCGCGGCGATGCACGCAAGCGATCGGGCCTTGTCAGAGGTCTTCCGTGATCATGGCGATTTCATGGTCGGCACGGCACAGGACTGCGGACTCACTGATCTGGGCGACCGGCTGGTGCAGCGGGCGCAGGCCGCCGGCGTGCTCCGCAAGGACATTCGGGGCAGTGACCTCGGCATGATCTGCTGCTCACTGGGAGACCTCGGGGCCGTACCCGTGTGGTCATGGGAGCGGATGCTCGACATCGTGCTGGACGGGTTGCGTCCGGACGGCACGCAGTCCGAGCTCTCTGCCTGATCAGCCCAGGCGATCGAGCAACCGCCGGGCGGCACGTGGGGTCATCGGCTCGCAGCCGTGCGCGACGGCGTCGGCGATGATGCGCGGTTCATCCCGCATCAGCCGCCAGCCGCGGCGCGCGAGCACCCAGGGTGGCTTGCGGCCCTCGCGCAGGTCACGGACCAGGCGAAGGCAGTACGTGATCGCGCGATTGCGGCGCAGGCAGATGGCCGCGTCGAGCATGCCGGCTTCGCGACAGGCATCGACGATGACGGGTGCGAAGAGTCCCTCCGCGATGAATCGATCGGCGACGAGGGTGAGGGTGTGCGTGCTGGTGCGAGCGCTGGACGCGATGTCATAGACCGGCACCTCGGTCGAGCCGGTAGTGCACAGCGTGTGAATCGCCTCGACCGCAGCCGCCGAGTTCCACGATGCCGGATCGTCCCAGTCGACGATGCCGAGCGTCGAGCGCGGCATGTCCGGCTCGTCGGCGTCGCGGTAGAAGTCATCGAGCCGCAGCACGGTCCAGCCGAGCTTCGCGGCAAGATGCGACTTGCCGGACCCCGACGGCCCAGCCAGGATCACGACGCCCAAGGTCAGACGCCGATGGGGTGCCAGACGGTCTTCGTCTCGACGAAGGCCTCCAGACGGGCGAGCGTGGGCTCGGCGAGCCAGTCGGCCGGGCCGGATGGGGCGCGCAGCACCCGCTTGAGGTTCTCGGCCGCCGCCACCTCGAGCTCGGTCGCGAGCGCCGGATCGGTGACCCCGGCGAGGTCGATGCCGTTGACGTCCATGTGGGACGCGAGCCACGGTGCGATCTCCGCGGCCGAGCCGGTGAGGATGTTGACGACGCCCGCCGGCACGTCGGAGGTGGCCATGATCTCGGCCAGGGTCACAGCCGGCACGGGGTGATTCTCGGTGGCGATCACCACGACGGTGTTGCCGGTGGCAATAGCCGGTGCGATCACGCTGACCAGTCCGAGCAGTGGTGCCTCAGGAGCGATGATCGCCACGACTCCGGTCGGCTCGGGTGTCGAGAGGTTGAAGAACGGGCCGGACACGGCATTGGCGTTGCCGAGCACCTGGACGTACTTGTCGGCCCATCCGGCATACCAGACGACCCGGTCGATCGAGGCGTCGACGCAGGGCGCGACCCTTTTGGGCGGCGTGCCGCCGGCCAGGATCTCCGCGATGAACTGATCGCGGCGGCCCTCCATGACCTCGGCGATGCGATAGATGACCTGGCCACGGTTGTAGGGCGTGCGGGTCGACCAGCCGCCGAAGGCCTTGCGGGCGGCGAGCACGGCATCGCGGGCATCCTTGCGCGACGCCTTGGCCATGTTGGCGATGAAGTCGCCCTTGGCGTCGAGGGCTTCGTACGTGCGGCCCGACTCCGAGCGTGGGAATGCCCCGTTGATGTAGAGCTTGTGCGTCTTGCGTACGTCGATGCGCGTCATGCGGAAGCCCCCTGCAGGTAGGCGGCGAGGCCGTGGCGTCCGCCCTCGCGGCCATAGCCCGACTCCTTGTAGCCGCCGAACGGCGATGCGGGATCGAACTTGTTGAATGTGTTGGCCCACACCACGCCGGCGCGCAGCTGGCTGGCCATCGACAGGATGCGCGATCCTTTCTCGGTCCACACCCCCGCCGACAGTCCGTATGGGGTGTTGTTGGCCTTCTCGATCGCCTCGGCCGGAGTGCGGAAGGTCAGCACCGAGAGCACCGGGCCGAAGATCTCCTCGCGCGCGATGCGGTGGGCCTGGGTGACACCGGTGAAGATCGTCGGGGCGAACCAGAAGCCGTGGTCGGGTATTTCGCACGGTGCCGACCAGCGCTCGGCGCCCTCGGCGTCGCCGACCGCGGACAGCTCCTTGATGCGGGCGAGCTGCTCGGCGGAGTTGATCGCGCCGATGTCGGTGTTCTTGTCGAGCGGATCGCCGAGGCGCAGCGTCGCCATCCGGCGCTTGAGCCGCTCGATCACGTCGTCGTAGACGTTCTCCTGCACGAGCAGACGGGATCCAGCGCAGCACACGTGGCCCTGATTGAAGAAGATGCCGCCGACAATGCCCTCGATGGCTTGGTCGAGGGGCGCGTCGTCGAACACGATGTTGGCGGCCTTGCCACCGAGCTCGAGGGTGACCTTCTTGGAGGTGCCGGCGACTGAGCGGGCGATGGCCTTGCCCACAGCGGTCGAGCCGGTGAACGCGACCTTGTCGACATCGGGGTGCTCGACGAGAGCCTGACCCGTAGGGCCGGCGCCGGTGATGATGTTGACGACGCCCGGGGGCAGCTCAGCCTGCTGGCAGACCTCGGCGAACAGCAGCGCGGTCAGCGGAGTGGTCTCGGCCGGCTTGAGCACGACGGTGTTGCCGGCAGCCAGCGCGGGCGCGATCTTCCAGGCCAGCATCATGATCGGGAAGTTCCACGGGATCACCTGGCCGGCGACGCCGAGAGCCTTCGGATCGGGCCCGAGGCCCGCGTGCCCGAGCTTGTCGGCCCAGCCGGCGTAGTAGAAGAACCACTGTGCGACCAGCGGCAGGTCGACGTCGCGCGACTCCTTGATCGGCTTGCCGTTATCGAGCGACTCGAGTACCGCGAACTCGCGGCTACGTTCGGCCATGATGCGGGCAATGCGATAGAGATATTTCGCCCGCTCGCTGCCCGGCAGCTTCGACCACACCGTCTCGTATGCCTTGCGGGCTGCCCTGACGGCGGTGTCGACGTCAGCGGCCGTGGCCTCCGTGACCTCGGCCAGCACCTCCTCGGTCGCGGGGCTGATCGTCTTGAACGAGCCGCCCTTGCCATCCACGAACTCGCCGTTGATGAACAATCCGTATGAGCTCTTGATGTCGACGATGGCCCGCGACTCGGGCGCCGGTGCGTACTCGAAGGTCTTGCGCTTGGTGGTCATGAGCCTCAGTCCAGCGTGACGTAGTCGGGGCCGGAGTAGTGGCCGGTGAGCATCTTCTGGCGTTGCATCAGCAGGTCGTTGAGCAGGGTCGATGCGCCGAATCGGAACCAGTCGGGATCGAGCCAGTCGTCTCCGACGATCTCGTTGACCATCACGAGGTACTTGATCGCGTCCTTGGACGTACGGATGCCGCCGGCGGGCTTGACCCCGACCTGGCGACCAGTCTCGTCGCGGAAGTCGCGGACGGCCTCGAGCATCACCAAGGTCACCGGCAGGGTCGCTGCGGGCTGCACCTTGCCCGTGCTGGTCTTGATGAAATCAGCGCCCGCCATCATGGCCAGCCAGGACGCCTTGCGGACGTTGTCGTAGGTCTGCAGCTCGCCGGTCTCGAAGATCACTTTGAGGTGGGCGTGCGAGCCGTCGGGACGGGCGCAGGCCTCCTTGGTCGCGACGATCTCGTCGAAGACCAGATCGATGTTGCCCGAGAGGAACGCGCCACGGTCGATGACCATGTCGATCTCGTCGGCGCCGGCGGCGACCGCGTCGCGCGTGTCGGCGAGCTTGACCGCGAGGGAGGCGCGACCGGACGGGAAGGCGGTAGCGACACTGGCGACGTTGAGGCCACTGTCGCCGAGGGTGTCCTTGGCGATCGCGACCATGTCGGGATAGACGCAGACGGCCGCGGCCGAGGGGCAGGTCGGATCCGTGGGATCGGGTCGCATGGCCTTGTTGGCCAGCGCGCGCACCTTGCCGGGTGTGTCGGAGCCCTCGAGCGTCGTGAGGTCGACCATCGAGATCGCCAGGTCGATGGCCCATTGCTTGGAGGTGGTCTTGATCGAGCGGGTGCCGAGCCCGGCGGCTCGGGCCTCCAGGCCGACCTGGTCGACTCCGGGCAGGCCGTCGAGGGTCTTGCGCAGAGAAGCTGTTGCAGTCGGGGCCACCGGTCAAGGTTAGGCCCAACAGTCGATCGCCGGAAACTTCGGTGCGAGGTTCACCGACTTGTCATCTGCCGGGCGCTGGTTGGCTGTTGACAGGCCAGCGGCCGCGGGATGTTCTGGTCTCTGACCACGACACTGCTCTGCCATCGGGGGATGGAACATGAAGAAACATGTCATTGCACGCTGGGCTGGCGCGTTCGTGATCGGCTCCACGCTCGTGGCGATCCCGGCCTCGGCGTCACCGTCGGGAAACGGCGTCGTGATCAACGAGATCTACGTCAACGGCGGCAGCGCCGGTGCGACCTATCTCAACAAGTACGCCGAGCTCTACAACCCGACCAATCAGGCGATCGATCTCAGCGGCTGGTCGATCCAGTACCGCCCAGCAACCGGCGTGGCCAACTTCAGCGGCGTGACACCGCTCGGCGGCCATCACATCGAGCCGCACGGCACCTTCGTGGTGAGCGGCAACAGCAATGCCGCCAATGGCGCCGCGCTCCCGACACCCGACGTGGTCGGCACCACCGCCTTCTCCGGCTCGACCGGCACGATCGCGCTGTCGAAGTCGACGACACCGTTGACCGGAGCGCCCGCGGCCGTCTTGGCCGACAGCAACCTCGTCGACCTGATCGGCTACGGCACCTCCAACACGTTCGAGACCGCGGTCAAGGCGAGCGGCACGTCTGTGACCTCGTCGCTGCAGCGCACCGCTGGGGCAGACACCGACAACAACAGCGCGGACTTCATTTCCGGCACCCCATTGGCCGAACCCTGCGGCGATACCTGCAACGGCAGCGGCACTCCGGTGGATCCGCCAGTGGACGCGACGATCGAGCAGATCCAGGGCGACGGGGCGACCAGCCCGCTGGTCGGCAAGCAGGTCACCACGAAGGGTGTCGTCACCGCTGACTACAACACCGGCGGGTTCAGCGGCGCATATATCCAGACCGATGGCACCGGCGGAGACATTGATCTCGGCACGCACACGACCTCGGACGGCATCTTCGTGTTCTCGTCGGCCTTCGCCTCGGCGGTTCATACCGGCGATCTGGTCAGCGTGACCGGCCGGGTCAGCGAGTTCAACGGGATGACCGAGCTCAGCACGTCGGCCGGCAACTGGAGCGTCCTCAACACCCCGGTCACGGGCGTGACGCCGGCGAAGGTCTCGTTCCCGATGGGGGAGACGCAGCGCGAATCGCTCGAGGGCATGCTGCTGCTCCCGCAAGGCCGCTTCACGATCACCAACAACTACACGACCAATCAGTACGCCGAGATCGGCCTCGCGTCGGGCACCAAGCCGATCGAGACGCCGACCAATGTGGCGCGGCCGGGCTCAGCGGCATACACCCAGGCTGTCGCCGACAACGCTCGTTCGCTGGTCACCCTCGACGACGGGTCGAGCCTGAATTTCCTGTCCGCGGCCAATCAGGGCACCCCGGTGCCGTGGCTCACCGCCGACAATGAAGTACGTGTTGGCGCACCGACCACGTTTGATGACCCGGTCGTGCTCGACTACCGCAATGACTTGTGGAAGCTGCAGCCCACGCACCAGCTCACCGCGGGCGGCAACGAACCGGTCACGTTCGGCAACACCCGGACCGCTGCACCGCGCGATGTCGGTGGCGCGATCCGACTCGCGACGTTGAACGTGCTCAACTACTTCACCACCACCGGCGAGGACTTCACTGGCGGCACGTGCACGTACTTCAAGGACCGTTCGGGCGCCCCGACGACGGTCGACTCGTGCACCAACAACGGCCCGCGCGGTGCGGCCAATGCGGCCAACCTGGCTCGCCAGCAGGCCAAGATCGTCGCCGCGATCAACAAGCTCGGCGCCGATGTGGTGTCCCTTGAGGAGATCGAGAACTCGGTTCAGTTCGGCCTCGATCGTGACGCCTCGCTCAACCAGTTGGTGGACGCGCTCAACGCCGCGGCCGGTGCTAACACCTGGGCGGCGGTGCAGTCACCGGACGCCGTGCCGACCGGCGAGGACGTGATTCGCACGGGGTTCATCTACAAGCCGGCGAAACTGCAGACCGTCGGCGCGTCCAAGATCCTGATCGGCTCGACCGCCTTCGACAACGCCCGCGAGCCGCTCGCGCAGGCCTTCAGGCCGGTCGGTGGCCCCGCGGACTCGACGTTCGCGGTGATCGTCAACCACTTCAAGTCCAAGAGCAGCAGCACCCTGCCGCAGGACGACGACCAGGGCGACGGGCAGGGCGCATCTAACTATTCGCGCACGTTGCAGGCTCACGCGCTGCTCGACTTCGCCGACCAGGTGAAGCAGGACGCCGGCACCAACACGCTGTTCCTGAGCGGTGACTTCAACTCGTACAACCAGGAGGATCCGGTCAAGATCATCGAGGATGCGGGCTACATCAACGTCCCCGAGAAGCTGGCCGGCGACAAGGAGACGTACCAGTTCGACGGCATGGTCGGTTCGCTCGACCACGTCTTCGCCACACCGGAGGCCTTCGACAAGGTCGCGGGTGCCGACATCTGGAACATCAACGCCTATGAGTCGGTGGCGCGCGAGTACAGCCGCTACAACGACAACGTGACCGACTTCTACCAGCCGACTCCGTACCGGGCGAGTGACCACGACCCGGAGGTTGTCGGCTTCAGCCCGGCGTCCAAGATCACCAAGGTCACCGCAACGGTCGGTCCCACGCGTTACGGGCACCCTGCCGTGATCACGTTGTCCGCGAAGCCTGGTTCGAATGCCTTCGCGTACGTGACCGAGGGCCGCGCCACCGTGGGAGTCGGCGCGATCGTCGACGGTCGCGGGCACGCCGTCCTCGATCCCAGGTTGAAGGTGGGTACGCACCACCTGGTCATCCACGTCGTGGGGGACAAGACGATCGGAACTCAGGACATCCCGATCGACCTGGTCGTGACGAAGTAGCCGTCTAGAGGCCGAGTGCCGTCGCGAGGTCAGCCTTGATCGCGGCGAGCTCGGCCGCTGCGGTGCTGCGCGCGACATCGATCGAGTCATCGACCGGCACCACGATCTCGAGATAGCACTTGAGCTTGGGCTCGGTGCCCGACGGGCGGCAGATGATCCTTGCGTCGCCGTCGAGGCCCAGACGGATGCCGTCGGTCGGCGGCAGGCCGTGATATCCCTCCGCGAGGTCATCGTGCGACGTCACCGCGTGCCCGCCCAGGGTTGTCGGAGGCGATGTGCGCAGCACGTCCATCGCGCGGGTGATGATCGCGAGGTCCTCGACGCGCACGGACAGCTGGGTCGTGGCGTGCAGGCCGTGCTCGCGATAGATGTCGTCGAGTCGGTCGATCAGCGTGCGCCCCTCGGCTTTGAGTCCGGCGGCCAGCTCGAGCACCGTGATGATGGCGGAGACGCCGTCCTTGTCGCGCGCGATGTGCGGCGCGACGCTGTAGCCCAACGCCTCCTCATAGCCGAAGGCGAGATCCGCGATCTTGCCGATCCACTTGAAGCCGGTCAGGGTCTGCTGCCAGGCCTGCCCGTGAGCTGCGGCCTGGCGCCCGAGCAGGTCGGACGACACGATCGACGAGGCGTACGTGCCGGTCAGCCCGCGTCGGAGCAGGAAGTCCGCGAGCAAGGCCCCGACCTGGTCGCCACTGAGCATCCGGTAGGCCTCGCCGTCGCGAACGCCAACGGCGCACCGATCCGCGTCGGGGTCGTTGGCCACGATGATGTCGGCACCGACCTCCGACGACAGCTTGAGTGCGAGATCCATCGCGCCGGGCTCCTCGGGATTGGGGAACGCCACGGTCGGGAAGTCCGGGTCAGGCTCGGCCTGCTCGCGTACGACGTGGAGCGGCGGGAAGCCGGCACGCGCCACGGCCTCGACCAACGTGTCGCGCCCGACGCCATGCATCGGCGTGTAGACCGCGACGATGTCGCGTGGCCCGGCATCCGGCAGCGCAATGACCGCTTCGACGTACGCCTCGGCCACCTCCGGTCCGAGCAGGTCGTACGCATCGCTGCGCGGGAGCTCGTCGACCCGTCCGACCCGGTCGATCTCGTCGGAGATCTGGCTGTCCTCGGGTGGCACGATCTGGCTCGAGTCGGAGAGGTAGACCTTGTAGCCGTTGTCCTCCGGCGGATTGTGCGATGCCGTGACCATGACCCCGGAGCTGCAGCCCAGGTGACGGATGGCGAATGCCAGCACCGGGGTCGGCAGATGAGTCGGCAGCAGGTGTGCGTGCACCCCGGCGCCCTCCATGATCTCGGCGGTGTCACGGGCAAAGACATCGGAGTTGTGGCGCGCGTCGTAGCCGATCACGACGCTCGGCTTCGCCTCGCGTTCGATCAGGAAGGCGGCGAGTCCGGCCGCGGCCTGCGCCACGATGACACGGTTCATCCGGGCGGGGCCGGCGCCGAGCGCGCCGCGCAGGCCTGCGGTGCCGAACTGAAGCCGCTCGGAGAAGCGGTCCTCGAGCGCGGCGGTGTCGCCGTTGTCGATGAGTGCCTGCAGCTCGGCCCGGGTCGCGGGGTCGGGGTCCTGGCTGAGCCAGTCCTGCGCCCGATCGATGAGATCCACGTCAGATCCTCGGGAGTACGTCTGCCAGCAACGTACCCATGCGGGATGCCGCA
>JAOPXO010000133.1 GCA_025965115.1 Aeromicrobium sp.
TTCCGGGCCGGCTGGGGGCTGGGCAACGCACTGTTCGTCGGCACCGCCCTCGCGGTCATCGTCGGCGCGGCCAGCGGCGGCATCGGCGGGGCGATCATCCTCTACGAGTCCGCGTTGGGCATCGGTATCGCCACCGGCCCGCTGCTCGGTGGCCTGCTCGGCGAGATCTCCTGGCGTGGGCCGTTCATCGGGGTCGCCGTCCTGATGGCGATCGCCCTCGTCGCCACCGCGATGTTGCTCCCGGCAACTCCCAAGCCGGACCACAAGACGTCCCTCGGCGCACCGCTCAAGGCGCTGCGACACAAGGGGCTGCTGCTCATGAGCATCACCGCACTGCTCTACAACTGGTCGTTCTTCACGATGCTGGGCTACGCACCGTTCCCGATGAAGCTCAGCGCAATCCAGCTCGGCTGGGTGTTCTTCGGCTGGGGACTGTTCGTCGCGTTCTTCGCCGTCATCGGTGCGCCGCGCCTGCAGCGCCGCTTCGGCACCGCGAACTCGTTGTACGCCGCGCTGACCCTTTTTGCGATCGACCTGGCGATCATCGCGTCGTTCCCGACCAACCGCACCGTTCTCGTCCTGTGCGTGATCATCTCGGGCATCTTCATCGGCATCAACAACACCCTGACGACGCAGGCGGTCATGATCGTGTCGCCGGTCGAGCGCCCCGTGGCCTCGGCGGCATACGGATTCGTCCGCTTCATCGGTGGCGGCCTCGCACCGTTTGCAGCCGGCAAGCTGGTTGAGCACACCAACCTGCACGTGCCATTCGCGATCGCCACGTTCGCGGCACTGGCCGCAGTCGCGGTGCTCAGCACCAACCACCAGGCGCTGGCCTTTGCCGACGCGGGCCTCAACGAGGACGGCAAGCCCGTTGAGGACACCGACGTCGTCGAGGGCGAGGTCGCCGATGAGTTCGGCGGTGCCCCGGGAGCGATCGATGAGGTCATCCACACCCGCTGAGCCGCCCACGAGCTGCCGCCGCGTCGCCCTTCCAGGTCGGGAAACGACGCGGCGGCGTCATGTCGGCGCCCGGACATACGTGAGGGGACACCCACCCCCTGATGGATGCCCCCTCGCCCGTGGTGAAGGTCAGCTGATCGCGACCTTCATGCTGGTGCCGTCCTCGGTCAGCACCTTGATCTTGACGCCCGCCGCCGGCAGCTTCACTCCGTGGTTCGGCAGATCGGCATACCAGTACGTCTTGGTGTCATCGAACACCGGATTGGCCGCCTGACCTCGGATGTAGCTGGCCACGCCGTTGGTGTGCAACGTCATCGAGTCCGCCTTGTGCAGCGAGAACGGCGCGTCGTACATCTGGATCCGCGACCGCCATGGCGCACCCGTCGCAATGTTGATGATCGACTTGGGGTTGGCGTCGATGATCATGTTGCGACCCTCACCGGGATGCTCGCTGACGTTGTTGTCGGCCTGTGAGGTGTCCCAGTACGACACGAGCAAACCGTGACCGTACTTGTAGTGCTCGACAAAGTCGGGCTTCGTGTTGGCGAAGCCGAAGTTGTAGGGACCCGTCGTGAGGTACTTGTCATAGCTGACGTATGACCGGTGCCCCGCGATGTAGTAGTTGTCGAAGGCCTGGGTCGACGTGGCGCCGACGATCTTGAAGCCGTCGAACGCCCAGTCCGGACCGCCGGTCTCGGCACCATCACTGATGACCGGTGCACCGTCGACCGTGACGTTGATGTCGTCGAGGAACAATCCCTGATTGGCGACCCCTCCGTCGGTCTTGTAGTAGACCCGGAACTTGATCTTCTGGCCCGCATAGGTGTCCAGCGGGACAAGTACGTCATCCCATGGCGCGTGTTCACCGGTGAGGGACGGATTTCCGGTGGCGTCCGGCGGAAGAGCCGCACCGTTGAAGGTGCCGTTCAGAGCCGTCCACGTCGAGCCGCCATCGGTCGATGCCTGGAAGTACGCGTAGTCGTAGCCCTCCTCGATCGAGTAGCGGATCTTGGCGGTGAAAGACGCAGTTGTCTTGCCAGTCAGGTCGATGTCCGTGGTCATCGAGTTGGCCAGGTTGTCGCCCTTGTCGGAATAGAACTGCTTCGTGCCCGACGCCGGAGCGCCGTTGTCGGACGACACCTGCTTCTTGGGCAGCACCACGACGGCAGCCTGGGCCTTATCGGAGTTGTACTCCTGAGGGCCGAGGTTGATCGTCTTCTTGGTGCCGGCCTTGACCGCGTCGTAGTCGAGCCAGCCGAGCTGGAGCTTGTTCCACGCGCCGATGTCGCCAGGCTTGGTGCCGAGGGGTTCGCCCTTGGCGTTGAGCCGGCTCTGCGCCATCAGCGTCCAGTACTCGCTGTTGTTGTCGCCGGCTCCGGTGGTGTCGTAGTCATCGGGCAGGCCGAGATCGTGGCCGTACTCGTGGACGAATACCGACAGGCCACCGTTCTCGGGCTGCGCGGTGTAGTCGCCGACCCACACGCCGGTGTTGCCGATCTGGGTGCCACCGAGCTTGTTCTGAGCCGGGCCGGTGATGCCGGCGTCGGTGCCGAATGCGTACCAACGGTGTGACCAGATGGCGTCTTCGCCCTGTTGCGGGTCACCGTCGGCCTCGTCGCCACCGGCGTGCACGATCTGGAAGTGGTCGATATAGCCATCGGGCTCGTTGAAGTTGCCGTCGCCGTCATAGTCATAGCGGTCGTACTTGTCGTATGAGGCGATGGTCGCCTTGATCTGCGCATCGCTCTTGCCGGCCGCCTTCTGGTCGGCGACCCACGCCGTCAGCGAGTCCTGGATGAGGTTCCATACCGTCCGGAACGAGGAGTCCCGGCCGTATCGCGCCTCGTTGTAGGGCACCTTGACCCAGTCGGACACCGTGCCGTCGACCGTGTAGCGGCCTGACGACTGCGCTTCGTAGTAGGTCTTGACCGAGTCGACGCCCTTGCCGGTGCCGAAGTAGAGGTCCTTGTAGTGCTTCTGGTTGTAGTTGGCCTGCCAGACGGTCGAGTTGTCCTTGGTGCGGTCGGGCGCAGGGATCTTGTTGTGCAGCGGCCCGTCGAATGTCGTCGGCCCGGGGATGCTCGGATCGGTGTCCTGATCGGGGAAGTCGGGATGACGCTGGTCACCGAACTCGGCCAGGATCACGAAGATCTTGTCGGCGCGCTCCTGCGAGAGCTCGACGTACTGGTCCTTGACCTTCTTCCCCGAGATGGCGGCCCGGGCCTTCTTGGACGTCTTCTTGTTGGCCAGCGCAGCCGCGTCAGCAGGGCTGTAACCCTTGCCGACCTTGACGACCGAGGCGCCATTCTTCTCCACCGGCTTGGCGTCACCATTGAGCACCGATGTGAGACCGGTCTCGCGCAGAGCGCGGCGCTTGTCCTCGAGTGGGTTCGGCAGCTCAT
>JAOPXO010000151.1 GCA_025965115.1 Aeromicrobium sp.
GATGCGACGAAGCTGCTGCGCGGTGCGGGCTACACCACGTTCGATGGCGGCGGACCCAACGAGACGTCGCACGCCGGGATCGGCGGAGCGTACGCCCACGTCACGGCCCCGCTGCGTCGCCTGGCCGACCGATTCGGCACCGAGATCTGCTTGGCGATCTGTGGCGATCAGCCGGTGCCCGATTGGGTACGCGAGGCGCTGCCGTCATTGCCCGACATCATGTCGACGTCAGATCACGAGACCGCCAAGGCCGACCGCTCCTGCATCGACGCCGCCGAGGGCTGGATGCTCGAGGGCCACATCGGTGAGTCCTTCGACGCGGTGGTGCTGCACGTGGATGATCATGGCGCCGAGATCATGGTCGTGAAACCGCCGGTCATCGCTCGGTGCAAGGGCGAGGGTCTGCAGGAGGGCGCGCAGATCACCGTTCGTCTGGATGCGATCGACGTGATCTCGTTCTCGTACGGCGGAGCCAACCCCGCCTGACGCTCAGCCGCCCGACGGAGCGGTGAGGTGCCGCGTCGTGAGCCCGGCGAGCACAATCTGTAGCTTGCGGTCATACCAACCGCGGCCGCGCCACACCTCGTCGGTGTCGTAGGCCTTGATGACCGGAACCTTGGGGCCGTCCTTGTGGCGGGCCTCGATCTCGTTGAGCCGCACCATCTCCGCGGAAGCGGACAGGGCCAAGGTGATGACGAACTCGACCGCCACGGCGGCGTCCTCGAGCTCGAAGCCCTGGTGTTGGATCGACGCGACGTACTGCTCGACGTACACCTCAGCAGCCGGAGCGGACGTCGGTGCCGACAACGCAGCGCGGTCGAGACCAGGGTGTCGCTCGCACATCTGCCAGATCGTCTCGCCAACGGCTCGGAGGAGCTCCTGCCACTCGAGATCGGCTGAAGGCCAGGAGACTTCCGCGACCGCGCGGTCGAGCGCAGTCATCAGCAACTCGTCCCTGTCGGTCACGTACCGATAGAGACCTGAATGTGCTACCCCGAGACGACGTGCCACTGAAGGCATGCTGAACGTCGCTATCCCGTC
Organism: Aeromicrobium sp.; assembly: GCA_025965115.1. GTDB lineage: Bacteria > Actinomycetota > Actinomycetes > Propionibacteriales > Nocardioidaceae > Aeromicrobium. The sequence continues at coordinate 1,042 of JAOPXO010000151.1, forward strand.
GTCAAGCGCCGCTTGGGCGATCATGTCGACGGTGAGCGCTCGCGGGCGCCCGGGTTTGCGGTCCATGGGGAGAATCGTACTTTGAGTATGCGGTGTTGCGTGGGGGTTCTGAACAGCCGCCGTGCCAGTCGAATCGGCGAGTTGAACCGCCCGGGGGCCGCGTACGATGGGGGTATGGAGCAGACGGGTATCCCAGAAAAGTTCGCGCCTCTCGGCCTCACCTACGATGACGTGCTGCTGCTCCCGGGCGAAACCGATGTGATTCCCAGCGATGTCGACACGACTGCCCGCCTGACGCGTGAGATCAGCCTCAAGGTGCCGCTGGTCTCCTCGGCGATGGACACCGTGACCGAGTCACGCATGGCGATCGCGATGGCGCGCCAGGGTGGCATCGGCGTCCTGCACCGCAATCTGTCGATCGAGGATCAGGCCTATCAGGTCGACCTGGTCAAGCGGACCCAGACCGGGATGATCTCGAACCCCGTCACGATCGGCGCCGATGCAACGCTCGAGGAGCTCGACGAGCGCTGCGGTGAATACCGCGTCTCAGGGCTGCCCGTCGTCGACACCGACAACCGGCTGCTCGGCATCATCACCAACCGCGACCTGCGCTTCACCCCCGTCGCCGAGTGGGCGTCGACCAAGGTCGACGAGGTCATGACCCCGATGCCGCTGATCACCGCACCGGTCGGCATCAGCCGCGAGGATGCGACCGCCCTGTTGCGTCAGCACAAGCGCGAACGCCTGCCGATCGTCGATGACTCCGGTCGCCTCGCCGGACTGATCACGGTCAAGGACTTCGTCAAGTCCGAGCAGTTCCCCCACGCCAGCAAGGATGGCCAGGGCCGACTCCTGGTCGCGGCAGCGGTCGGCTACTTCGGGGATGCCTGGGAGCGGGCGACGACCCTCGTCGAGGCTGGCGTCGACGTGCTCGTACCCGATGTCGCCAATGGCCACGCCCGCCTGATGCTGGAGATGATCCGCAAGCTCAAGGCCGACCCGGCCACGAGGCATGTGCAGATCCTCGGCGGCAATGTGGCAACCCGTCCCGGTGCCCAGGCGCTGGTCGACGCGGGTGTCGACGCCGTCAAGGTCGGTGTCGGTCCGGGCTCGATCTGCACGACCCGCGTCGTCGCCGGTGTCGGCGTGCCACAGGTGACGGCGATCTACGAAGCCTCGCTTGCCTGCAAGGCGGCAGGCGTGCCCGTCGTCGGTGATGGCGGCCTCCAGCACTCCGGCGACATCGCCAAGGCGCTGGTTGCCGGTGCTGACACGGTGATGCTCGGATCGCTCCTGGCCGGCTGCGAAGAGAGCCCCGGCGACCTGATCTTCGTCAACGGCAAGCAGTTCAAGAGCTATCGCGGCATGGGATCACTCGGTGCGATGGCCTCCCGCGGCAAGAAGTCGTTCTCCAAGGACCGCTACTTCCAGGCCGATGTGGCCAGCGACGACAAGATCGTCCCGGAAGGCATCGAGGGTCAAGTGGCGTTCCGTGGCCCGCTGTCGGCGGTCGCGCACCAGTTGATCGGCGGTCTTCACCAGTCGATGTTCTATGTGGGTGCGCGCACAATTCCCGAGCTGCAGGAGCGCGGCAAGTTCATCCGCATCACTCCGGCGGGCCTGAAGGAAAGCCACCCGCACGACATCCAGATGACCGCCGAGGCCCCCAACTACAGCTCGCGCTGATCCCGGGCGGCTAACCTCAGCAGGTGACCAGCCGCAACGTCGCCGTCTTCATCGACGCCGAGAATCTGTTCAAGGGCTACGGCAAGCTCGAGATCCCCGAAGTCTCGATGTCGGAGATCCTCGACCAGCTCGAGGCCGCTGCGTCGCAAGAGGCCGGCTCCGGGAGCATCGCGATGTCGCGCGCGTACGCCGACTGGGCCCGCATCGGACTCGAGGACTATCGCCGCGATGTCGAACGGGCAGGCGTCGAGACGATGCAGGTGTTCTCCGTCGGCAAGGCAGAGAAGAATGCCGCAGACATCGTGCTGGTCGTCGACTGTCTGCGAGCCGCCGCCGACCTCGAGCAGCTCGAGGTGTTCATCATCGTGTCTGGTGACGGCGACTTCGTCCCGCTCGTCCGCCGGTTGCACGAGCTCGACAAGTACGTCATCGGCGCGACCCTCGCCGATCACCCGGTGAACAACGTCCTTGAGCAGGAAGTCGACCAGTACGTCGCGCTCAAGGTCGTACGTGTGCCGCCACCCGCGGCGCTGAAGGCGGTGTTCTCGGCTGACCCTGCAGCGCCGCCCAAGAAGTTGCCGGCCAAGAAGGCGGCTGAAGCACCCGCGAAGAAGGCAACGAAACAACCGGCCGCGAAACAGCCCAGTGCGGCTCCACCGGCCAAGAAGCAACCGGCCGCGAAACAGCCCAGTGGGGCTCCACCGGCAAAGAAGGCCAACAAGCAACCAGCGAAGAAGCAGGCTGTCAAGAAACAGCCGGCAAAGAAGCAACCCGCGGCGCCTCAGGCCGCCAGGGCCACCGGCAAGCCCAACTGGCACGACCTGGCGAAGGACATCCCCGTGGTGCACGCCGCACGGGCGTCGTCTCCGGCGGACTACAAGGCGATCATCAAGCAGGTCCTGCTCGACTCGAAGGTGCGCAGCTTCTTTGACCAGCTGGCCAACCACGGCGGCACGCTGCCGATCCTGGCCATGGCGATCAAGGCAGCGGCACCCAAGCTGAGCCCGTCGGACGCTCGAGTGAGCACGCTGTCGAGGGCATTGAGAT
>JAOPXO010000175.1 GCA_025965115.1 Aeromicrobium sp.
ATGCGGTCCTGCTGTCACCACGGTGTGCAGACCCGCTCTACCGTCGCGCCATCAAGGTTTCGATGGGTTCGGTCTTCTGGTTGCCGTATGCGCGCGTTGACGACTGGTACGCCGCGCCTGACATGCTGCGCGAAGCGGGGTTCACGACGTACGCCATGACCCTGGCCGATGACTCAGTGCCACTCGACCAGGTCGACCGAGATGTCGATCGCCTCGCATTGATTGTCGGGTCCGAGGGATTCGGACTCAGCCCCCGCTGGGAGCAGGCCGCGGATCACCGCGTGACGATCCCGATGGCAGCCGACATCGACTCCCTCAACGTCGCCTCATCCGTCGCAGTCGCGTGTTGGGAACTCCGCCAGCGCTAGCTCGATCGGCTGCTGTGCGAGCGCGAGACCTCGATCAAGGATGTCGTCGAGGTAGTCAGCGGTTTGCTCGATCGTTGGCTCGAATGATGTCGGATGCGCGCAGTCATTGCGGCGCTGCAGAAGCGCGGCCAGGGCGAATTCCTGGTCCGCACCGACAATCCTGAGCTCGACAAGCAGGTCGATGAGCGTACGTCCGGGAGTGCGCATTGCCACATCCTCGATAGAAGTAACATCCCACTTGGGTCGGATTCTTCGTAGGGCGTGAAAGTCGTCGTTGGCCATCCGCATCAGCGCAAGTGCCACGTACCCATTCCAGGCGGCCACATGAGCGGGACGCATCAGCTTGTACTCGAGCGCGAGGTGGGCAGTACTGAATTCGGCCGAAGACACCTCGGACAGGGCCGCCACTTCACGCAAGATGTCGTAGCGCGAACGGCGAGGGGATGACTCGTCGGATGAGACCGCCTTCGCGGCCGAGTGCTGCAGGCCGGCCGCCAAGCACAGCGCTCGAAAGCTGGACACAGTTTGCGCAACGTGCGTCTCGTTGAAACTCGTGAATTGCCGGACAGCGACAGCGATCTCGTCGTCGCTTCGTCGAGCCGGTTCATTGAAGGCGGTGAAGAGTGGTTCATATGCAATGCGGACCGCCGAGGTGAGCACCTTGGCCGCTGCCTGATCGCTCCGATACTCCTTCCAGTGCTTCGTCGGGTGGTTGTCCTTGTCGACAAACCTGATCGCTCTCAGGAAGGCGACGAGGCGGGGGCCTTCCACACGGTTGAAACCGTTCGATCGAAGGTGTTCAGGCGATACGACACCCGGCGTGGTGGTGTTCTGCACCAACCGGAGCAACCGCGGAATCGCCGCGGGGTCCCTGGTGTGCGGCAGGCTGCTCATGCGTCTCCCTCAAGACGTCCCCCGTCTCAAAGAGAAAATAGCCCGCGAGAGGGTCAGCTGCGGTCGATGACGACGTCGTCGACGAGGATCGTGACCGGCCAGTCATCGGGATAGTTTTCGGCGAGTTCCTTGTGCTGCTTGTAGAGTTTCTTGCGCGCCCGCTCCGGCAGTCGATCGCCGAAGACGGTGCCGAACAGGTGATCGGTCTCGTGCTGCAAACAGCGTGCGAGCAGACCGGTGCCGAAGAACTCCAGCGGCTCGCCGTGCTCATCAAAGCCGGTGACGCGCGCCTCGTCGGGACGGGCGCACGGGGTGAACGCGCCAGGGAGCGACAGGCAGCCCTCGTCCTCGTCCTCGAGATTGCGATCCTTGCCCTCCGGGACGAACAGCACCGGATTGCACACCACACCACTCACCTGGATGTTGTCATCGTCCGGGCAGTCGAAGACGAACACCTTGAGGTCGACGCCCACCTGATTCGCGGCGAGCCCGACTCCTCTGGCCGCGCGCATCGTTGCCACCATGTCACGGACCAGCTCGGCGAGGTCATCGTCAAAGCTGGTCACGTCGGCGAGCTCCCGATGCATGACGGGAGTGCCCCACCTGGTGATCGGGCGTACGTTTCCGTCGTCAGGAAGGGGCCGCGAGTGCGACTGGGGCTGCGACACGGGACTCCTCAACTTTGTCTCCGACTAGGTTATCGACCCCGTTGGACGAGTTGATTGCTGGTCCGTCGATGTGAGTTCGGATACCATGGGTATACGAGGGTGTAACTCGCAGTTACAGTTACCTTCTGGTGGGCAATTCAGTCCAACCAATGTTCGTCAAGGAGTCACCGTGGCCACTCGCAGAGATCCGATGGGTATGGGCCTGGCAGTGTTGAACCGTATCGCCAGCTCGCCGATCGTCGACCGGCTGAAGCTGCGAAGCACGACCGAGAAGGCCGTCTACCGGGGCGCCAAGAGCGGTTTCCGGGTCGCTGGTGCCGCAGGTCGCACGTTCAAGCGGGTCAAGGGTTCCGGCAAGCCGACGCGCCTCGCACGTACGTCCGACTCCGGCGTCTTCGACCTCTCGCCGACCGAGGACCAGTCGATGATCGTCGGCGTGATCACCGAGTTCGCCGCTGAGGTGTTGCGTCCAGGTGCCCTGGTCGCCGAGACCGCCAACGACACCCCCAAGGAAGTCCTTGCGCAGACCAGCGAGTTCGGCCTGACCCTCCTGAACATCCCTGAGTCACTTGGCGGCCTGTCGGAGGACCGCTCCGCCGTCACCGGAGTGCTCGTCGCCGAGGCTCTCGCGTACGGCGACATGGGCCAGGCCGTCGCCTGCCTCGCGCCGGCAGCGGTGGCGACCGCCATCTCGCTGTGGGGCTCGGACGAGCAGCAGCAGACATACCTCCCGGCGTTTGCCGGAGATGACATCCCGACCGCCGCACTTGCCGTCGCCGAAGCACGTCCGCTGTTCGATCCGTTCGAGCTCAGGACCACCGCGACGAAGACCGCCACTGGCTTTCGCCTCAACGGCGTGAAGTCTGCCGTGGTGCGGGGGAGCGAGGCCGAGCTGTTCATCGTCGCGGCCGATGTCGACGGCCGAGGTCCGGCGCTCATCCTCCTGGAGTCGAGCACCAAGGGCGTCTCGATTGAGGCAGACCCCAGCATGGGACTCCGCGCCGCAGGCCTCAGCCGACTCGTCCTCGAAGACGTCGACGTCGATGCCGACGCGATCCTCGGCGACGGATCAGCCGATGACTATCGCGAGTGCATCCGCCTCTCGCGCCTCGCCTGGGCCGGACTCGCCCTCGGCACCGGCCAGGCGGTGCTCGACTATGTGTCTGAGTACGTCAAGACGCGGGAGGCATTCGGCGAGCCGATCTCCCACCGTCAGGCAGTGGCGTTCATGGTCGCCAACATCGCGATCGAGCTCGAGGGCATGCGGCTGACAACGCTCAA